>DATBBW010000029.1:0-4929 GCA_036270795.1 Gemmatimonadales bacterium | reverse complement strand
GGTGCTCCCCCCCGACGTCGCGCAGGACGACCAGGTGGTGCGGCGGTTCCAGCAAGAGGCGAAGACGGCCGCCAAGCTGGACCACCCGAACATCATCCCCATCTACCGCGTCGAGAGCGAGGGCGGGCTCAATTACTTCGTCATGAAGTTTATCTCCGGCACGTCGCTCGAGGACCTGCTGGAGAAAAAGGAGCCCCTCGCCGTGCCCGAGGTGCAGCGGATCCTGTGGGAGGCCGCCTGCGCCCTGGGGCACGCGCACCAGCGCGGCGTGGTGCACCGCGACGTGAAGCCCGCGAACATCATGTTCGATCACGACGGGCGCGTCATGCTCACGGACTTCGGCATCTCCAAGGCGTTGCAGGCGGCCACCGGTTTCACGGCGACCGGGATGATCATCGGCACGCCGCACTACATGGCCCCCGAACAGGCCAAGGGGCAGGCGGTGGACGGGCGGGCCGACCAGTACTCGCTCGGCGTGGTGGGCTATCGCATGATCACGGCCGAACTGCCGTTCAGCGGCGACTCGGTGCATACGATCCTGTACAAGCACATCTTCGAGGAAGCGCCCCCCGCGAGCGCCAAGCGCGCCGACACGCCCGCGTTCCTCGCCGGTGCCATCTCGCGCGCCCTGTCCAAAGAGCCCGACCTGCGCTTCCCCACGATGGAGGATTTCGCGACCGCCGTGTGGCCCGAGCAGCCGGTCGCGGCCCCGACCAAAGGCCGGAGCGCCACCCGCCCGCGCCCGCGCGCCACGGCGGACGCCCCCACGGAGATTACCGGCGCGCCCACGACGCCTCTCCCCGGGACGCCGCCGCGGCGTCCCGGCGCCCCCGCTCCGGCGCCGAAACGGAAGTCGCGCGCGGGCGTGTTCGCGGGCCTCGTGGTCGTCGCGGCGGCGGGCGTGGCGGGCTACCTGGTGCTGGGGCGCGACTCCCGCGCCGGTGCGGGGCCTCGGCCCGTGGACACCCTTCGGATCGTGAAGGAAGACACGGTTCGCGTGCCCGCGACGCCCCCTCAACCATCCCGGCGTCCCGAGCGAGCGAAGCCCCGCGTGGTGCCGCCGTCCGCGGCGCCCGAGCCCGCCCAGGGGTTCATCACCGTGAACGCCAATCCCTTCGGCGACTTGTATATCGACGGGGTAGAGGTGGGGAACACCCCGGTCGTCGGAAAGGCGGTGACGCCGGGGAAGCACACCATTCGCGTGCAGCGTGAGGGGTACAAGCCGGCTAACGAAACCGTCAACGTCGATCCAGGAAACACGATCCGCAAGAGCTACACCCTCATACCGGAGAGCTGAGAATGCGCCTCGGCGGCCTGCTCCTCCTCCTCGCGGTGGGCTGCGCCGCGGCGCTGCCGGCACAAGCGCCCGCGGCCGCGCAGAACCCCACGCTGCGCCAGGCGCTCCAGGCCTACGACAACCTGAATTTCGCGAGCGCCCTCACGCTCGCGCGACGGGCCCTCACGGAGCGCATGACCGGCTCCGATCAGGCGCGCGCCTACGAGCTCCTGGGATTCTCCTACAGCGCGACCGATTCACAGGTGAAGGCGGTCGATGCCTTCAAGCAGACGATCCTGCTCGACCCTGACCGCGACCTCGATCCGCGGCGGATCTCCCCCAAGATCACGAGTCTCTTCTACGCCGCCTTGGGGCAGGTGCTCGTGGTGCGGCAGCTTCGGGTGGATAGCGCCCGGTTCGTGGGCGGCCAGGGGAACGTCCCGATCCGGTTCACCGTGACGAGCCCGGCCCGGGTGCGCACGCGGGCCGTGCTCGGCTCCACGAGCCTGCTGATCGACTCCGCGGTGGTGACGGGCACGGTGAACCTGCGCTGGCCCGCGCAGCTCGCCAATGGCGACCCCGTGCCCGCGGGCGACTGGCTCATCGTGGTTGAGGCGACCGCGTCGCAGAACACGTTCTCGGCCTCGCAGCCGGTCCGGGTCACACACGCCGCGGTCGACACCGTCCCCCATCTGACGAGCCTCCCCGGCTATCCGGAGCTGCCGGAGACGGAGATCGCGCCCCAGAGCTGGCGGCCGGCGGGCCTCGCCTTCCTCTATACCGGGGGCGCGCTGGTCGGCACGCTCGGCCTGGAGAGCGCGACCCTGGGCTCGAGCTCGAAGCGCGAGTTGGGTGTCGTGGGCGGGGTCGCGCTGGTCACGGGGTTCGTGATGACCCTGCGCAAGCCGTCCCCGCGGCCCGCCGTGGGGAACATCTTGTACAACCGCCTGCTGCGGGACCAGCTCGTGCGGCGTAACCAGGACATCACGAAAGAGAACGTCACGCGCCGTCGCGAGGTACAACTGAGCGCCGTGCCACTCAAACCCGCGGGGGGCCGGTGAGCCGCGCGGCGGGGGTGCTCGCGGCCGTGGCGCTGGTGGCACGCGCCGCGGCGGCCCAGCAGGTGACGGTGACCGTGGGGCCCCAGTTCGCGCTCGAGAGCTACACCGAGGTCGGCGCGGCGCTGCAATATCAAGGGGTGGGTGTGGGCGGCGGCTTGACGGCCCGAGCCGGGCGCTTCAGCGGGGACGCTGTCGTGACACGCGCCACCCTCAATCCCACGAGCGGCAACAGCTCACTCCAGTCGTTCAAGGCCACGCAGGTGGACGTATGGGTGGCCTACGACGTGGCGCCGTATGCGAGTGTCGAGGTCGGCATCACGCACCGCAGTATCGCGCCCGACTTCGCCGCGCAGTCGGTCGGTGCGGTGCGCGTGGGGGCGCGCGCGTTCAGCGACCTGGGCCCCGGCGCGACCCTCGCGTTCCACGCCGACTACCTCGCGGCGCCCCAGTTCTCGGGTGGGGGTCGCGCCCCGATCTCGCTCGACCTCGGGTTCACACTCGACGTGCGACTCGCCGGGCGGCTGCACGGCACCGCGGCGTACGCGTTCCAACGCGTCGACCGCAAGACCAATCCCGGCAGCACGGGCGAGATCGACGCGCCGATTCAGGAGAGCCTGGGGCGTCTGGGGCTGGCGCTCGCGTTCTAGGGAGGTGAGGGGTCAGCCGCGCTGCGGGACCAGCATCGGAACGCCGATGAAGATGTCGGCGTCGAGCTTCTTCAGCTCGGCCTCAAGCGCCAAATGGATCAGATCGTCCCGGGTCGCGCTATCGCTCACGATCAGGACGTGCGTCACCGGGCCGTCTTTGGCTTCGGAGACGAGCGAGCCGGTCCATGCGCGACCGACGCCCCGGGCGATGCGATCTTCCGCGTCGAGCAGCGCCCCGACCCGCTCGAAGAGCTTGCGTGCCTGCGGCGGCATGATCCCGTACACGTGCAACCACAGACCGTCCGGCGCGGGGAGGTACTTCGGGTTTTTCGTTGCCATAGACCCGCCTTCCCAAAAAGCCAACGGCCCCCCAATCCGCCGGAAACGCCGACGAACTGTGAGGGCCGTCTGAGACGCTGCAGCCACACCGAGTGCAGCCGGGGCGCCGCCCCTATCGCATGCTAGATCGCCTCTTGGTGGCCGACCTCGTGACCCCCGCAAGCTAACCCTGCGTACCGGGGCGGGACAGGGCCCCGCCCGGCGGCAGACGGCTCGAGCGACATCGCGCCGTGGTCCGGCGCGCAGGCCCGAGTGTGTCGCGGGTCTCGGGGACAGCACGCGTCCTGAGGACCCGCTCCTGCCACCACGGCGCGCAGCACTTATTTTGTCATCAGGGGGTAATCATGGACTACACCGCGCTGCTTCGCTCCGCCACGTTGGCGGTGGTCCGCAACAAGACGCGGAGCGTCTTGACGGTACTCGGCATCACGATCGGCATTGCGGCCGTGATTTGCGTCGTGGCCATCGGCAACGCCGGGCAAGCGCAGGTCGAACGACAACTCAACAATTTGGGAGACAACTTCGTATGGATTGAAGCCGGGGGACGGGCGGTGAACGGGGTGCGGACGGGCACGCATGGCACGAAGACCCTGACCGTCGCCGATGCCGTGGCTATCAAGAATCAGATCCCGTCGATCAAGAGCGCGTCGCCCAACGTCGATGGCTCAGTGCAGATCATCTACGGCAACACGAACTGGTTCACACAGTACCGCGGCGTGTCACCCGAGTACTTCGAGATCAAGCGCTGGTACGTCGATCAGGGCGCGGTGTTCTCCCAAGATGACGTCGACCGGGCGGCGGATGTCTGTGTCATCGGTCGCACGGTTCGCGACCAACTGTTCGGCGCCGAAGATCCGATCGGCAAGGTGACGCGGGTCAAAGACATCCCCTGTCAGGTCATCGCGACGCTGCAACCGAAGGGCCTGTCGGTTTCCGGACAGGACCAAGACGATACCGTCCTGCTGCCGTACACGACGGTGCAAAAAAAGATCAAAGGGGTGGCGTGGCTCGACGACATCCTGTGCTCGGCCGTCTCGCCGGAGGCCGTCAAGCTCGCCGGTCAGCAAGCGGCCGCCCTGCTGCGGGACCGCCACCATCTGCGCCCCGAAGAGGATGATGACTTCAACATTCGCAACCCCGAGGACATCATCCAGGCGCAACTCGCAGCCAGCCGTACGCTCACGCTGCTGCTGGTCGCCATCGCCTCCATCTCCCTGCTCGTCGGGGGCATTGGAATCATGAACGTCATGCTGGTGTCCGTCACCGAGCGCACGCGCGAGATCGGCGTGCGCGTGGCCGTTGGCGCGAGCGAAGGGGCGATCCAGCTGCAGTTCCTGGGCGAATCCGTCATGCTCAGCCTCGTCGGGGGCGCGGCGGGGGTCTTCGGGGGTATAGCCGGATCGCTCGTGGTGGGCCGGACGCTCGGGTGGCCGATGCAATTGTCGCTTGGGGCGGTGCTCCTCGCCGCCGTGTTCTCGATCGCCGTCGGCGTCTTCTTTGGCTATTACCCCGCGCGAAAGGCGTCCCGGCTCGACCCGATCGACGCCCTGAGATACGAGTAGCGCGTGCAGCTGCTGAGATATCGAAAGAGCCTGATCGTCGGCGG
>DATBBW010000028.1:0-1702 GCA_036270795.1 Gemmatimonadales bacterium | reverse complement strand
ATGTATAAACATACACCCCCGGGGGACGCTGTCAACGCCCGCGCCGCGCGCCAGCGCAGGCCCCGCCGACCCCAGCGGGCCGTGCCCTAGCGCCCCTGCGCGGACCGTGGCAAGTTGGCGCGGGAGGCCCTGCCGTGGATCGACGTGAGCTGATACGGGTGCTCGGGGGCGCGCTCGCGGTGCCGCTGCTCGCCGGGTTGCCGGTCGAACAACTCGAGGCGGTCGGCCGCGCGACCCATCGCCGCGTGCGCGGCCGTGGGCTCGGGGTGCTCGACCCCCACCAGAGCGAGACGGTCGCGACCCTCGCGGAGATGATCATCCCCCAGACCGACACGCCTGGGGCGCGGGCGGCGCGGGTCCACGAGTTCATCGACTTGCTGCTCGGCGAGTGGTTCTCAGAGGAGGAGCGGGCCCGGTTTCTCACCGGGCTCGCCGACGTGGACACGAAGAGCCGCGACCTCTTCGGCACGGAGTTCCTCGCCGCGACGGGGGCTCAGCGGACCGCCCTCCTCACCGGCCTCGACGCCGAAGTCGCGGCGCTGCGGCGCGACAATGCCCGGCCGGAGCGGCACTTCTTCCACCAGGTCAAGTCGCTCACCCTGTACGGCTACTACACATCGGAAATCGGGGCGGCCGAGACGCACTACCAAACCATCCCTGGCTCCTACGACCCGTGCGTGCAGCTCTCATGACCCCGCCGACGTTCGACGCGATCGTGGTGGGCTCGGGCATCTCGGGGGGCTGGGCTGCCAAGGAGCTGTGCGAGCGCGGCCTCGCCACCCTGGTGCTCGAGGCCGGTCGGCCGATCGACCCGGCTCGGGATTATGTCGAGCACGTTCCGCCGTGGGAGGTGCGGTTCCGCGGCAAGGGGGACCGCACGGCGCTCGAACGCGACCAGCCGATCCAGCAGCACTGCTACGCCTGCGACGAGTGGAGCAGCAAGTTCTTCGTCAAGGACAGCGAGCACCCCTACGTCACGGACCCCGACAAGCCGTTCCACTGGATCCGGGGCCGGCAAGTGGGAGGGCGCTCGATCATGTGGGGCCGGCAGGTGTATCGCTGGAGCGACCTCGACTTCGGGGCCAATGCGAAAGACGGCTTCGGCGTGGACTGGCCGATCCGCTACGCCGACATCGCGCCGTGGTACGCGCACGTGGAGGAGACCATCGGGGTCAGTGGAGAATCGCTCGGGCTGCCCCAGCTCCCCGATGGCAGGTTCCTGCCGCCCATGGCGCTGAACTGCGCGGAGCGGGTCGTGCAGGAAGCGGTGGCGAAGCACTTCGGCCCCGAGCGGGTGCTGACGATCGGCCGCTGCGCCGTCCTCACCGTGCCACACGGCGGCCGCGCGGCGTGCCACTACTGCGGCCCGTGCGAGCGGGGCTGCATCACCCGCTCGTACTTCAACTCGATCGGCGTGACACTCCCCTTGGCCCAGGCGACCGGTCGGCTCACGCTGCGGCCCTACAGCGTGGTCCACAGCGTCATGTATGATGAAGGCACGGATCGGGCGGTGGGCGTGCGCGTGATCGACGCCCAGACCCACGAGGCCCTCGAGTTCCGAGCCCGGATCATCTTCCTGTGCGCTTCCACGCTCGAGTCGACGCGCATTCTCCTCAACTCCAAGACCGCGCGCTTTGCGACGGGCCTCGCCAACTCGAGCGGCGAGCTCGGCCGCAACCTCATGGACCACTGTATGGGCGGG
>DATBBW010000027.1:0-5756 GCA_036270795.1 Gemmatimonadales bacterium | reverse complement strand
CCCGAAGCCAAGTTCATGTGGTCGATCACGACCTCGTGGGGCGGGTTCGGCGGGATGGTCGCGAAGAATTTCAAGGAGCGGAAACGCACCACCGAGCAGATGTACGGCCAGGTCTACGGCGCTGTGTCCCAGGTGCCGGGGCTGCGGGTATTCCCTCGCCTCGACCCGCCGCTGCCGTCGCCCGGCCAATATGACGTCGAGCTGATCCTGGCGAGCGACATTCCACCCGAGCAGATGCTCCAGACGGTGGGCGCCGTGATGGGCGCGGGCTGGCAGAGCGGCAAGTTCCTGTACGTCGACACCGACTTGAAGATCGACTTGCCCGAAGCGCGCGTGGTCATCGACCGCGACCAGGTTGCCGACTTGGGGCTCGACCTGGCGAGCGTCGGCCGAGAGCTCGGCACGCTGCTCGGGGGCGGCTACGTCAACCGGTTCAACTATTTCGACCGCAGCTACAAGGTCATCCCGCAAATCGGGGACGAGCGCCGCACCACGGTGGGGCCGTTGCTCGACCTCAAGATCAAGACCCCGAGCGGGCGCCTGGTGCCGGTCTCGACGTTCACGCACATCGAGTCGACGACGGCACCGCGGACCTTGAATCGGTTCCAGCAGCGCAACGCCGTCCGGATCTTCGGCGGCGTCAAGCCCGGCGTCACGAAGGAGGAGGGGCTGCGCGTCCTCGAAGCCGCGGCCACGGCCGTGGCCGGCCCCGGCGTCGGCCTCGACTACGCCGGCGAGTCGCGCCAGATCCGGCTCGAAGGGGCCGCGCTCACCACGACCCTCGGGTTCGCCGTGATCCTCATCTACTTGGTGCTCGCGGCGCAGTTCAAGAGCTTCCGCGACCCGTTGATCGTCCTGGTGGGCTCGGTGCCGCTCGCGATCTCCGGGGCGCTGGTGTTCAGCTTCTTGAACCTCACCACCATCAACATCTACTCCCAGGTGGGGCTGATCACGCTCGTGGGCCTGATCGCCAAGAACGGCATCTTGATCGTGCAGTTCGCCAACACGCTCCAGGCGCAGGGCGTCGCGAAGTTGGCGGCGCTGCGCGAAGCCTCGCTCACACGGCTCCGGCCCGTGCTCATGACCTCGGCGGCCACGGTGTTCGGTCACCTCCCGCTCGTGTTCGCGACGGGGCCGGGCTCGGCGGCACGTAACAGCATCGGGACCGTGCTCGTGGCGGGCATGACGGTGGGGACGGTGTTCACCCTGTTCGTCGTCCCGGTGTTCTACTCGCTCATTGCGGCTGAACACAGTCCCAGTACGGCTCTGGCTGCGGAGGAGAGCCTCGTACTCGAACCTGGCTTGGTAGGGGAGGTGGCCCATGCGTAGCGCACTGCTCCTCGGGGTCGTCGCGCTGGCTGGCTGCGCCTCGGCTCCAGGCTACCGCTCGCCGGCAGTCGCCCCCCCGGCGTCGTTTCAGGGCATGACGGATCCCGATCGAGCGGCTCCCGCGCCCTTCGTCGCGACGAGCCCGACGCCGGCTCGACCGGCCGATCCCACTCAAGGCGGGTCGGACTACTGGGCGGCGCTCGGTGACTCGACGCTGTCCCGCTTGATCGGTGAGGTGGTGCGGGCCAATCTGGACGTCCGGGCCGCGCGGGCCCGGGTGAGCGCCGCGCGCTCCGACCGCGCGCGCAGCGTGCTGGACCTGACGCCCTCGGCGACATTCGTGGGCAGCTATTCCCGGCAGCGGCTCTCCACGGCGTCCTTCCCCGGGGCGTTCGGCGTGTTCCCGGACCAGAGCGTGTGGGACGGCGGGATCACGGCCTCGTGGGATCTCGATATCTTCGGCCGCATTCGCCACAGCGTGCAGGCCCAGGGCGCGATGGTGGGCGTGGCCGAGGAGGAGTTGCGCGACGTGCAGGTGAGCTTCACCGCGGAGTTGGCGCGCGCCTACTTCGAGCTGCGGGGCGCCCAGGAGCAGCTCGAGGTCGCGCGCCGCAACGCCGAGAACCAACGCCACACCTTCGAGCTCACCCGCCAGCGGCTCGACGCGGGGCGGGGGAGCGCGTTCGACACCGAACGGGCCCAGGCCCAGTTGAGCTCGACCTTGGCCTCGATTCCTGCGCGCGAGGCCCAAGTGGCGGCGGCGCAGTACCGCATCGGGGCCCTGGTCGGCCGCTCCCCGAGCGAGGTGGCCCGGGAGCTGGAGCAGCCCGCGCCGCTTCCCGCCCTGCCCGACGTGACGTCGATCGGGAATCCGGACGTCGTCGTCCGGGAGCGGCCCGACGTGGCCGCGGCGGAGCGGCTCGCGGCGGCGCAGGGGGCGCTCGTTGGTGCGGCGAAGGCGAACTACCTGCCGCGCCTCACCATCGGGGGCAGCGCGGGCTACGCCGCGCCCGCCTTCCAGACGGTCGGCAATCAGGGGACCCTGCGCTACGTGGTGGGACCGGTGCTCACCTGGCCGGGGCTCAACCTGGGGCGCGTGAAGACGGAGGTCGACGCGGCGCAGGCGCGCGAGGACGCGGCCCGGGCCGAGTACAGCCGCGTCGTGCTCACCGCGCTGCAAGATGTGGAAACCAACCTCGCCCAGTACCGGGCGGCCCGCCTGGGGGTGGAGCGGTTGCAGGAGGCGAGCGCGGCGAGCGAGCACGCGGCCGAGTTGGCGCGGCTCCGGTTCAAGGAGGGGGCTACGGATTTTCTGCAGGTGCTCGATGCGCAGCGCACGGAGCTCGAAGCCCAGGATCGCTTGGCCCAGGGGCGCACCGACGCGGCAACGGCGTACGCAGCGTTGTACAAGGCCGTCGGAGGGAAGTGACAGGACGGGCCGTGATACCCCGCCCCGGCGGTCGATGTGCGTGATGACGAGCCCCGCGGCGACTTCGGCTGCGGGGCTCGTCGCCGCCCCCCGGGCGGTGCAGATTTCGGCATCCCTACCGGGTCGCTGCTAATGGTGTGCGCCCCGTTCCACAGTGTGCACCGGGATCCCCCGGGGATCGCGAGCGGGTACGTGCGGACGCGTGTGCTCTGGTTGATGGCACTCACGGTTTCAGCCTGCGGCTCGTCGCCGAAATCGCCACCCCCCTCCGCGGCGAGCGTCGCCCCACCGACCGACAGTACGCCGCGGCCCCTGTTCAGCCCCGATGGCTCCGTGCGACGGGCCACGACCGACGAGATCTCGACGGGCCGGGCGCCGCTCCCGAGCGAATGCGAGGGCGACGCCTGTGGCGCGGTAAGCGTGACGTGGCTCGATCCCGGCTATCGGTTTGAGAACACGAGTGCCCGTGAGGTTGCCATCACGATTTGGTTCGTGGCGAAGGAAGACTGCGTCCGGCAGCGAATCGCCATCCCGCCCGGCAAGAACTCTGGATGGGGCAACCTTGGGATCTGCAAACCCTACCACGTGATCTACAAGTGATGCGGGACCCGATACTTGGAGTAGCGAGCAATGCGACAGTCCGCCGCACCGGTGCCAGCCGATGGCCCACGTGGCGGCGATCGGGACGCCAGCAATGCGCCGTCTGATCATGTGGAACATGGTGACCCTGGACGGCCGCTTCGAGGGGTCCAAGAGCTGGGACATCGGCTGGCACGACCTCGCGTTGGGGCGAGGAGTTGGAGCAGCTGTCGCTCGAGCAGTTGCGGGCCGCCGACACGCCCCTGTTCGGGCGAGTGACGTTCGAGGGCATGGCGGCCCTGACTCGCAAGGGCTTGCTCGATGAATATCGGGTGGGCCTCACGCCGGTGGTGCTGGGCGCCGGCCGCCCGCTGTTCCCCCCCGGTGCCGACGCTGAGGCTGAAGCTCCTCGAGGCGCGGGTGCTTCAGACCGGCGGTGTCGTACTGCGCTACCAACCCCAGCGGTCCTAGCGTCTTGACGGCACGCCCGTTCGGGCTCAGATACTAGAGTCTCTTCGCAAGCATCGCATGGCCACACGCACACGCGCGTCCCGGGCCCAGCGCGCCGAGCGCTCGGCGCCCGCCGCACCCCCTTCCGTTCATAGCTCCGAGAGCGGGCGGACGTATCAGTTGCGACGGCTGATCGGCAAGGGAGGCTTCGGCGAAGTCTACCTCGCCACGCCACACCCGCGGGGCGCGCTACCGCCTCAGGTGTGCGTCAAGATCACGGAGCGGATCTCGCCGTGGCTGCGCGAGGCCTACTTCGCCGAGCTCCTGGCCCGCGAGCTCCGCGCTCTACGCATCTACGACCGATTCGTCGTTGTCGAGGGTGGAACGCGCTACTGCCTGGCCATGGAATATGCCGAGCAGGGCGATCTCGGCGCCTGGCTCCAGCGCCAGGGGCCGCAGCCCGAGCGCTTCGTGCGCCGTGAGATTGCCGCGGTGCTCGGGGTCCTCGCGGCGTTGCACCGGGGGCAGGCACTGCACCGCGACCTGACGCCCTTCAACGTGTTCGTGTGCCAACACGAGCAGCTGAAACTTGGCGATTTTGGCATTGCCACGCATCAGCTCAGCGGGCGCGGCGTGACCGCCGACGCGTTCAATCTGTTTAACGTGCCGAACGAGATCGCGTGGGGGAGGGTGCGGCGCTGGCAGCAGCGGGACGACATCTACCAGATCGGGTTGATTGCCGTGATGCTGCTGCGGGGCGATACCGCGAGCCCGATTCACAGTCGCGACGTCCGCAAACTGCCGTGCAGCGATCACCTCAAGGAGGTCATTCACCGCTGCCTCGGCGTCCGGGGACAGCGCTACGCGGCCGCGGACGAGCTGATGGAAGCGCTGCGGCATCCACGCACCGCGCCGCCCTTCGGGCGGGTGCGGACGCTTACGGGCAAGCGGTTGTCCTTCACCGGCTTCCTCAGCCGCCCGCGCCGCGAAGCGATCCGCGCCGCGCGCCGCGCCGGGGCGATTGTGCAGCCGAAACCGGGGCGCTCTACGGATGTGCTGGTGCGCGGACGACCCAACGCCCTCCAAATCGCCGGAGCCGGCGGCGGCCTCAAGCTCATGGAGATCCGCCGCCTCGCCGCGCGGGGACATGTCGTGACCGTGATCGGCGATCGCCAATTCTGGAAGCTGGTTCGCAAGTGAGGCGAAGCCACCCCGGAGCGCCGCGCCGGGCCCGCCTCAGCGCGAGCGGCGCTGGGCGAAGAGCCAGCGGATCAGCGACGGTGAGCCGTACGCGGCATCCCAGGAATTGTGACCCGTCCCCGGGACTTCCACATACTGCACTGAGGCGCCGGCTGCCTTCAGGGCCGCCGCGGCCTGCCGCGACTGTTCCACGGGCACGACGTTATCCACCTCGCCATGCACGATCCAGGTGGGGACGCGCCGCACCTGGCGGGCGAGCGCGTCAAACGGGGCCCCGCTGTCTCCTGGAACCACCGGTGTAAACGGGCGCGCCCACGGGCCAAACGGTGTCACAAACCCACAGATCGGCACGAGCGCCGCGAACCGGGACGGATAGCGATAGGCGAGGTACCACGCGCCGTTGCCGCCCATGGATAGGCCGGTCAGGTAGACGCGGTCCGAGTCGGTCTGGAACTCTCGGCTAATCTCATCCAACGCCGCGATGGCCACTTGCGCCGGCACGCCCGTCCAGAGCGACTCCGCTGGGGCTTGGGGGAAGACGATGAGCGCCGGGAACCGCGCGGCGTTCTGGCGCAGCGCGGCCCCCAGGCCGACCTGGGTCTGCAGCAGACCATCGTCCCCCCGCTCCCCGGCCCCGTGCAAGAACAGGATCACGGGCCAGCGCTGCGCCGGCGTGTACGCGGCCGGGACGAAGACCTGATAGCGATAGGAGCGGCCCGCCACGCTCGCGCGGCGGTCCAAGAACCCGGTCTCCCGGGTCTGCGCCTGC
>DATBBW010000026.1:0-13146 GCA_036270795.1 Gemmatimonadales bacterium | reverse complement strand
CGGGCTCGCGAGCGCCGCGCGCTGCGCCACCGGCACGAGCTCCATCAGCCGGTTGAGCGGCGGCAGTACCCGCTCGAGGCCGAGCAGCGCCGAGAAATTCGACGCATCGGCGCGGAGCGTGGCGAAGTAGAGACTCGCCGCCTGCTCGTATTGCCCGGCGCGCTCGAGCTCGGACCCTTGGCCGATGGCCTGACCCGACAAGGTGCGGACCGCGCCGCCCCACAGCAGCAGCGTGGCGAGGCCCACCGACCACCGGCTAGGGCCGGGGCGCATTGACGCGGCGGAAGTATTCGAGCACGAGGCGCCGTTGCTCGGGGGTGAGGCCCTGCAGCTCGTCCCAGGTGGGATAGCGGAGCTTGGGACCCGCACCGGTGGCGCCGGGCTTCAGCACGTCCGGGATGTGCACGCTATCTCCAGTGGCGGCGTGGCTCACGCGCTCCTTCTTGTCGTCCGGCTCGTCGCCCGTGAGGGTGCGGCCGGCGTCGAGCAGCCGCCGGTACAGTCGCTGTTGGCGCTCCAGGGCCTGCTGGTCGAGGCGGCCCGCGTCGAGTTGCCGCGCGAGCTCACGCGCCTCCTGGGCGAGCGTGCCCGCCCCGGGGCTCGTCCCCTCGGCCTTGAGTCGCTCGAGTTGCTCGGCGAGGGCGCGCTGGCGGGCGGCGAGCGCGCGCAGCTGTGCGAGCACGGCCGGGCCGCCCGCCCCCATCATCGGGAGCAGGCCCTGCGCCTGGCCGTTCAGCCCCTGTTGGTCGCGCGCCAGCCGCGCCAGTTGCTCCACCGCCTCGGCGAACCCGCTCCCGGACTGCGCGCCGCCCACCTCATTCCGGCTACGGGCCAGGGCGAGGGCCGTGGTGTTGAGCGCATCCACGGCCTCCTCAGCGCGGCCCGCGGCTTCTTGGGCGTTGGGGTCGGCTTCCTCGAGCTGGGCGCGCGCGCCCGCCATCTGCCGTTGCGCGAACCCGAGCGCCGCTTCGAGTTGGGGCGACACGAGCGCGTGCTTGCCGGCGGCCTCCCGGACTTGCCGCGTGACGGCTTCGGTGCCGGCCTCGACGGACGCCTGCTGCCCCCGGGTCGTCGCGCTGGCGTCGCCGTGGCGCAGGGCCTCCGCTACGCGCTCCTGCCGCTGGGCGAGCGCCGCGGTCTCGGACAGCGCCCGGTCGAGGGCGGCGAGCGTCTCTTCGCGCCACCCGCGAGCGAGCGAGTCGCGCTCCTGGCGCAGGGCGTCCGGCACGCGGGCGAGCTCCGCCTCGGCCTCGTGTCCGGCCTGCTGCGCGGCCGACGCGCGTTGCTCATCCGCCGCGTGGGCGGCGCGTTGCATCGCGCCGCTCGCGCCCCGCACGGCCTGCTCGGGCACAGCGAGCGCGGCGGGAGCGGGCGGGGCCGCGAGGTCGTTCGCCACGCGCGCGATGCCCTGCGCCAGCGAATCCGCGCGCGTGGCGAGGGCGCGTTGGCGCGCCGCGGCGGTGCTGTCGGGACGGGGCGCGTCGTCGCGGTTCCACTCGCCCTGGCGGCGCCTCAGGTCCTCCGCGTCGGCCGCGAGGGACGCGAGCGCGCCCTCGACCGCGGCGCGGCGGAACAGCTCACGGCTGCGCTCCAGCTCCGTCCTGAGGTCCTGCTCGGCCTGGGCGAGCCGCTCGAGGGCCTGGCGCGTCGCCTCCGGGTCGAGCCGCGCGAGCGCTTCTTGAAGCTCGCGCAGCCGCTGCTCGAGTTCGGGCGTCAACGCGCGCGCGAGCTGTTGTTGCACTTCGCGCAGCCGCGCCTGGAACGCGGTGTCGTTCAGGCCCGCGGCTTCGGCCGCCCGCGCGATCTCCGCGACCGCGCGCGACAGCTCCTCCACACGCTGCTGCAACTGCGCCTGCTCCCGGGCCAGCGCCTCCGCACGTTCGGTCGCCTGGAAGGGGAGCGCGCTCTCGCGCCCGGCGTCGCCGAGGGGGCGCGACCCGGACGCCTCCCGCGAGCGCTGCGAGGCGAGATCGCGTGTGCGGGCGCCCAACTCGCGCTCGGATTGGGCGAGGGAGTCGGTGGTGGCGGCCACGGCGGCCGCCGCCTCGCGGGTCGCCGCGCGCAGCTCCTCGAGGCTCGGGAGTCGCAGCGCGAACTCGGGGCTGCGGCCGACGTGGGGCGTGGGCGCGTTGTCCCAGGCCTCGACCCGGAACCGCAGCGTGTCGCCCGGGAGCAGCCCGCGCTGGCCCGCGTCCAAGTCTCCCTGCACGATCGCCCGCTCCCCGAGTCCACTCACGTCGAGCGCCTGGCGCAGCGGGGCCCCGAGCTTCCCGGTCTGGCTCACGCGCCAGCTCACCACCTCGACCCGGGTGAGGCCATGGTCGTCGCGGGCGTCGATTACGAGCGGTTGGCGCAGGGAGAGCGGCAGCGTCGTGTCCCGGCCGGGAACCGGGACCGTGACGACCGGCGCCGAATCGGGCACGACGCGCAGCCGCAGTGCCGGCAGGTCACCCTCGAGGGCGCTCTGGTCCACGGTGCCCAGGTCGAGCAGCCAGGTGCCCGAGATAGCGGGCGCGAGCCGACCCGAGAACGCGGTGGCGTCGACCGCAAGGCGAGTGCGCGCCGCACCGGCGCTCGAGCGCCACGCCGCAGCGGCGAGCGGCACGCTCGCCGTCCCGCGCGTGAGGATCACCGTGCCTTCGGGGACCGGGATCGGGTCCGGGCCCGGGAGGAGCGGCTCATCGGCGCGCGCCAGGTAGGCGGGATAGCGGGCCGTCAGCTCGAGCGTCGCGAGGAACGCGGGCACCGCCACGGTGACTTTGCGCTCCGCGCTGCGTCGGCCGCCGCTCGTCGCGCGCAGATAGAGATCCGCCTCGAGCGGTCCCAGGTGCCGCGTGGCGCGGCCGAGCGAGTCGAGCGCGATCGGCGCCGGTCGCCACGACTCGCCCGGCCCGCGCGTCCACAACACGGCGCGCGAACCCGCGGGCACTTCGACGGTGACGGCGACGCTCGCCCCGCGCCGCACCGTCGCGCGGTCCACCGAGAGGCGCACCGGCGCGCGCGCGTCGGCCAGCGTGCGGAACGGATGCCAGAACGCCGCCGCGCGCCCCGCCGCAGGCGCCGCGGCGACGAATAGCGCCGCCCCGAGCGCCGCCGCCCCGGTGCCGACGGCGAGCGAGGTCCGCGTGCCGCGCCCGAGCAGCCGGGCGACCGTGGGCGCCGCCCGCTCGACCACCTGAGCGGCGCGCCGGTCCGCCAGCGCGAACAGCGCCGGGCTCGCCCCCGCCGGCGCGGCAGGCGCGAGCAGCCCCACGACGCTCCCCGCGCGCGTGCCCGCGGCGACCTCGACGAGCCGCCCTACGGGGCGCGGCCCCGCGTGGCGCCCCGCGCGCGGCATGAGCCATCCCGCCGCCGCCAGCACCGCGGCGATCAACAGCCACGCGCCGAGCACTGCGGCGACCTGGGATGCGAGCGCGAGCCCCACGGCGGCGATCCCGCCCACGACCCCGGCACTCGCGAGGAGCACCGCGCCCGCACGGGCGCGCGCGTGGGGCAGCCCGAGTCGCCGCAGCCGGGTCGCGGTATCGGTCACCGGGTGGTGCTCACAGCGTAGGTGAAGAGGTTCACGCCCATGCGCAACGCCGCCTCGTGCAGCTCGGGTGGATCGTGGTGGACCTCGGGGTCTTCCCACCCGTCCCCGAGATCCGTTTGATAGGAATAGTATACGACCAGGCGCCCCCCCAAAAAGATGCCGAACCCCTGAGCCGGCAAGCCGTCGTGCTCGTGAATCTTGGGGAGCCCCTTGGGAAAATCATACACCACGTGATAAATCGGGTGGCCCAGCGGCACCTCGACAAGGGGGTGATCGGGAAAGACGCGCGCGATCTCGCGCCGGAACGCCTTGTCCATCCCATAGTCGTCGTCGGCGTGAAGGAAGCCGCCTTGCTCGAGCCAACGGCGCAACAGCTTCACCTCGTCGTCGGTGAAGTGGATGTTGCCGTGGCCCCGCATAAAGAGGTAAGGGACGTCCCACAGTTCGGGGCCGGTGAGAGTGACGACGCGCTCGCGCTCGGCGACCGGGAGGGAGGTCCGCTGGCGAATCGCGGCGAGGAGGTTGGGGAGCGACGAGGGGCCGGCGTACCAGTCGCCACCGCCGTCGTAGTGCAAGCGCCCGATCGTGAGCGGCGCCTCCGGGGCGGGCGCCGGGGCGCGGGCGCGCTCTGGCCCGACGCCGGCGAGCCCAACGAGCAGGCCCAGGAGCGGCGCTCCGCTCCGCCCGAGCCCCCGCCAGGTCGTCACAGGTCGTTCACCAATCGATACGCCGCGTTTCTCGTGATCCCGGTTTCCTCGGCCAGGCGGTTGGCCACATCGCGCCGCGTCATCCCTGCTGCCAGCAAGGCGCGCGCGCGGGTCTCGGGGTCGGGGGGCGGCGCGGCGCGGGCCGGCTTCCCGGTGCCTGCGACCACCACCGTCACCTCGCCGCGCGGCGGCGCCGCCCCGTAATAACCCGCCAACTCGGTCAAAGTCCCGGCGCGGGTCTCCTCGAACAGTTTCGTCAGCTCGCGCGCCACCGCGGCCGGCCGGTCGCCACCGCACGCCGTCGCCAGATCCGCGAGCAGCTCTACCACCCGGAGCGGCGCCTCGAACAGCACCACCGTCCACTCGCTCTCCGCGATGGTCTCGAGCAGGCGGCGGCGCTCCCCGCCCTTGCGGGGCAGGAAGCCCAGAAACAGGTAGCGATCGGCCGCGAGGCCCGAGACGGAGAGCGCGGCGGCGACGGCCGTCGGCCCGGGGATCGTCACGACGGACACGTCGCGCGCCCGGGCCGCAGCGACGAGGACGGCGCCGGGATCGCTCACCGTGGGCGTGCCGGCGTCGGTCACGAGGGCCACGTCCTTCCCGGTGCCGAGGAGGTGGAGGATGCGGCGCAGCGTGGCGTCGGAGGAGTGGGCATGGAAACTCAGCAGCGGGGCCTGGGAGCCGGCATGCACGAGCAGCGGCTTGGTGTGGCGGGTGTCTTCGGCCGCGACCGCCGCGACCTGTCTCAGCGTGGCCGCGGCGCGGGGCGAGAGGTCCTCGAGGTTGCCGAGCGGCGTGGCGACGACGTACAGGGTGCCGGCCATCTCACCACGTCACCTGCCACGGCAGGCGGCCGTAGAAACCGGAGGACTGCAGCACATAGCGGTGCTCGCGGGTGGCCTCGCGCAGGATTCGGGGCGCAGTCCCCGGCATCATCACCTCGACGCCTTCGAGCAGCTGCAGCGACCAGTCGGTGAGGGCGCTGGATAACTCCTCAGGCTGGACCACCGCGTCCGGCGTCTCCACGCCGCGCGGCACCGACAGGATGGCGATTGCCTTGTGCGCTTCCCGAACCCCGGCACTCACTTTTTGGGCGCGCCGCTTGGCCTCGCCCGGAAACTCCTTCTCCACTTCATCCACGATGCGCCAGTACAGCTCGCGGTACGTGTTGACGAGCGCGTGCGGCGCCTGTTGCGGGAGATCGGTGACGGGCGGGAACACGGCGGCGGTGATGGCGGGGGACGCGCCGTCGGGCCCTGGCTCGAACAGCGATTCGAGGAACGCGGGCACCGAGGTGGCCTCGGGCTTGTCGCAGAAGTATCCGCCCGTGAACCGGCCCGCGGCGAAGCGCAGGTACGAGACGCGACCGTTCGAGATCAGCTCGACCACGCCCGTGAGCTGTTCCTTGGCGAGGGCCGGGAAGAATCCGCCCGGGTTCAGGGGGTCGACCGCGCGGCTCTCGATCGGGACGGCGCACGACTGGTACATCCAGGCGAGCTGCTCCATCGGGGCGGCGGCATAGGCGAGCTCGCCGCGCTCCACCTCGGCGCGCATTCGCTTCAGCGCCTCGGTGATGGTGATCAGGTGGCGCCCGCTCGTGTGCAGCGAGGCGGCATTCATCGCCTCGCCCTTGCGGAAGAACAGCAGCACGCACTCGTCGGGCAGGTACGCGGAGATGTAGCCGTCGACGCGGCCGTCGCGATCCCGCTTCCCGAACGCGAGCAGGTTGTCCAAATGAATGAACGCGAGGCGGGTACGATGTACAAGCCGGCTCGCCTGCGGGAACGTCAAGTCCGCAATGCGAACCGGCGAGTTCATCAGGCGAGCCGTGCTCGCGCGCATGGCCCTCCGGGGAGGATGCTACAACAGGTGCTGCTGGATCTTCTTATCCAACACCGGCTTCGGGTAGGCACCCACCAGCGTGTCCACGTGCCGCCCGTCCTTAAAGAATAGAATACTCGGAATCGAGCGCACGTTGAAGCGGATCGCCGTCTGCTGGTTCGCGTCCACGTCCACCTTGGTCACTTTCAGCCTGCCCTGGTACTCCCCGGCCAACTGCTCCAGGATGGGCGCCACCATGTGACACGGCCCGCACCACGTGGCCCAAAAATCGACCACTGTGAGCCCCTTCTGCTGCTCCACTTCCTGGGCGAAGCTGGCGTCGGTAACCGCCACGGGTTGACTCCCTGCGACCACCTCTCCACTCCCATCCATGACCTCTCCACTCCCTTCTCTGCACTCGTTATGTTGACGGACGAGATGGCGGATCTACGCGCCCGTGTCGCCCATGTCGGTATCGCCGTACCATCGATCGCTGCGGCCCTGGCGTTCTACCGCGACATCCTCGGTCTCGAGCCGGGGCCGCCGGAGGTGGCCGACGGCGCTACGATCGTCGGCCTCGCGTTCGGCGACGTCCAGGTCGAACTGCTCGAGCCGCGCGATCCCGCGAGCCCCGTGGCCAAGTTTCTCACCCGGCGGGGCCCCGGGATTCATCACATCTGCTACCGCGTGCCGGACCTGGACCGCGCGCTCGAGCGCTGCCGGGCGGCGGGGTATCGCCTCATCGATGCCGTCCCGCGTCGCGGCGCCGGCGGCCGGCGGATCGCGTTTCTGCACCCGAGTGCGACGGCCGGCATCTTGCTCGAGCTGTCCGAGTAGGACAACGCACTGCCGCCGTGCAACGTTCCCCCGGGCTAGTGCGGGCACCCGCGCGCCGGATTCGGGAGGCTCGCAAGATCAACGGCGTTCACGAGCCACTGGCCGCTTCTCGCGCGCATCAGGTCGATCGGGAACACGATGGTGCAGGAATTGGGACGCTCGAGCTCGATGCGGAACCGCACGACCCGGTCCTGACCGGGCACGCTCAGCGGGCCTTCGAGCACGCGGTAACCGACATGATTGAGGTAGATCTGGAACACGACGAGGCGCTTCTGCACGTCCTCGGCCTTCGTGTAGGTGGAGGCGGGGCCTTTCTCATTGCCCCACAAACTGTCCATGCGCGGGAGATCGTTCGCTTTCACGGCCGCCATGAACGCCGCGAGGGCTTGCTGCGGCGATTGCGGCGCCGGCGTCTGGTGGCCGGGCCGGCCACCGCACGCGACGGCGCCCAGCGCGACGAGCACAGCCAGTCGTGGTCTCACGGAGGACGCCTCGGGGTGCGCGAAGTGACCCGAAGGTAAGACGGCATGCGGCTCTACGTCAACATTGATCACGTGGCGACGCTGCGCGAGGCGCGCCAGACCGTCGAGCCCGACCCGGTGCGCGCGGCCGAGGCGGCCGAACGGGGCGGCGCGGACGGCATCACGGTGCACCTGCGCGAGGACCGTCGCCACATCCAGGATGCGGACGTGCGCGCGCTGCGCCGGTCGGTGCAGACCGTGCTGAACCTCGAGCTCGGGGCCGCACCGGCGGTCGTGCGCATCGCCCGCCAAGTCCGGCCGTTTCAGGCGACGCTCGTGCCCGAGCGGCGCCAGGAGATCACGACCGAAGGGGGGCTGGCCCTCGCCGGCTCGCTGCGCAAGGTGCGCGCGGCGGTGGCGGCGCTCGCGGCCGCCGGCGTGCGCGTCAGCCTGTTCATCGACCCCGTGCGCGCGACGATCGACCGCGCCGCCCGCGTGGGCGTGACCGCCGTCGAGCTGCACACCGGCCGGTATGCGCACACGTGGAGGCGCGGCGACGCTGCGCTCGCCGCGTTGCGGCGCGCCGCTTCGCACGCCCGGGCCCGGGGCCTCGCCGTCCATGCGGGCCACGGCCTCACCTACGACAACGTCCAGCCCGTCGCCGCCATCCCCGAGATCGAGGAGCTCAACATCGGGCACTCAATCGTCAGCAACGCCCTGTTCTGGGGGATGGAGGAGGCGGTGCGCCGCATGCGCCAACTGGTCGATGCGGCGCGCCGGCCCTAGCGGCGTGGCTTCTCCCGAGCGCGGACCCTATCTTGGGGCGCCATGACGGACGCCAGTAAACCTTTAGGGATGTCGGACTTCTTCGCCCTCGAGGCGGGGGAGTACCTCGAGCGGTTGGACGGGCTGCTCGCCAAGGGCGACAGCCCGAGCGCGGACGAGCTCGTGCGGCTGGCGCGGGCGCTGCGCGGCAGCGCGTTGATGGCGAACCAGCAGCCGATCGCGCGGGCGGCGGCGGCGCTCGAAGCGCTGGCGCGGGCGGTGCGCGAGGGCCGTCGCGCCTGGGATCCCGCCACGAAACAGCTCGCGCTGCGCACCGTGGACGACCTGAAGATCTTTGTGCGCCGGGCCGCGAGCTGGACCGATGCCGACACGGCCAAGGCGGAGGCGCTGGCCCAGGAGCTGGAGCAGCTCGCAGGCCGCCCCTCGGCGCAGGTGCGCGCCGCCGAAGCCCTCGGGCTCGACGCCGGGGCACGCGCCTTCGTGGCGCGCGAGGGCGCCGCGATCGCGAGCGCGCTCGACCGCGCCGCGCAGGCCCTGCGGGCCAACCCGCTCGCGCACGACCCGCTGCAGCACGTGCTGCGCGCGCTGCAGCCACTCCGCGGCCTCGCCGCCGTGAACGACCTGCCGCCGTTGCCCGATCTGCTCGAGGGGATCGAGCGCGCGATCGCCGAGCTGTCGCGCTCGGGGATCGAGCCGCCGGCCAACGTCGCCGATCTGTTCCAGGCGGCGGCGACGGCGATCGCCCGCTCGGCGCGCGATGTGGCCGAGCGCGGGCGCCCCGATCCCGAGGGCGCCGAGTTCCGGCAGTTCGCCGACATGCTCGTCCGATTTATGGAGAGCGAGCCCGATGCCGTCTCCATTGGATCACTCTACTACAACGACTCGGGTCCCCACATCGTGTCGCGGGGCGTCCCGGTGGCGCGACCGTCGACGCTCGGTCGCCTGGAGCTCGTGAGCCACGGCGAGCACCTGCGGCAGGCGGCCGATTCGCTCGAGCGCGCGCCCTCGAGCACACAGCGCGAGCTGCGGGCGCACACCCTCGGCACCACCTTCCGCGCGCTGGCGAACGCGGGCGGCGGCGTACTCGCCGACCGCGTCGCGCAATTCGCGCTCGCCGCGCGCGAGGCCGTGGCGTCCGGCGTGGCCGTGAGTAACGCGACGGGGTTCGCCGCCGAGCTGCGGCGCGCCGGCGACCTCTTGGCCCGCTCCGGCTCGGGGGACGAAGAGACGCTCGCGACCGAGCTCGACGGCCTGAGCGCCGCGATCCGCGCGCTCCCCGCCGCGGGCCCGGCCGCCCCGCCGCTTCCCCCTCCGGTCGCCCCCGCCGTCGCTGCCCCCCCGCGAGTCGCGCCGGTGCCGCCCCGCGCAGCGCCGTCTCCCGCACCCCCGCCGTCGACCGCCACGGCACCCAGGGCCCCGATGGGCGATGCACTGCCCGAGACGGCGGATCTCGTCGGCTCGTGGGCCGCGTACCAGCGCCTGGTGCTCGCGGGCGTCGGTCCGGCGTCGCTCGAGGAGCTCGTGACGGCCGCCACCCAGCCGCCGGGGCGCGCCCGCGCACCGTCGCTCGATACCACGCGCCCGGCCCCCGGACCCGCCGCTGCCCCGCCACGCGGCGCGACCGAGCTGCCGGTGGTCGACGTCCGCGTCCTCTTGTACCGCGGTCCCCGGGCCCTCGAGCGGGCCCAGGAGCTGCGCGCCGCCGCGCGGCAGGCCTCGGGAGACACGCTCCGGGTGCTCGTCGAAGAAGTCTGCGACCTCGTTGCCCTCGCCCTCGAGCCCGCCCCCTAGCCGCGGGTCCGCTTCCCGCTGGGCGTGGGTCGTCGGGCTCGGGGTCAGTCTCGCGCTCCTCGGCCTCGCGCTGCACGGTGTCCAGCCGCGCCAATTCGTCGATCACCTGCGCCACGCCGACCCGGTGCTCATGCTCGCGACGATCACGCTCGCGACCCTCACCTTCCCGCTCCGCGCCATCCGCTGGCGGTTGATCCTGCGGGACCCGGAGGGCGGCGCGTTCGCTCTCGGGTCGCTGTGGCACGCGGTGGCCATCGGGTTCATGGCCAACAACCTGCTCCCGGTGCGCGCCGGGGAGTTCGCCCGCGCCTATGTGGCGCAGCAGCAGCTCCCCGTCCGCTTCACCACTGCCCTCGCGTCGGTGGGCGTCGAGCGCGTGTGCGACGGCCTCATGCTGGTCGCGCTGCTCGCCGTAGCGCTCGTCGCGCCGTCCTTCCCGCACGACACCACGCTGGGCGGCCGCTCCATCGCGGGGCTCGCCCAGGGCTTCGCGGCGCTGTTCGGCGTGGTGCTCGTGCTCGCCCTGCTCGTGGTGCACCGTCCCGCCCCGTGGCTCGCGCTGCTCCAGCGCGTGGCCCACGCGGTGCTGCCGGCGCGCTTCGCCGAGCGCTTGGTCCAGGCAGCGGAGGGCCTCGTCGCGGGCCTCGCCGTGTTGAAGAGTCCCGGGCGACTCCTCCGGGTGGTCGGCTGGTCGCTCGTGCTGTGGCTCGTGAACGCGGCGTCGTTCGCGGTGTGCTTCCGCGCCTTCGGAATCCCCGTTCCCCCGGAGGGGGCGCTGCTGCTGCAGGGCGTCATCGGATTCGGGGTCGCCCTCCCGTCATCGCCGGGGTTCGTCGGCGTGTTCGAGGTCGCGACGAAAGCCACGCTGGCGATCTACGGCATCGACGCGACCCGGGCGCTGAGCTACGCCGTAGGCTATCACCTCAGCACGTTCGTGCCGATCACCCTGCTCGGCCTCTACTCGCTCTCGCGGATGCGGCTGCATCTCGCCGAGCTGCGCGCCCGGACCGGCACCGCGGCGTGATGGGGGCGCCGGACCGCGTGCGCATCGCGGCGCACGCGAAGCTCAACCTCGTGCTTCGCATCCTGGCGCGCGAGGCGCCGTCCGGCTACCACCAGATCGAGACCGCGTTCGCGCTGCTCGAGCTCGCCGACGAGCTCGTCGTCTCGCGCATCCCGTCCGGAGTGACGCTCAGCGTGCACGGGCCCGACCTCGGCCCTCCCGACGACAACCTCGCGGTGCGCGCCGCACACGCCGTGCTCGACGCGACGGGGCGCTCCTTCGGCGTGGCGATCGAGTTGACGAAGCGGATTCCCGTGCAGGCGGGGCTCGGGGGTGGCTCGAGCGACGCGGCCGCCGCGCTCCACGCGGTGAACGCCCTCGCGGGCCAGGCGGTGCCGCGCCACGAGCTGCTGCACCTCGCGACGCGGCTCGGCGCAGACGTGGCGTTCGCGGCGACCGGTGCGCCCGCCGCCCTGGGTTGGGGTCGGGGCGAGCGGCTGTTCCGGCTCGCGCCCCCCACCCCGGCCCCCGTCCTCGTCGCCGTGCCGCCCCTGGGCGTGGCCACACGCGACGCCTACCGCTGGTGGGACGAGCTGCACCGCGAGCCCGAGGTGCGGGGGCCGGTGGTGCTCGACGCGGAGGCGTTGGCGGCGTGGGGGAGCATCGGTCGACTGGGCGGGAACGACTTCGAGCTCCCCGTGTTCGGGCGCCACCCCGCGCTGCGCGCGCTGTTCGAGCGACTGGCGGCAACGCACCCGTATTGGGTGCGGCTGTGCGGCTCGGGGAGCGCGGTGGCGGCGGTGTACGCGAGCGAGCGGCTGCGCGAAGACGCGGCGCTCCTGCTCGGGGAAAAACAGCAGCGCTTGATCAAGACCGCCACACGCGCGACGCCGGCCCCCGGGCCCGAAGCGGCCTAGAGCGCGTCCCGCCCCTCGCGCCTCCGCGTCGCGCGCCGCCGCGCCCGAAACGGCGTCGGAGGCCCCCGGGACGAAGAGCTCGACCCGCGGCCGAAGCGCGCCACGCCCGGTCGACTCCCTCCCTGCACCAGCGGACCAGACTGCGCCTCCGGACGGCTGCGAAAAGCGGGCCGGTCGCGTAGCGGCCGCGCGCGCCACGCGGTATAGTGGTGCGCAGGGCGCCACGCGGAGGCATCGATGCCCGAGCAGCTCGTCGGAACGGTGGTGCATTACTTCAAGGGGCCGGGCGTGGCGATCGTGCGCCTGACCGAGGGCGAGTTGGCCGTGGGCGAGCAGGTGCGGTTTCACGGCCACACGACCGACTTCACGGAGCAGGTCGCCTCGATGGAGCTGGATCACAAGAAGGTCGAGCGCGCGGCGGCGGGCCAGGAAGTGGCGATCAAGGTGAGCGACCGGGCGCGCCAGCACGATCAGGTCCTCAAGGTGACCCCATGAACGAGGAGGCCTTCAACCTCTCCGTGCGCAAGTTCCTCAAGCAGTTCGGGATCACGGCCCAGCGCGAGATCGAGAAGAGTGTGTTCGCGGCCGTGAGCGCCGGGAAGCTGAAGGGGAATGAGACTCTGAAAGCCCGGGCGCGGCTCGAGCTTGAGGGGCTGTTGAAGGATCTCGTGATCGAGCAGGACATCACGCTGTCATAACGCGCGCATGGGGCGGCGATCGCTGCGCGGTGCGTCATTCGCGGTGGTCGTTGGCGCGTTCGCCTGCGCGGGCATGCCGCCCGCAGTCGATCCCGCGCCTCCCCCCGCGCCGGCGCGAGCACGGGCCATCGCGGCACTCGCCATCGCCAACCGCGAGCGCCGGTACGTGATCACCGGATCGAGCGTCGCGGAGCTGGTCGACGCGATGCGGCGACTCGGGCCGCGGGAGTCCGGCACCCCAGTGGACGCTCTGACCGCGTGGGACTTGGAGTCGAGCTACCGCGAGGGCACGGCCGCGGGCGACTGCGCCCTGCGAGAGGTGCGGGTGCGACTTACCGTCACGGTGACCCTGCCACGGTGGGACCCGCCCGCGGACGCCCCCGCCCGGCTCGTCGAGTCGTGGCAGCGATTCCTCGAGCACGTGAAGCTCCACGAGGCGGGCCACCGCGCGATCGCCGAGCAGAGCGCCCGCGACCTCGCGGCCGCGCTCACTGCCTTGCGCGGGCGCGTGTGCGACGACGTGTTTGACGACGCCGGCCGCACGGCCACGCGCGTCGTGGAGCGGGGCCGAGCGAAGAATCGGGCGTACGATG
>DATBBW010000025.1:0-8410 GCA_036270795.1 Gemmatimonadales bacterium | reverse complement strand
GAGAAAGAAAAGGCCGTCACCCAGGTCGAATGGGACCTAGCGACGATCGAACGCGGCGGCTACGCCCATTTCATGCTCAAAGAGATCATGGAGCAACCCGAGAGCTTGCGGAACACGCTGCGCGGCCGCCTGCTCGAGGAGGACGGGACCGCAAAGCTCGGGGGCTTGAACATCGACGACGAGCAACTCCTCCAGGTGAACCGCATCGTGTTCACCGCCTGCGGCACGTCGTGGCATTCCGCGTTGATCGGCGAGTACATGATGGAAGAGCTGGCGCGCATCCCCTCCGAAGTGGAGTATGCCTCCGAGTTCCGCTACCGGAACCCGATCGTCGATGAGCGCACCCTGGTGGTAGGGATCTCGCAGTCGGGGGAGACGGCGGACACGCTCGCCGCCCTGCGCGAAGCCAAGCGGCGCGGCGCCCGCACCGTGGGGCTCGTGAACGTGGTCGGCTCGACCATCGCGCGCGAGGTGGACGGTGGGATTTACCTCCACGCCGGGCCCGAGATCGGCGTCGCGTCGACGAAGGCGTTTACGAGCCAGATCGGGGCGTTAGCGCTGCTCACCCTGACGATGGGCCGGCTGCGGTCGCTCTCAATCCTTCAGGGGCGGGAAGTGGTGCGCGCCCTTGGCCGCCTGCCCGAGCTCGTGGAACGCGTGCTCGCCCGGGCACCGGAGGTCGAGCAGATCGCCGAGCGCATGATGCGCGCGAGCAATGTGCTCTACCTGGGCCGCGGCTACAACTTCCCCGTGGCGCTCGAAGGGGCGCTCAAGCTCAAGGAGATCTCCTACATCCACGCCGAAGGCTATCCGGCAGCGGAAATGAAACACGGCCCGATCGCCCTGATCGACGACCTCATGCCGGTCGTGTTCATCGCGCCGCGGGACGCGGTGTACCAGAAAGTCGTGTCCAACATCGAAGAGGTGAAAGCCCGCGTCGGCCGCGTCATCGCGGTCGTCACCGAGGGCGACACGGGCCTCGCCAAACTGGCCGACCACAAGATCGAGGTGCCGGAGACGCTCGATCTGCTCACGCCGGTGCTCACGGTCCTGCCGTTGCAGCTGCTCGCCTACTACGTGGCGGTGCGGCGCGGCTGCAACGTGGACCAGCCGCGCAACCTGGCGAAATCGGTGACGGTGGAGTGAGGGTCGTCCTCCAGCGCGTCTCCCGCGCCGCCGTGCGGGTGGACGGCCGGCCCCACGGCGCGATCGGGACAGGGTTCCTCGTGCTCGCGGGTTTTCATCCCGCCGACACGGAGGAACAGCTCGCCTGGATGGCGGACAAGGTGCTCGGGCTGCGGGTGTTCGGGGACGCCGCGGGGAAGATGAACCTGGCGCTGGCGGAAGTGGCCGGGAGCGTCCTCGTCGTTTCCCAGTTCACCCTGTATGGCGACACGCGCAAGGGCCGGCGCCCCAGCTTCGTGGACGCGGCGCCGCCGCCGCTGGCGATGCCGCTGTACGAGCGCTTCGTGGCGCTCTTGCGCGAGCGTGGCGGGGGGGTGACCGTCGAGACGGGGACCTTTGGGGCCATGATGGAGGTGGAGCTGGTGAACGACGGGCCGGTGACGCTGTGGCTGGAGAAGTGATCGTCCTGGCGAGCGGCTCACCGCGCCGCCGGCAGCTGCTCGAGATGCTCGGGATCCCGTTCCGGGTCGTCGCCCCGGCCGTGGACGAAGCGCGCGTCCCGGCGGAGCTTCCCGAGGGCTACGTCACCCGGGTCGCCCGCGCCAAGGCACGGAGCGTCGCGGCGCGTGAGCCGGACGCCGTCGTGCTCGCCGCCGATACCACGGTCGTGCTGCGGGGGGAGATGTTCGGCAAACCCGCGACGCCGGCCGAGGCCACGGGGATGTTGCACCGGTTGCAAGGGCGCCAGCACCAAGTCCTGACCGCCGTCGCGGTGGCGCGCAACGATCGGCTGGAGGACGCGCTCGATGCGACGGAGGTCACCGTGCGGTCGCTCTCGGACACGCAGATCGCGGCATATGTCGCGACGGAGGAGCCGCTCGACAAAGCCGGGGCCTACGCGATTCAGGGGCAAGGGGCGGCGCTGGTGGAGGGGATCCGCGGCGACTTCTACGGCGTCATGGGCCTGCCCGTGCGCCTCGCCCTCGAGCTGCTCGAGCGGTTCGGGGTGCCTTACCGCTTCACCCGGTAGACCGGGATCTTCTTCGACTTGCCCTTGACCTGGATCGGCTCCAGGGCCTCGAGCTTGCCGGGTTTCTTGAGCTGCTGGTAGAAGGGTTCCGAGATGAGGATCTCGTTCGGGCCGGCGGTGTCGCACAAGCGCTTCGCGGTGTTCACCGCGTCGCCGATCACCGTGTACTCGAGGCGCCGGTCGGAGCCGATATTCCCCGCGAACACCTCGCCGAAGTTGATGCCGATCCCGATGCGGAGCTCGGGCCGGCCCTGCTCCTTCCACTTCGCGTTGAGCTTCTCCAGCGCCGTGAGCTGACCGAGCGCGCATCCCAGCGCCCGGTCGGCGTCATCCTCGTGCGCGATGGGCGCGCCCCACAGCGCCATGATCGCATCGCCCATGAACTTGTCGAGCGTGCCCCCGTTCTCGAACACCATCTCCACCATTTCCGTGAAGTACTCGGTCAAGAGCGTGGCGATCTCGTCCGGGCCCATCGCCTCGGAGAGGGGCGTGAAGCCGCGGATGTCGGAAAAGAAGATCACCACGGGCCGCTTGACGCCGCCGAGCTGGACGGCCCCCTCCTGCTGGGCGATCTGGGCGGCGAGGTTCGGCGCGAAATAGCGCTGAAAGTTGGACAGCACGAGCGCCTCGCGCCGCAGCCGCTCGGAGCGCTGCGAGTTTTCGATCGCGACCGCGGCCAGCGACCCGAAGGCGATCAGGAACTTGAGATCGTCGTCGGAAAACGAGTGCGTGGCGGTGAGGTTGTCGACATACAAGATCCCCAAGACCTTCTGATCCGTACCCATGAGTGGCGTGCACATGGCGCTGCGGACGCTCTGGATCAGAATCGACTTGCCCTTGAACCGCTCGTCGGCGGCGGTGTTGTCCGACAGGATGGCGACCCGGTCCTCCACCACCCGACGGGCAATGGACTGGGGCACGTGCTTCGACGCGGATGACTGCGCCGTGCGGCCTTTCGAGATGCGCGGGACGAGCTCGCCGGTCTTCTCCTCGAGCAGCAGGATCGAGACCCGGTCCACGTTCATCACTTGGAACGTGAACTCGACGATCTTATCGAGCAGCCGATCGAGCTCCTGCTGCTTGGAGAGCTCCTTCGAGATCTCGAGCAGCAGCTCGAGCTTCTTCTCGCGCAGCTCCTCCAACGACTTGGCGGTGACCTTGAGGTGTGACGCGCCCGAGGGGTTCGCGGTCACGATCGCGGGCACGCCGCCCGACACGCTCACCGGCAGCTGCCGGACGATCGTGCCGCCCGCGGCCTTCGCCCCCGCGAACTCGGCCGATACCGGCACGACCTGGGGCCGCACCGCCGGGGTGGTCACCTGTTTCACCCGGAAGGCCACCTTGCCGAACGTGACGACGTCGTTCTCGCCCGCCGTGACGTCGGCGGCGATACGGGCGCCGTTCAGGAACGTGCCGTTGGAGGATCCGAGGTCCTTGACCTTGACGCCGCCGTCGGCGAGGGAGAGCTCGGCGTGGCGGCGTGAGATGGTAGGGTCGTAGATCGGGACGTCGCTCGTCACCGCACGCCCGACGACGACGGTGCGTCCGGGCTGCAGGTCGATGGCCTGCTCGCCCGTGGTGCTCAGCAGCTTAAACACGGACGCCTAATATACTTCGCGCCCTCGTCATCGCGAGGGGACGGCCCGCGCGAGCGCCAGCGCTTTCAGCACCGCTTGCGCCTTGTGCTCGGTCTCGGCGAACTCGCGTGCGGGATCGGAGTCGGCCACGATGCCGGCCCCGGCCTGGACGATCACGCGATCCGGCAGCACCAGCGCCGACCGGATCGCGATGGCCGTGTCGAGATTGGTCGCGCCCCAGCCGACGTACCCCACGGCACCCGCGTAGGGCCCGCGGCGTTCGGGCTCGAGCTCATCGATGATCTCCATCGCCCGCACCTTGGGCGCGCCGGTCACGGTGCCCGCGGGGAAACACGCTTTGAGCACGTCGAGCGCGTCGTAGCCCCCGCGGAGCGTGCCACGCACTTCGCTCACGATGTGTTGCACGTGGGAGTACCGCTCGATGCCGAGCAGTTCGGTCACCCGCACGGTGCCGAACTGAGCCACCCGGCCCACGTCGTTCCGGCCGAGGTCGACGAGCATCATGTGCTCGGCGCGCTCCTTCTCGTCCGCGACGAGCGCCGCGGCGAGCGCCTCGTCCTCGTGCGGCGTGGCCCCGCGCGGCCGCGTCCCGGCGATCGGCCGCACGGTGACCTCGCCGGCTTCCACGCGCACCAGCACTTCCGGGGAGCTGCCCACGAGGGCGAAGTCGTCGAACGCGAGATAGAAGAGATAGGGGGCGGGATTGAGGGCGCGGAGATAGCGGTACAACCGCAGGGGGTCGACCGCCCCGGTCACTTCCTGGCGGCGCGAAAGGACCGTCTGAAACGTGTCCCCGGCGGTGATATAGCCGAGGATCTTGGCCACGTCCCGCTCGAACGCCGCGCGCGGGTAGCGGGATGCGGTGGGGAGGGGCTGGGGGGTGTCCGGGAGCGCCAGCGGCGCCAGCGCGTGCGGCGCGCGCAGGCGGTCCACGATCTCTGACAGCCGCTCTTGCGCCGCGTCGTAGCGCCGGAGCCGCTCCGCGGTGGCCGCGCCCGGCGGCACCTCCACGTTCGCCACCACGATCGCGCGACCGAACAGGTTGTCGAGGATCACGACGGTGTCGGCGATCAAGAGGACCGCGTCCGGCAGGTTGAGGGTGTCGGGCGGCGGGTGTGGCAGCCGCTCCACCGTGCGGACCAGATCATAGCCGAGGTAGCCGACCGCACCGCCCGTAAACCGGGGGAGCCCCGGCACGTCGACCGCGGGCAGAGCGCGCAGCTGCTGCGCTAGGTGGCCGATCGGGTCGTCCGTCTCGCCCGCTCCCCGCCAGCCCGTCCCCCGAGTCCACCGCTCGACCCGACGGTCGCGGTACCGCCACACCTCGCGCGGCTCCGTCCCGAGGAAGGTGTAGCGCGCCCAACGCTCGCCGCCGACGAGCGATTCGAGCAGAAACGCGAACGGGGGCCGGGCGACCTTGACGAAGGCCGCGAGCGGGGTGTCGGCGTCGAGCACCACCTCTCGCACCACCGGCACCATGCCGCCGCGCCCGGCGCGAGCGAGGAAGTCAGCGCGCGGGTCGGTCATCGGGCCCCGAGAGGGGTACACGACGTATGCACCGTTGCCGGGCGCCCTGGATGCCGCGACCTTTCGCTGTGCGCGCCGTCCTCCTTCGCCTCTCGCTGGCCGTCGCCGGGATCGCGACCGTCGCCGCGCCGCCTCCAGCCCCCGCCCAAACGTGGAACTCGGACTCGGCGCTGGCGCTGGCGCGTCGCGCCATGGCGCGGCGGAGTGGTGCGGCCGCCGATCGGTCGTTGCACGACTACAAGGCCCGGGCCCACGGCTTCCTCTTCTTTCTCGGGGCGTTCGGGGAGGGGCTCGCCGATCCGCCGCGCCTGATCAAGGCCGACCAGTTGGAGCTGGAAGTGTACTGGCGGGCCCCCGCGAGCAGCAAGCAGCGCGTGATTGGGTGGCGCGACCGCGCCGAATTCCCCACTGACATCGACTACCACCGCGATCATTTGGGCATCGTCCAGAACAACTTCGGCGCCGCGATCCGGATCGGCGACGGGGACGAAGTGCGCGACGTGCCCCACCCGTTGTCCCCGATCGGCCCCGAGGTGTACGACTTCGCGCTCGGCGATACGACGACCATCTCGCTCCCCGAGCGCGAGGTCCGCGTCGTCGCCCTGCGAGTGCGCCCCCGGCAGTTCGACGTGCCGCGGATCGTGGGCATCCTCTACGTCGACGCGGCCACGGCGGACCTCGTCCGCTTGGCGTTCAACTTCACGCCCCGCGCCTACCGCGATCCCCAGCTCGAAGACGTGAGCGTCGTGCTCGACAACGCGCTGTGGGACCGGCGCTACTGGTTGCCGTATCGCCAGGAGATCGAGATCCGCCGGCGCGCCACGTGGCTCGATGTGCCGGCCCGCGGCATCATCCGTGGTCGCTGGCAGATCGATGGCTATGTGTTCAACCTCGGCCTCGCGCCGAGCTGGTTCGAGGGCGACGAGATCACCTTTTTGCCCAAGGCCGAGCGCGACTCGTTTCCCTGGGCGGGCCCGCTCGGCGCGGCGATCCAGGACGTGGCCGAGCCGGTGCGTCAGAACGACCTGGAGCGGGTGCGCGCCCAGGCCGAAGAGATCGCGGGGCGTCGCGCCCTCACCGGCCTCAAGCCCCGCCGGCTCGGCGTGCGGAGCCTGTCAGACCTGCTCCATGCGAACCGGGTGGAGGGGCTCGCCGCGGGCGCCGGCATCGTGCTGCGGGGCGGCGGCGAACGCCACGAGCTGCGCGGCCTCGTCAGCTACGGGTTCTCCGACCACCGGGTCAAAGGCGCGCTCACAGGCGTCGACCGGAAGGGCCGGGGCGCCCTCGAGGCCAGCGTCTACCGCGAGGTGCGCGACGCCGGGGATTGGCCGGTGATCGCGCCGCTCCTGAACTCGTTTGCCTCCCAGGAATTCGGGAACGACTACGGCGATTACGTGCTCGCCGACGGCGCGCGGCTCAGCTATCGCCGCGGCGTCGGCGTGCGCAGCGAGTGGAGCGCCACGCTGGGCCGCGAGGCGATCGGCTCGCTCGGGGTCGCGGCCGCGCCGGCCAACGGCGCGTTCCGCCTCAACCCGGCGCTGGGTGGGCGGGACGTCGACCTCCTGCAGGTCGCGTTCGAGCGCCGCAGCGAAGGGTTCGCGGTCCGTCACGACGCCAGCCTCGCCGCGCTGCTCGAGGGGGGACGCCTCGATGGCGGGGCCACCTACGTCCGCCTCTCGGCGACGGGCCACCTGCTGCTCCCGGCCGGCGCCACCCACTGGCTCATCCGCGCGGCGAGCGGCGTCGCGAGCGCGGGCCTCCCGCCGCATCGCGCGTTCGTCCTCGGGGGCCGGGCGACGCTGCTCGGCGAAGCGTTTCGCCACTGGGGCGGCGCGCGCTTCGCCCTGCTGCACCTCGAGTGGCGCGTACCGATCCCGTTCGCTTCACTGCGCGTCGGTCCCTACGCCCGCACCCCCCCGACCCTCACGGTCGCGCCCTACGTGGCGAGCGGCTGGGTCGATCGGCCGGTCGTTGGCACACCGTGGGCGGCGACACCGGGGGCGCGGGTCACGCTCGGCCTCGGCCTCGAGTGGCTCAACGTGTTCCGCGTCGAGGCGGGCCTGGGGATGGAAACGCACCGCCTGGGGCTCGCGTTCGACGTGGCGCGCGACTTCTGGGCCATCCTGTGAGCGGCTCCGGGCTGGACGGCGCCACAGGGTCCGCTAGCTTTGAGAGATTCACCCATGGCCGAGAAGTACTTCCCGGATGAATGGCTGGTCCCCTCTCTTGGGGAGGTGCTGACCCCGGAGCTCCTCGCCGAGCTGCGGGCCAAGGCCGCGCCGTCTGCTACCCTGTGGGATACCCTCGTCGCCGCCAAGATCGCGACCGATGAGCGCATTCTCACCGCGCTGTCGACCCGGTTCCGCCTGAAACTCGCCGACATCACGCAGCTCGAGCCTGCCGTGAAGGAGAAGGTCCCCGAACAGCTGGCGCGCCGCTTCCACGTGTTGCCGATTCGCGTGACGGATTCCTTTCTCGAGGTCGCGACCGCGAATCCGTTCGACTTGGACGCCGAGAAAGCGCTGGCGTTCGCCACGGCGCGCGAGATACGGACGCTGTTGCTCGCGCCGTCCAAGATCTCGGAGCAGCTCGACGAGATGTACCGCCCCGAGAAGGCGGTGGACAAGCTCCTGCAGGGGATGCAGAGCTCGGCGGACGTGGTGACGCTCACCGACCAACCGGCTCCGGAGGAAATCGTGATCTCCGAGGCGGAGGCCAGCCAGCGGCCCGTGGTCCGGCTCGTCGATTTGATCATCTCCGAAGGCATCCTCGCCCGCTCGAGCGACATCCACATCGAGCCGGAAGAGGGCGGCGTGGCCGTGCGCTATCGCATCGACGGCGTGCTGCGGCAGGTGATGAAGATCCCGCGGCAGGCCGGGCTGCCCCTCATCTCGCGCATCAAGATCATGTCCGCGCTCGACATCGCCGACCGGCTGCGGCCGCAAGACGGTCGGGCCCGGGTCGCGGTGAATGGGCAGCCCATCGACTTGCGCGTCTCGACGCTCCCCGCCGCCCTCGGCGAGAAGGTCGTGATCCGCATCCTCGACTCGCGCGCCACGGTGAAGTCGCTCGACTCCCTCGGTTTGAATGCTGGCGAAATCGACGCCATCCGGGGGCTGCTCGAGAACCA
>DATBBW010000024.1:0-4985 GCA_036270795.1 Gemmatimonadales bacterium | reverse complement strand
GCAGCCGCAGCGGTCGTGCGCGCCCAGGGGTACCTCCACTCGCTCGGCCGCATCCCGATCCTCTTGAAGAAGCCGATCCGGGGCTATGTCGTGGGCCGGATTGCCGCTGTGGTGTGGCGACAGTGTATCGATCTTGTCCTTCAGGGTGTGATCGACGTAGACGAGCTCGACCGGGCGGTATCGCTTGGCCCGGCGCTCGGGTGGGCCGCGGCGGGCCCCCATCTCACGTATCACCTCGCGGCCGGCGACGAAGGCGTCACCATGTTTCTGCAGCGCCTGCTCGCGAGCTTCGAGGAATGGTGGACCGCGCTCCCCACCTGGCAGAAGCTCGAGCCCGACGAGGTGCGGGCGCTCACCCACGCCATCGAGCGGACGTATAAGGGGCAAATCGACGGGCTGCGGGACGCGCGCGACCGGCGGCTCGGAGCGTTGTTGCGGGCGCTCGAGCAGGCGCGTACGGGGTGACGCCCCCCCCCGGCGCTGGCCGCGCCGGGCTCCATGTGAAGCTGTCAGGATCGCTGTTGGCGCGCGTTTGACCCGGCCGTCAACCACCACCGCCGCAGGGCCACCACGGCCCAGACGATTTCCACCAGCCCGAACGGCCAGGCTCCCTGAAGGAATCCGTAGGCCGACCCCAGCGCACAGGCGACCGCGAACGCCAAGATGAACCAGCGGCTGCGACGCTCGAACGCGTAAGCCACGAGCATCGCCGTCACCGCCAACAGTCCGAACAGGGTCAGTCGAGTCACGCGGCCTCGCTGCGGATTGGGCCATCAGCGACCTCAGCCTTCTCCAGTCAGCTCGCGTCCGGCTTTGAATCTGTCGCCTCGCGCAACCGCACGCGGTGCTTTCCTCATGGTCACACCGATCGATCGACGCCTACGCCCGCTCGGCGCGCACCATGAGGATCGGGATTTTGGTGAGGTGGCGGAGCGCGGTGGCGGTGCTGCCGCGCACCACGTCTTCCAGCAGGCGGTGGCCGTGGGTCGCCATGGCGATCAGGTCGCAGTGCTCGCGCGCCGCCGCGGCGGCGATCTCCTTCGCCGGGTCCCCCGCCGCGAGCACCGCATCGGCGTCGAACCCCTCCCCCTGGAGCTCGGTGCACAACCGCTCCAGGTAGGCGCGGTCCTCGCGCATCTCTTCCGACTCCCGCAGGTCGAGCTCCTTGATGTTCCGCGCCACCCAGCCGTCGGCCACGTGCAGCAGCACGAGGCGGGACTCGAGGCGGCGGGCCAGCTGGCGCACGTGCGTGAGGATGGTCTCGTCGGCGGGCGTGTGTTCGAGCGGAACGAGGATCCGGGAATACATCACCTGAGCCACTCGCGAAACGTCAGCGCGAGCAGCCAGGTGTTCAAGCCGGCGATCGCGACGGCCGTGCCGTAGGCCAGCGCCTTGAGCCACGTCGCGTTGACGAACTCGCCCATCTTCGCGCGATCCGAGGTGAACCGCACCAGCGGGAACACGGCCAACGACAGCTGCAAGCTCAAGATCACCTGACTCAAGATCAGCAGTTTGGCGGTGCCGCTCGGGCCGAAGAACATAGCCGTGAGCGCCGCCGGCACAATGGCGATGCCGCGGGTGATGAGGCGCCTGAGCCAGGGCCGGATCCGGATGTTCAGGAATCCTTCCATCACGATCTGGCCGGCGAGCGTCCCGGTAAGGGTCGAGTTCTGACCCGAGGCGAGCAGCGCGAGCGCGAACACGGCGCTCGCGCCCGCCACGCCCAGGAGCGGGGTGAGCAGGCGATAGGCGTCCTGGATCTCCGCCACCTGGGTATAGCCCGCGCGGTGAAACGTCGCGGCCGCCACGACGAGGATCGCGGCGTTGATGAACAACGCCAAGGAGAGCGCGACCGTCGAGTCGAGGAACGCGTACTTCACCGCCACGCGCTTCCCCGCCGGGGTCTCCTCGTAGCGCCGGGTCTGCACCACGGAGGAATGCAGATACAGGTTGTGCGGCATCACCGTGGCGCCGAGGATCCCGATCGCGATGTAGAGCCGGTCGGGGTCGGTGAGCAGCGACGCGTGCGGCACGAAGCCCGCGGCGATGCCCGCGGCGTCGGGCCGCGCCAGGATGATTTCGAACAAAAAGCACCCGGCGATGGTCGCGATCAGCGTGATCACCAGCGCCTCGAGCAGCCGGAACCCCCGGTGCTGCAGCACGAGGACGAGGAGCACGTCGAGCGCCGTGATCGCGATGCCCCAGGGGAGCGGGATCCCGAACAGCAGATTCAGCCCGATGGCCGAGCCGATCACCTCCGCCAGGTCGCACGCGGCGATCGCCACCTCGCACCCCACCCAGAGGAAGAGCGTGACCGGCCGCGAGTAGTGATCGCGGCACGCCTGCGCCAGGTCGCGCCCGGTGACGATGCCGAGCTTCGCCGCGAGCCCCTGCAGCAGGATGGCGATGAGGTTCGAGACGAGGATGACGGAGAGGAGCGCGTAGCCGAAGCGCGAGCCGCCGGCGAGATCGGTGGCCCAGTTCCCCGGATCCATGTAGCCCACGGCCACCAAGTAGCCGGGCCCCGCGAACGCCAGCGCCTTCCGCCACCAGGCGCCCTCGCTCACCGGGATGGTGCGATAGACCTCCGCGAGGCTGGGCGCGAGCCGGGGCCGCCGCCACCCCGGCTGCACCGTCTCCAGCGCCGCGTCACCGAGCGGGCGGGCCATGCGCCTCCACCGGCACTGCGCGGCACAACAGGAGCTGCGCCAGCTCGCGCCCCACCACGCGCGGGTCGCCCGAGGGCACGAGGGACAGCGCGGTGGGGCCGTTGAACGGCTGGCGCTCGGTCACCGCGAGCAGCACGCCGGGGGTGAGCCCCTGCTCCGCGAAGTAGCGGAGCCGGGCCGAATCCTGGGTCGCCACTTGCCGGAGCTCGAGCTTCGCGCCCAGGGGCGCGTCCGCGAGGGCCACGAGCTCCGCTTCCTCGATCTCGCCCGCCGCCGTGGGAATGGGGTCGCCGTGCGGATCGTACTGCGGCTGACCGAGTGCCGTCGCCATGCGGTCGATCAGCTCGTCCGACACGGCGTGCTCGAGCCGCTCCGCCTCCGCGTGCACGCCGCCCCAGTCATAGCCCAGGCGTTGCATCAAGAAGAGCTCGAGGACGCGGTGGCGCCGGATCATGCGGAGCGCCGCGCGCCGCCCCTGCGCCGTGAGCTGCACGCCGCGATAGGGGACGTGCTCGATGAGCCCGGTTTCGGATAGCCGCTTCACCATCCCGCTCACCGAGGGCGGGGCGACGTCGAGCATGGCGGCGATGTCGCTCGTCGCCGCGAAGCCGCCCTGGCTCGAGAGGTGATAGATGGTCTTCAGGTAGTCCTCGACCGAGCGCGTGAGGGGGGGATTCGAGTCCCGGAGCGTCGCGTGCATGCCGATTCTCCCTGCCGGAAAGGCGCGAGCCGCGTGTCTGTGGGAAACGGTCTATGATGCGTCAGCGCAACAACTTCGTGCCAGACAGGCGTGCGGAGTTAGACTACACTAAACTGGGCATGTTGTCAAGCAAATATGGCGATTTTGAGGAGCTACAAAGCGCCGATCAATTCGAGAAACGGGGTCACGATCCGCTCCGTCATGCCCCAGATCACCTCACCGTCGACGTGATACGCGGGGAATGTCCGGGTCGCATCGCGCAGCGCGAGGGTGATCTCGCCGCGCGCGGCGGGCGCCGTGAGCCGCGCGAGCGGTAGCCAGAAGGCGCGTTGCACTTCGGGACTCGTCCCGAGCCGTGGGCGCTCGGTGAGACCGAACACGAAGGGACGCACCACCACAGGCGGCAGGGTTGGCGTGCGGGGCGCGAGGTCGTCTAATGCGCCGAGGCGCTCGGCCGCCGTCAAGTCGACCCCCGTCTCCTCGCGCGCCTCGCGCACCGCGGTGGCGAGCAGATCGGGATCGGTCGGCTCTCGGTGACCTCCGGGGAGGGCCACCTGCCCCGACCAGGGATCGCCCACCTGCTCGGCGCGGTGGATGAAGAGCGCGGCGAGGCCGTCCGCCCCCTCGACGAGGATCAGCGCGACCGCCGCGGGCTGCGCCTCGGGCCACTGGGCGATCTTGGGGCGATAGCCCGCGAGCGAGTGCCGCACGGCGGCGAGCGTGATCACGTGCGGCGCGTTCCCGGCGACCGGGGGAGTAGGTCGGGCCTCCGGCTCCTCGTCCGAGCCGGACGCGGGCCGTTGCGGAGGGAGCGAGCGTCGTGGATCATTGTGCCCGGCAATAATACCGGGCGGTCGATGAGAAGCCACGTCTCGATGGCGCTGGGGCTCGTGGCGGGGCTCGTCTTGGGCATCGCCGCGGCGCTGACGCAGTCCCCGTTCCTGCTCACGCTCGCCGGTACGTGGCTGCGGCCGTTCGGCGCCCTGTTCACCAATCTGCTGTCGATGGTCGTGATCCCGCTCGTCGCCACCGCGCTCTTCGCGGGCGTGGCGGGACTCGGCGACCTGCGGCGCGTCGGCCGGCTCGGGGCCCGCACGCTCGCGTTCTTTTGGGGGACCACGCTCGCGGCGATCCTCATCGGGTTCGTGGTCGCCGCGCTGTTCCTGCCGCTCGCGCCCATCACCCCCGACCAGCAGGTCGCGTTGCGCGAGGCCGCGCGGGCGGACACGGGCGTGGCCCGGCACGCCGCCCAGCTGCCCCCCACGGGCGCGCGGTTCATCGTGGAGTTGATCCCGCAGAACCCGGTGCGCGCCGCCGTGGACGGCAACCTGCTGCCGCTGATCGTGTTCACGACCATCTTCGGCGTGGCGACGGCCGCCCTCCCCGACGCGCAGCGGCGCACCCTCACCGACCTCGCCGACGTCGTGACCCAGACGCTGATCCGGATCGTGCACTGGGTGCTGCTCGTGGCGCCGCTCGGTATCCTCGCGCTCGTCGCCGGGGCAGTCGCCCAATTCGGAGTGTCACTCGTCCAGACGATGGCCGTGTTCGTGGTGGCGGTGATCGCGGGTCTCGCGCTGTTCATCGCCCTCGTGTACCTGCCGGCGGTGGTGTTC
>DATBBW010000023.1:0-5533 GCA_036270795.1 Gemmatimonadales bacterium | reverse complement strand
GCGATCAGGTGCTCGACGTACGGCATCGTCCAGTGCCCGAGCGGCACGTACGGCGAGGCGTCCTGGGCGGCGACTGACGTGGGCGCCCCGACCAGGACGATGAGAACGGCGGCGACGAGGACCCCGGGTACGTGGGGGACGAGCGGAGGGCGCATGTGAGCGCGGAATTTGGGTGTGCCTCCGGGCTCTGGCCAGGGGTGGGGCGACCGCCGGGCCCCGGGGCACGGCAGCACCACGTCGCCCACGGCAGCACCACGTCGCCGTTTTGAATTAAGTTCCCAGCCGCTCATGTCGCCCGTCGTGGTGCTCATCCTGGCCGTCCTGGCGACCACGTACGCCGGGCCCGTCGTGCGGTTCGCCACGGCGCCGGCGTTAGCGATCGCGTTTTGGCGGCTCGCGCTGGTCTTGCCGGTGACGGGCGGCCTCGCGCTGCGGGAACGCCGTGGAGCGCCAGCGCAAGCGGTGAGCGACGCGGCAGCGCTCCGCGCCGCGCTCCCCCTCATCGTCATGGCGGGACTGTTGCTCGGCGCCCACTTCTGGACGTGGATCGCGTCGCTCCACTTCACCACCGTCGCGAGCTCGGTGGTGCTCGTGTCGCTCAAGCCGATTTTCGCCTGGGGCATTGCGGCGTTGTGGCTGGGCGAGCATCCCCGGCCGATCGAGGCGTGGGGGATCGGGCTTGCCGTGCTGGGGGCGAGTCTCGTGGGGCTGGGGGACGCCCGGCTCTCGTTGGGCGCCTTCTCGGGCGACGTGTTGGCGCTGGTCGGCGCCGTGACGGGCGCAGGCTACTATGTGATCGGCCGCCGCGTGCGCCAGACGGTCGGGATCTGGCGCTACGCCACCCTGGTGTACGCGGTGGCCGCGGCAGCGCTCGCGCTGCTCGCCGTGCTGCGCGCGATACCGCTCGTCGGGTTTCGCGGTACCGACTGGGCGGTGTTCGGCGCCTTGGCCGCGGGGCCGATGCTCGTGGGCCACACGGGGATGAACTACGCGCTCAAGCACCTGCGGGTCACCACCGTGAACGTGGCCGCGCTGGGGGAGCCCGTGGGCGCGACGCTGATCGCCTGGCTGGTCCCGGCGATTCACGAAGTGCCGCCGCCCTGGGCGCTCGTGGGAGGGATCCTGGTGATCGCGGGGATCGCGCTCGCGGTGACGAGCCATGCGCGTTGAGCAGGTGCGCGGGCCGGTCGTCGAAGCGTGGCACGAGGTTCACGTCGCCGTCGTGGACACGCAAGGCGGGGTCGTGGCGCGGGCGGGTGACCCGGAGCTCGTCACGTTTTGGCGCTCGGCCGCCAAACCGTTCCAGGCACTGCCACTCGTGGCGGACGGTGTGGTCGACCGGTTCGGGCTCACGACCGAGGAGCTGGCGCTCACCTGCGGGTCGCACTCGAGCGAACCGGGACAAGTGGCCCGGGTGCGCGACTTCCTCGCGAAGATCGGTTGCGCGGAGCGCGACCTGTTGTGTGGACCCCATCGGCCGCTCTCCGAGCGCGTGGCGCAGGACTACGAGCGGCGTGGAGTGCAGCTGACGGCGGTGTACTCGAACTGCTCGGGAAAGCACGCGGGCATGCTGGCTCTGGCGCGCCACCATGGCTGGCCGACGACGCTCTACACGCGGCTCGAGCACCCCGTGCAACAGCGGTGTCTGGCGGAAGTGAGCCGTCGGGCCGAGGTGCCCGCTGCCCAGATCGGCACGGCCGTGGACGGCTGCGGGGTGGTGTGTTTCGCGCTCCCGCTGCGCAACATGGCCCTCGCCTATACCCGGCTGTCGGACGGCGCGGCGTCGGACGGGGGACGCGTGGCGCAGGCGATGCTCCGTCATCCGGATCTTATCGCAGGCGAAGGGCGGCCGTGCACGGAGCTGATGCGGGCTCAGCCCGGTCGCGTGATCACCAAGGTCGGGGCTGAGGGCGTCTATTGCGCGCTCGTCGTGGAGCAGCAGTTGGGCATCGCGCTCAAGGTCGCGGACGGACACGGGCTCGCCGCGGCCCTCGCGATGGCGGCGGTCCTCGAAGCATTGGGGCTCGGGCCAGGGCGGGCGACGCTCGTCGCGCGGCCGAACGTGAACACGCGCGGGGAGACCGTGGGCGAACTGCGGGTCGCGGGAGGGTTAGAGCGGTGACGGACGGCGCGAAGGGGAGACGGCGCCCCGCGGCGGCGCCGCAGCGTGGACCGGGGGCCGCGCGGGCCGAGGATTCGGGGGCCCTCGACGCGCCGACCGCGGCGCTGGTGCGCGCGGCGGCGGCGATCGCGGCCGGGGACGCAGGGGAGCTCAAGGTGCGATTCGCGGCGGCGCGCGAGCGCGGAACGCCCACGCTGTGGATCGAGGAGCTGTTGCTCCAGAGCCTGCTCGTTGTCGGTTACCCCCTCGCGCTCGTCGCGTTCGGGGTGTGGCGCGAGCTCACGGGACCGCTGCCCCAACAGGGCGACGGGGCCGAGCAACTGGCCCACGCGGACTGGGAGTCCTGGGAAGAGCGGGGCGCCGTGGTGTGTCGCGCGGTGTACGGGCGCGCCTATCACAAGCTGCTCGTCAACCTGCGGGCGTTGCACCCCGCACTCGAAGACCTGGTGTTGGTCGACGCGTACGGCAAGGTGATCGGCCGCTCGGGCCTCGATTTGCAGCGGCGCGAGCTCTGCACGGTGGCAGCCGTGGCGGTGCTCGGCACCATGGCCCAGCTCCACTCCCATCTCCGCGGGGCGCTGAACACCGGAGCGAGCGTGGGCGAGGTGGAGGCGGTGCTCGCGTTGCTCGCGGACGATCTGACGCCGGCGCTGCGGCGCCGGACCGAAGCGCAGTGGCACGATGTGCGGGGGCGTAGGCTCAAGTAAGGGCGGGGGTCGAGCGGCCGATGTTCATCGATCGGGCAGTGGTACAGGTCGCGGGTGGCGCGGGCGGCGCCGGCGCGTCGTCGTTTCGCCGCGAGAAGTTCGTCCCGAAGGGCGGGCCGGACGGGGGCGACGGCGGGGCGGGCGGCACGGTGTACGTCCGCGCCGATTCCAACCTGGCGACGCTGCTCGACTACCGCTACCGCAGGCACTGGAAGGCGGAGCGCGGCCAGCACGGCAAGGGGAAGAACATGACGGGGAAGTCCGGGGCGGACCTCTACCTTCCCGTCCCGACCGGCACCGAGATACGGGACGCCGCGACGGGCGAGTTGCTCGGCGAGCTGCTTGCCGCGGGTGACACCCTCGTCGTCGCGCAGGGCGGGCGGGGCGGGCGGGGCAACGCGCGCTTCGCCACCCCGACGCACCGCAGTCCCCGCGAGTGGGAGCCGGGCGAGTCTGGCGAAGAGCGTCGGCTGGAGCTCGTGCTCAAGCTCATCGCCGACGTGGGCCTCTTGGGAGAGCCGAACGCCGGCAAGAGCACGCTGCTTTCCGTGATCTCTGCGGCCCACCCCAAGATCGCGGACTACCCCTTCACCACGCTCGAGCCGCATCTGGGTGTGGTGGGGCTCTCGGACGCCCGGTCGTTCGTGGTCGCGGACATTCCGGGCATCATCGAGGGCGCGCACGCCGGGAAGGGGCTGGGGCTCAAGTTCCTGCAGCACGTGGAGCGCACGCGCCTCGTGGCCGTGCTCGTCCCGGTCGACAGCCCGGATCCGCAGGCCGCCTACGAGCTGCTGCGGCGTGAGGCGGCGCAGTACAGCCCGGAGCTCGCCGCCAAGCCGCACGTCGTCGTGTTGACGAAACTCGATCTGCTCCCGCCCGGCGCTCCCCTCCCGTCGATCCGCGCCCTCGCCGCGGCCCCGGTCGTGGGGGTCTCCGCCGTCACGGGACGGGGGATCGCGGCGCTGCTCGAGACGCTGTGGCAGTCGCTCCAGGCCGGGGTCGCGACCCTCTGCTAGTGGCGCGGGGTCCGGGAATTACCTAAAGCGTCGCCGCCACACGGCGTGCCGGTATCGTGTGGCGTTGCTACCCCACGTCCTTTCACTGACAAGCGACCGCGCGGCCTGGTCAGGGCGCCGGCTCGCGTTGACAACCTCACCAGAGCCCGGGACGACGCGCGTTCGTGGTTTTTGCGGCAAACCGACACGCCTGTTTATGATGGCGCGCCTCCTGCCGCGATACCGCTACGGCGCCCCCTTGCGGCACGGGGTGCGCCGTTCTCCTACCCCCACCTCTAGGAGGCCAGCGATGCGTCGCGCCTCGGTTGGACTGCTCTGCTGCGGGTTCGTCCTTGCGCTCTCCTCGTGTGCGTCCGATGCGAAGCCACCCACTGCGACGTCCTCACCGGCCTGGCCCAGCCCGGCGACGGCCGTCCTGGCGCCCTCCGGTCCTGGGTGCCCGTCCAACACGCACCCCACCGGTCAGGTGCTCGATAGCGTGGGCACGCCACCGGCGTACGGCATCGCGGTGCGCGAGGATGGTTTGAGCTACTTCACTGAGCTGTACAACGGCGGCGTGGGCATCACGACCGTCCAGACTCGCACGGTGAACGGCTTCATTGCGACCGGCCAGATCCCGACGGGCGTCACGTTCTCGCCCGACGGCAACACGGCGTATGTCACGAACCAGTACAGCAATAACGTCAGCGTGATCGACGTCCCCTCGGCCACGGTGGTTGCGACGATCCCCATCCCCAACGGCCTGTCGCCCTACGTCGTGCGGGTCTCGCCGGACGGGACCCGTCTGTTCATCTCGACCAATGGCTCCACCGTCTTCATCGTCGACACCCGGACCCTGCAGTTCATCGCCAGCGTGCAGGTGGGGTTCGCGCCCAACGCCTTCGCGGTCAACCCGGATGCTCGGCTCATCTACGTGAGTGCGGCGTTTGGGGCCTCGGTGTCGGAGATCGACATGTTCACCGGCACGGTGCTGCGGACCTTCAGCGTGAGCGGGATCCCCCAAGACATGGCCGTGACGCGGGACGGGGAGTTTCTGTACGTGGCGAACGAGGCAGGGTTCTTGGACCAGGTCACGCTGCTTTCGGGACAGGTCACCGCGACCATTCCGCTCGCGGGCGGGGCGTTCGGGATGGGCGTGACCCCAGACGACGCACAAGCGTACGTGGGCATCCCGGACAAAGGCGTCGTGCAGATCTTCAATTTGCAATCGCGCAAGCTGGCCCAGACGCTGACGGTGGGTGGCAATCCGCGCCGCATCGCCTTCAGTCAACAGGGGCACATCGGGGCGATCGCCAACCTGAACGGCTACGTGTCGTTCGTGCGCTAGCGTTGTCTCGGCAGGGGCTGTTGGGAGATCCCCTTCCGGGCGATCATGTGGCCCGCGGCGGACGGTGCGCCGCGGGCTGCGACGGCGGAGGAAGGATGAGCTCTAAGGATCGGCCTTCAATGCGTCATTGTTTCCCGGGCGTGATATCGGTCACGGGCAGATCCCAGTGGGCGAGCAGGATCTCAAAGCGCCGCTGTTCCTCCCATTTGTACGTGTTCTGGTCGGGCCACAACTGCATGATCCACGCCGCCTCCTGCGGGTTCGCGGTCGTCGCGACGGTGGAATTCTTGAACCGGATCGTCACCCGACAGTCCCAGCGCGCGTCTTCCGTCATGTGGTTGGCCGGGGTTTCCATCTTGAC
>DATBBW010000022.1:0-15503 GCA_036270795.1 Gemmatimonadales bacterium | reverse complement strand
ATAGCGCTGCCGGTCCGTGACGCGCAGCCGCACGCCGCGCAGGGGCACGCCGTCGTACTTCCCGTCCGTGGGCGCATGGGGGGTGAACACGGCGGCCGAGATCTCGACGCCCGCGAGCACGCTCCCCGGCCCCCGGGCGATCGTGCGCAGACGGCTCAGCACGGCGGCGGTATCGAACCACGGCGCGCCGATCACCTGGAACGCGAAGCCCGTGCCGCGCCCCACCGAGAGGTTCGTGCCTTCGAAGAGACAGGTGCCAGGGTAGTGGAGCGCGCTTTCCAGGTCGGGCATGTTGGGCGACGGCCGCACCCAGGGCAGCCCGGTCGCGTCGTAGTAGCGGCCCCGCTGCCATCCAGCGGCGGGTACGACGGTGAGGTTGGCGCCGAGCCGGAGCTGCGCGGCGGCGAGCCGCACCAGTTCGCCGAGCGTGAGGCCGTGGCGCATGGGAATCGGCAGGAACCCCACGAACTGGGAGTCGGGGTCGGCCACCCGGTCGCGCACGTTCCCCTGGACCAGGTCCCCGCCGATTGGGTCGGGGCGGTCGAGCACGATGACCCGGATCCGCCGGCGGGCGGCCTCGCGCACTACCTGAGTGGCGCTGGCCGGATAGGTGTAGTAGCGAGCCCCGATGTCCTGTAAATCGATCAGGACGGCGTCGAGGCTGTCGAGCAGGGCGATGTGGGAGAGGGGCGTTCCCCCGTACAGGCTATAGATTGGTAGGCCGCTCGCCGAGTCGGTGGCGTCGGGGAGGCCGGGTCGGTCCTCGAGCCCGCGCAGCCCGTGTTCGGGACTGAACAGCACCATCAGGCGGTAGCCCCGGGCCACGAGCAGGTCGATATCGCGGCGCCCCTCGAGATCCACGCCCGTCTGGTTCGTGAGCAGGCCGAGACGCTGGCCGGCGATGAGGTGCGCGGAGTCGGTCACGAGTACATCGATCCCGGGCCGCACCTGTGCCCGGGCGGGCGCGGTGAGCGCGGCGGACGCCAGCAACCCCAACCCCAACAGTGAGCGATGATGCCAGCGCATCGTGTCCTCGTTCTCGGATTCCTGATGGGCTGCGCGTCGGGCGGCACGCGCGCGCGGCCCGCCGCGCCGGGCGCCCCCCCCGCCCCGGCCCCCACCCCCACCGCCACGCCGCCCCGCCCGACGGGCGCCGGTCTCAGCGCCACCGATTCCCTGCTCGCCACGCTCAACACGCGGCAGCGGGTCGCCCAGCTCGTGATGCCGTGGCTCTCCGGAAGCTACACCGCGTTCGACGACTCGCTGTTCCAGGTAGCGGTGCGCTGGGTCGATACGCTCGAGCTCGGGGGACTGATCGTCTCGGTCGGGTCCCCCTTCGAGATCGCCGCGAAACTGAACGCGCTGCAGCGGCGCTCCCGGCTTCCGCTCCTCGTTTCGGCGGATCTCGAATGGGGCGCCGGCATGCGGGTCATCGGCGCGACGGCGTTCCCGCACATCATGGCCGTCGGGGCGACCGGAGACCCGCACGACGCCCGCTTGATCGGGGAAGCGGCGGCGCTCGAGGGGCGGGCCGTCGGCATCCACGTCAACTTCGCTCCGGACGCCGACGTCAACAACAACCCGGCCAACCCAATCATCAACACCCGCTCCTTCGGAGAGGATCCGCGGGCGGTGTCCCGGCTGGTCGAGGAGTACGTGCGCGGCCTCCACGAGCACGGGATGCTGGCGACGCTGAAGCACTTCCCCGGCCATGGCGACACCCAGACCGATTCGCACATCGGCCTCCCGGTGATCGCGGCCGGGTACGGGCGGCTCGACTCGCTCGAGCTGGTGCCGTTCCGGGCCGGGATCGCAGCCGGGGCCGACGTCGTGATGAGCGCCCACATCGCCTTCCCTGGCTTCACGGGGTCGAACGAGCCGGGGACGCTCGCGCCCGCGGTGCTCACCGGGCTGCTGCGCGACTCGCTCCGGTTTCAGGGCCTGGTCGTGACGGATGCCCTGATGATGGGCGCGATCGTCACCAAGTACGGCGCCGGCGAAGCGACGGTGCGGGCGTTCCTCGCGGGATCGGACCTGCTGCTGATGCCTGCGGACCCCGACTCGGCGTTGAATGCGATGACCGCGGCGGTCGAGAGCGGGCGGATTCCCCAGGCGCGGCTGGAGCAGTCGGTGCGCCGGGTGCTCGAGATCAAGCGCCACCTCGGATTGTTCGAGCGCCGCACGGTGCCGCTGGACTCGATCATGGCGGTGGTCGGCAGCAAGCGGCTGCAGGACGCGGCGAACGACGTGGCCGTCCGGGCGCTCACGCTGGTGCGCGACGTGGGCGGTCGGCTCAGCGCCTTGCGCGCCAAGCCGTCCCGCTTCGCCGTGATCGCGTACGCCGACGAGATGAACGGGGGGGTAGGCCAGTTCCTCACTGACGAGCTGCGCCAGGGCGGCGACACCGTCGACTACTTCCGCCTGTGGCCGATGTCGGGGCCCGCCTCCTACGATTCGGCCCGGGCGGTGATTGTGCGAGCGCCGGCGACGGTGTTCGTCGCGAACGTGCGCCCGCTCACCGGGCGCGGGACCATCGCGCTCCCCGACTCGGTGGCGCAGCTCATCACCGCGACCGATCTTGCCCGGCCGACCGTCTTGGTGTCGCTCGGGAGCCCCTACCTCTTGACCCAGACGCCGAGCGTCAAGTCGTATCTCATCGCGTGGAGCGGTGTGCGGGTGAGCGAGCGTGCCGTGGGCCTGGCCCTGCTCGGCCGCGTGCCGATCACGGGTCACCTGCCGATCCGCCTCCCGCCCGACTACCCCGCGGGGTGGGGCATCGCGGTGCGGGCGACGCGGCCGTGACCCGGCGCGCGGCCCTCCTCCTCGCGGCGCTCGCCGCGGGGTGCCATGGCGCGGCGCCGCGCGTCCCAGCCCCGGCGTCGGTCGGCATCCCCGCCGCGGCGCCCGCCACGCTGGGCTTCGATAGCACTCGCCTGGCGGACGTCGTGCGCTACCTGAGAACGCAGGTGGATAGCGCGTTCCCGGGCGCCGTCGTCGCCGTGGGGCGCCACGGGCGGCTGGCCCTGCTCGCCGCGGTCGGGCACTACGGGGTGGACGATCCCCGTCCGGTCGAGCCGGGGACCGTGTACGACCTCGCCTCCCTCACCAAGGTCGTCGGCCTCACGCCGGCGTGCATGCTGCTCGTGGACGAGGGCCGGTTGGCCCTGGACGCGCCGGTCGAGCGCTACGTCCCGGAGTTCCGGGGGCCGGGGAAGGCGGCGGTGACGATCCGCCATCTCTTGACTCATTCCGCCGGCCTGCCCGCCGACCTGCCGCTGTACGACTCGACGGCCAGCCGGGCGGCGGCGCTCGCCGCGGTGGACACGGCCACGCTCCTGTCGGCGCCCGGCACGCGCTACCTCTATTCCGACTTGAGCGCGATCGTGCTGATGCAGGTCGTCGAGCGGGTGACCGGCGAGGCGTTCGACCGCTTTCTGGCGGCGCGGGTGTTCGGGCCGCTCGGCATGCCCGCCACGCGGTTCCTCCCGCCCGCCGCGTGGCGCGATCGGATCGCGCCCACCGAGCACGACACGGTGTTCCGCCACCGCTGGCTCTTGGGCGAGGTGCACGATGAGAGCGCGGCGCGGCTCGGCGGCGTGTCCGGCAACGCGGGGCTCTTCTCCACCGCCCCCGACCTGGCGCGCTTCGCGGCGATGCTCCTGAACGGCGGCGCGTGGGATACGCTGCAGCTCGTGCGCTCGGAGACGGTCGCCGCGTTCACGACGCGCCAAGGCCTCCCGCCCGGGTCGACGCGGGCGCTCGGGTGGGACACGCCCTCTGACTCGGGCTACTCGAGCGCCGGCGCCACGCTCTCGCGGCGCCGCGGATTCGGGCACACCGGGTACACGGGGACGTCGATGTGGATGGACCCCGAGCGGGACCTCTTCATCATTTTGCTGACCAACCGCGTGCACCCCACCCGCGCCAACACGGCCATCCTCGAGGTCCGGCCGCGCGTGGCCGACCTCGTGTTCGCCGCCCTCACCCACCCCGAGCTGTAGTGCCGCTCACTCGACGACCGTCTGCCAGCCGCGCCGCGAGAGATCGCGGTAAATGATGGCGCCGCCCGCGGCCCCGAGGGCGACGAGCAGCACCCCCGGCAGGAAATCGTGCAACAGCAGCTTGCCGACCCCAAACAGCACGCCGTAGATCAGCGCACACCCAGCGACCCAGTCGAGCGCGTTCGCGAGCCCGTCCGTCGACGGCCGGACATCCGGTGCCAGCGCCGCCACGGGCCCCCACCCGACACGGGACGGCCGGGTGCGACGGTAGAACGCTACGAGGGTTGGCTCGGGCTCGGGACGCGTCAGGTAGGTGACGGCGAGCCACACCACCGTGGTGATCGCGACCGTGATGATCATGATCCAGGCGAAGTCGAGCGGCCGATCTTTGTCGAACCCCCCCACGGTCTGCATCAGCATCGAGACCACGAACGCGCTGATCATCGCCGACACCTCGCTCCAGGCGTTGATGCGCCACCAGTACCACCGGAGCAGGAGCACGCCGCCCGTGCCCGCTCCCGTGACGATCAACAGCTTCCAGGCGCCGGCGATCGAGTCCATGTACAGGGTCGCCACGGCGGAGATCACGGTGAGGAGCACCGTGGCGAGGCGCGACGCCCACACGTAGTGCGCTTCCGAGCGCGAGCGCTCGAGGAAGCGACGGTAGAAGTCGTTCACCAAGTAGCTCGCTCCCCAATTGAGCTGCGTCGCGATGGTGGACATGTACGCGGCGGCGAACGCCGCCACCATGAGGCCGCGCAGCGACGAGGGGAGGTATCCGATCATGACGCGGATGTAGCCCGTTTCGGGATCGGCGAGCCCGGGGAACAGGATGAGGGACGCGAGCGCCGCGAGGATCCAGGGCCACGGGCGGATGGCGTAGTGCGCGATGTTGAACCACAGCGTCGCGAGCAGCGAGTGCTTCTCGTCCTTCGCGCTGAACATGCGTTGCGCGATATAGCCGCCGCCGCCCGGCTCGGCGCCCGGATACCAGGTGGCCCACCAGTTGAGTGAGATGTACACGAGGAAGGTGAGTATCGGCATCCACGCCGACCCGACATCGGGCACGAAGCTCAAGACCGACCCGCGGCCGCCGAGGGTGGCGCCCCGCGCCTGATCGATCGCCGCGAGCTTCAGCTTCATCCCCTCGATGCCCCCCACCGCGGCGACCGCCACGACGGCCAGCACGATCACCATGCCCATCTTGATGACGAACTGGAACAGGTCGGTCACGAGCACGCCCCACAGCCCCGAGAGCGTCGAGATGGTGGAGGTGAGGACGATGAGCCCCAGCACCATGAGCAGGGCCTCGCGCTTGTCGATGTCAAAGATCAGCGCGAGGATCTTCACCATGGCGAGGTTCACCCACCCGAGGATGATGCAGTTGATCGGGATCCCGAGGTACAGCGCGCGGAAGCCGCGCAGGAAGGCGGCGGGCCGACCGGCGTAGCGGATTTCGGAGAACTCGATGTCGGTCATGACGCCGGCGCGCCGCCACAGCCGCGCGTAGAAGAACACGGTGAGCATGCCGCTCGCGACGAAGCACCACCACAGCCAGTTCCCCGCGATGCCGTTCTTGGCCACCATCCCGGTGACGGCGAGCGGCGTGTCCGCGGCGAAGGTGGTGGCGACCATCGAGGTACCGGCGAGCCACCACGGCACGTTGCGACCCGAGAGAAAGAACTCCGCCGTGTCGCGACCGGCGCGCCGCCGGTAGTACAAGCCGATCGCCACATTGAACAGGAAGTAGAGGCCGATCACCAGCCAGTCAGCGAGCGTAAGTCGCATGGAGGTGCGGTCCTAGCAGGGGCGAGAGTTGACAGGGCCGACGGGACTTTCTAAGTTCGCATCAGACTGGAGGATTGCAATGGCCACGACGCAGCACACGACGCCTATCACCCTGACGGTCACCGAGCGGGCCGCGGTGGAGGTGCGCAAGTTCATGGCGGAGGAGAAGGTGGCGCCCGAGACGGCGGGGCTCCGGATCGGCGTGCTGCCGGGCGGCTGCTCGGGGTTCCGCTACAGCTTGAACATCGAGGACAAACCCGGCGACGACGACGTCGTCATCGAGACCGGCGGAGTGCGCTGCTTCGTCGACGGCTTCAGCGCCCAGTATCTGAACGGCGTCACGCTGGATTACAAGAGCAACTTCCAGGAGTCGGGTTTCGCGTTCGAGAACCCCAACGCGACAGGCGGCTGCGGCTGCGGATCGTCCTTCACCGTCTGAGGCCGTTGGCCTTCCCTCTCTCGGCAACCCCAGCCCGCGCGCGTCGCGGGCTTTTTGCTGCCCCGGCGTGCGCCCCCTCGATATAGTCGTCATCGCCGGCTACTGCGCGGCGGTGGTGGTGGTGGGGCTGGTGCTCGGCGGGCGCCAACGGGACGCGAGCGACTACTTCCTGGGTCACCGCGGGCTGCCGTGGTGGGCGCTGATGTTGTCGATCGTGGCCACCGAGACGTCGGCCCTAACGGTGATTTCGATTCCCGGCATCGCGGCGCGGGGCGACCTCACCTTTCTCCAGATCGCGTTCGGCTACCTCGTCGGCCGGCTCGGCGTCGCGGCGTTCCTGCTCCCGGGGTATTTCGAGGGCACCCAGGACACGGCGTATCAGCGGTTGGAGCGCCGCTTCGGTCCCGCGGCGCGGCGCACCGCGTCGGGCGTGTTTCTCGTCACGCGCGCCCTCGCGGACTGCGTGCGCATCTTCGCCACGGCGATTCCGCTGGCGCTCATCACCCACTGGAGTATGCCGGCCGGGATCTTGGCGATCGGCGTGGTGACGGTGATCTACACCTGGGTCGGGGGGCTCCGCGCGGTGGTGTGGGTGGACGTGATCCAGCTCGGCGTTTATCTGCTGGGCGGAATCGCCACGCTGATCGTGGCGACCGAGCTCGCGGGGGGCGCGGGCGCATTCGCGCGGGCCTGGAGTCAGGGCAAGCTCGTGACGCTCGACTTCCGGCCGTCGCTCCACGTGCTCTACACCTTCTGGGGCGGGCTGGTCGGCGGGGCGCTGCTCGCGGCCGCCTCGCACGGGACGGACCAACTCATCGTGCAGCGGCTGCTCGCGGCGCGCGGCTTGAAGGACGCGCAGCGGGCGCTCGTCGGGTCGGGGGTGTTCATCATCCTGCAGTTCGCCCTGTTCCTGCTCGTGGGGACGAGTCTCTGGCTCGCCGGGGCGGACAGCACCCAGCTGCGGAGCGACGCCATTTACCCGGCGTTCGTCATCACCCGGCTCCCGGCGGGACTCGCCGGACTCGTGGTCGCGGGGATCCTGGCGGCGGCGATGAGCAGCCACGCCTCCGCGGTCAACTCCCTCGCCTCGGCCGCCACGAACGATTTCTACGCCCCGCTCACGGGTCGCGCGGAGCCCACGCACCTGTTGTGGGTCGGCCGCTGGTTCACGCTGCTCTGGACCGTCGTGCTCGTGGCGGGCGCGATGGCGATCCAGGATCAGAACACCCCCGTCGTACAGCTCGCCTTGAGCATCGCCTCGGTGACCTACGGGGCGCTGCTCGGCACCTACGTGCTGGGCGGGCTGTGGCCCCGGACGCGCCAGCGCGACGTGATCGTCGCGATCTGCGCGAGCGTGCTGCTCATGACGCCGATTGTAGGCGGCGCCGTGATCCCCGCGTTCCCGGCGCGGTGGCACTGGTTGCCGGGGCTCGCCTGGCCGTGGTACGTGCCGCTCGGCACGGCGGTGACGGTGGCGGTGGGGATCGTGGCGGCAGCGTTCCCGCGGCGACTCGCAGCCGTGGTCGAGGCCTAGGGCGGTGGCGTCGACGGGGCACGCCGCGGAGCGCTCCACGACGCTCCTCGGGGCGGATGCTGGGGGGTCGCACTCCACGGTCGTGATCGCGCTCGCGGACCAGCGCGTGCTGGGGCGTGCCGAGGGCCCCGGCGCGGCGATGCGACCGGGGAGCGCGGTGAACTCGGCGGCCATCCTCGCCGAGACGGCGCGGCGCGCCGCGGCTCAGGCGGCCGTCGCGCTGCCCGTGGACCAGGCCGCGGTGGGCGCCGCGGGTGCGGGCCGGGCGCAGGAGCAGGCGGAGCTCGCGGCTGCGCTGCGCGACGCCGGGGTGGCGCGGCGGGTCCGGGTGCTGGGGGACGGCGAGGTGGCCCTCACGATGACCTTTGCGCATGGGCCGGGCGTGGTGGTCACCGCCGGGACGGGGTCGATCGCCTACGCGCGCGATCCGGGCGGCGCGGTGCACCGCGCCGGCGGGTATGGGTGGCAGCTCGGGGACGAGGGGGGCGGATACTGGTTGGGGCGCAGCGCGCTCGATGCCGCCGCGCGGGCGCAGGACGGCCGCGGCGAACGGTCGACGTTGCTGGCGCGGCTGCTGGGCGCGCTCGGGCTGCAGCACTTCGACGATCTGGTCCGCTGGACGGCGACCGCGACGCCGGCGCAGGTGGCGTCGCTGGCCCCGCACGTCCTCAATGCGGCGCGCGAGGGGGAGGTCGTGGCGCAGCGTGCGGTGGCCGATGCGGCGCAGGAGCTCGTCGCGCTCGTGGTCGCGCTGGCGACGCATTTCGAAGGCCACGCGCCTATCCCCGTCGCGATCACGGGCGGCCTGCTGTTGCCCCAGTCCCCCTTGACCGCGGCGTTCCGGGAGCAGCTCGCCGCCGGTCTGCCGCGGGCGCGGCTCGTGCCCGCCCGGATCGATCCCGCGGTCGGCGCGTTGGCACTGGCGGCGGAGTGGGCGTGAGCGCGGGCGGCGCCGCGCGCTAGGCGGCCTCGGGTAGCGTCCCGCCGGCCGTGACCGTGGCCGGATCCCAGTCGGTCTCGGTGCGCGCCACGTAGACCGCGGCGGTGAGATCCCCGCACACGTTCAGCGTGGTGCGGGTCATGTCGAGGATCCGGTCCAGTCCGTACACGATCCCCACCGCCTCGGGGGGGACCCCCACCGCGGCGCACACCACCATCACGAGCGGCAGCGACCCACCCGGCACGCCGGCCGTGCCCACGGCCGTGAGCACGCTCAGCACGATGGCGATCACCTGCTGGCCCAGCGCCAAATGGATCCCGAATAGTTGGGCCAGAAATAGCACCGTCACCCCTTCGTACAGCGCCGTACCGTTGTGGCACATGGTCGACCCGAGCGGCAAGACGAACCCTGCGATCTTGGGCGGGATGTGCAGCTCCTGCTCGGCGACCTGGATGTTCGTGGGCAGGGTGGCATTGCTCGAGCTGGTCGAGAAGGCAGTCACGATGCTCGCGGTGACCCGGCGCCAGAACGTCACGGGATTCAAGCCCCCCAGGAACCGCACCAGGAGCGACAGCGTGACGGTGCCGTGGAGCAGCAATCCGGCGAGCACGACGAGCACGTAGGTCAGCAGCTTCTGCAGGATGTCCCACCCGAGGAGCGACGTGACGACGAAAATCAGGGCGAACACCCCGTACGGGGCGAGGTGCATGGCGAGATCGATGATCTTGAGGATGGCCGCCCCCACGGCGTCGAGCAGCCGGACGACGGGGCGGGCGCGCTCTTCGGGCAGGAGTGTCAGGGCCGCACCGAATATCAGCGCGAAGCAGATGATACCCAGCATGTCCATGTTGGCGGCGGCCTGGAACGGATTGCGTGGCACGATGTTCACGAACAGGTCCACGCCAAAGTGCGTACCGCCGCCGGCCTGCAGGCCCGCCACCTGGGAATGGTACGTCTCGAGCAGCTGCTGGCGCACGGCCACCGGCACGCCGTCGCCGGGGCGCACGAGATTCACGAGCACGATGCCGATGACCGCCGAGATCGCGGTCGACACCAGGAAATAAGCGAGGGCGCGGACGCCCACGCGGCCGACCTTGCGGATGTCGCCGAGCTGGGCCACGCCGAGGGCGATCGACGTGAACACCAGCGGTACCACGGTCATCAGCAGCAGGCGCAGGAAGATTTGGCCCGCGGGCCCCGCGACGTTCGAGTCATACCAGCGTACCCACGGGGCGTATTGCGCCCACCGGTCCTGGCTCACCACGAAGTTGGTGAGCAACCCGGTCGCGGCCCCGGTGACGAGGCCGACCAGGATTTTGGTGTGGAGCTTCACCGCCGGTCGAGGCCGAGCCGCCGCACGCGGCTGTGGCGCACGCTGTAGAGGAAGTAGATCACCGCGCCGAGCGCCAGCCAGGCGACGAAGCGCAGCTTCGTCAAGAGCGGCAGGCTCACGATCAAGTAGAGGCAGAAGGCGATCGACAAGAGTGGCAGGAACGGCACCCACGGTGTACGGAATGGGCGCGGCCGGTTGGGGTCGGTCCGCCGCAACACCATGATCCCGGCGGCGACGAGGATGAAGGCGAACAGCGTCCCGATGTTCGTGAGCTCGAGCACGACGCCGATGGGCGCGAGGGCCGCAAACACCGCCACGAACACGCCGGTGACGATCGTGGTGAGGTAGGGCGTGCGGTAGCGGGGGTGGAGCCGCGCGGCCCACGGCGGCAACAGCCCGTCGCGGGCCATGGACATGAAGATGCGCGCCTGACCGAGCTGGAACACGAGCAGCACCGAGGTCATCGCCGCAACGGCGCCCAGGGCCAGGACCCCGGCGGCCCAATCGGCATGGATGTACTGGAGCGCCACGGCCAGCGGATCGGGCACGTTGAGGCGGTCCCACGGAATGATCCCGGTGAGTACGAGCCCGATCGCTACGTACAGCACGGTACAGATAATGAGCGACGCGATGATGCCGAAGGGGATGTCCTTCTGGGGGTTTTTGGCCTCCTCGGACGCCGTGCTCACGGCGTCGAAGCCGATATAGGAGAAGAAGATGATCGCGGCCCCGACGGAGATGCCCGCGAACCCGTTCGGCGAAAAGCTGGGCGTGGTCCACTGCGCCGGGCGCACGTAGTGGAAGCCGACCACCAGGAACAACCCGATGATGCAGAGCTTGATCGCCACCATCGCGGTATTCACCCACGCCGACTCCCGGGTGCCGATCACGAGCAGCCACGTCACGACGGCGACGATCGCAAAGGCGGGGAGATTGAAGATCACCGGGAGGGGTCCGAGGTGTGGGGCCGCGGCCAGGAGGGCCGGATCGTGCACGGCGCTCCACAAGTCCGTGACCAGCCAGCGCGGCATCTCGATCCCCAAGCCTCGCAACAGCGAGTCGAAGTAGCCGGCCCAGCCGATCGCCACCGCCACGTTGCCGACGGCGTATTCGAGGATCAGGTCCCAGCCGATGATCCACGCCACGAACTCCCCCAGGGTGGCGTAGGCGTACGTGTACGCGCTCCCCGAGATCGGGATCATCGCGGCGAATTCGGAATAGGTGAGCGCGGCGAGGGCGCTCGTCACCCCCGCGAGCAGGATCGAGATGACGATCGCGGCGCCGGCGCCCGCGTGTCCCGCATCGCCCGAGATCGCGGACCCGATGGCCGCGAAGATCCCGGCCCCGACGATTGCGCCGATCCCGAGCGCCGTGAGCTGCAGCGCCCCGAGCGAGCGCCGCAGCCCGCCGCCCGCTTCACCGTCGGCGATGCATTGGTCGACGGTCTTGCGGGAGAGGAGCTGGCTAGACAAACAGCGGCGCCAGCACCAGAGTCACCGTGCTCAACAGCTTGATGAGGACGTGCAGCGACGGGCCGGCGGTGTCCTTGAACGGATCGCCCACCGTGTCCCCTACGACGGCCGCCTTGTGGGGGGCGCTGCCCTTCCCGCCGTACTCCCCAGTCTCGATGTACTTCTTGGCGTTGTCCCACGCGCCGCCGCCGTTGTTCAGCATCGTGGCGACGAGGATGCCGCCGATCGTGCCCACCATCAGGAACGCCGCCACGGCTTCGGCGCCCACGTGGAACAGCCGGAACACGAGCCCGACGGCGATCGGCATCCCCACGGCGAGGAGTCCGGGCGCGACCATCTCCTTCAGGGCGCCGAGCGTCACGATGTCTACCGCGCGGCCGTAGTCGGGTTTGGACGTCCCCTTGAGGATGCCCGGGTCCGCCTGGAATTGGCGGCGCACCTCCTTGATCACGCTCACGGCGGCGCGGGTGACGGCGCCGATGGCGAGGGCCGAGAACCAGAACACGAGCATCGCGCCGAGCAGGCCGCCCACGAACACCTCGGGCTTCGAGATGTCCACCCCTTTGAGCGGGGAGCCGAGGGCGGCGACTTCATCTAAGTACGCCGAGAACAGGAGGAACGCCGCGAGCGCCGCCGAGCCGATGGCGTAGCCCTTGGTGAGCGCCTTGGTCGTGTTGCCCACGGCGTCCAGCCGGTCGGTGCGCCGCCGGATGTCCTCGGGTTGGTGCGACATCTCGATCACGCCGCCCGCGTTGTCGGTGATCGGCCCGAAGGTGTCCATCGCCAGGATGTAGGCCGCCGTGCCGAGCATCCCCATCGTGGCCACCGCCGTCCCGAACAGCCCCGCGTGCGCGAGCCCACTCGATGCGCCGAGCCGGTACGAGGCGATGATCGCGGTGCCGATGGCGAAGGTGGGCAGCGCGGTGCATTCCAGCGCGACCGCGAACCCGGCGATGATGTTCGTCGCCGGCCCCGTCACCGACGCGGCGGCGATCGACTTCACCGGGCGGTAGCGGTATTCGGTGTAGTACTGCGTGATGTAGACGAACGCGACGGAGGTGAGGACGCCGATCGCGCCGCACAGAAAGAAGTGCCACCACGCGTCGGGCGCGCCCGGAGGGTTCAGGAGCCACAGCGTCGCCACCAGGAATCCGACGCCCGCGAGAAACGCCGTCACCCAGTAGCCCCGGTTGAGGGCCCGCATCGGGTCGGCGTCCTCGGGTGTGCGCACCACCAGGATGCCGACGATCGAGGCCACGAGCCCGAAGGCCCGCGCCACGAGCGGGAACAGCATCACGCCGAGCGCCGCCATCCCGCCGAACGCGGTGGGGTTCGCGAGCGCCAGGCCGGCGCCGAGGATCATGGCGCCGATGTTCTCGGCGGCCGTGGATTCGAACAGGTCGGCGCCGCGGCCGGCGCAGTCGCCCACGTTGTCGCCCACCAGGTCGGCGATCACGGCGGGGTTGCGGGGGTCATCCTCCGGGATCCCCGCCTCGACCTTGCCCACCAGGTCGGCGCCGACGTCGGCCGCCTTGGTGTAGATGCCGCCGCCAAGCTGCGCGAATAGGGCCACGAAGGACGCGCCGAACCCGTAGCCCACGATCAGGAGCGGGATGCGCTCGGGCGGCACCACGTTGAGCTGGTGCACCAGGGTGTACAACCCACCCACGCCGAGCAGGCTCATCGCGACGACGAACAACCCGCTCACCGCCCCGCCCCGGAGCGCGATCTGCAGGGCCCGGTTCAGGCTCGAGCGGGCGGCGCTCGCCGTGCGAATGTTGGCCCGCACCGCGACGAACATGCCGATGAGCCCGGCGATCCCGGAGCACACGGCGCCGAGGACGAAGGAGAGCGTCGTCCAAAAGGCCATCGTCGTCGCGCTCGGCTCGCCCGGGTGCGGGGTGCGGAAGAAGGCGTACAGGACGAAGATGGCGACGGCGAGGACGATGCTGAAGGAGAAGATCGTGCGGTATTGGCGGCGCAGGAACGCGGCGGCGCCTTCTTGAATGGCATCGGAGACAGTGCGCATTTGCGGGGTGCCGTTGTCCTGCCGGAGCACCCAGCGCGCGAGACCCACGGCGACGGCCAGGGCGAGCACACTCAGCCCTAGGACGAGGGGGATCAGCATAATTGGTTATCGGCTCCTTGGGGCCCGCCCGTGGCGGGCTAGTTTCCGACCTGCACGGAGTACGTCACGATGCCCGGGACGGTCCGCCCGTCCCGTGTGTGGGCCGGGTAGAACTGATACGCCATCATCGCCTCGTGGAACGCCCGGCCGTACGCTCCGTCAGCGATCGGAGGGTCGACCTCCACCCGGGTGACTTGGCCCTCGGCCGAGACCCAGAACTTCACGTGGTAGGTGCGACCGCGGACCGATCCGGGCACCTTGGCCAAGGGCGGCAGAATCGCCGTGCGTGGCGAGGCGACGAAAATGTAACCGCCTAAGCCTCCCGTTCCAGGCCCCACATCGCTGCCGGTCGCGGTCCCTGGCCCCGGCGCGCCGCCGGCCCCCGGCCCGCCATTCGCGATCCCAGTGCCGGCGACCGAGGGCCCCGCGACGGGCGGCGTGGCGCGCACCAGCTCGATGGGCGGCAGCGCGATGGGGATGGTCTCGAGTGGCGGGACGGCCGACAGCGTGACGGGCGGGGGCGCAGGAACCGGGACTGCCGCCGGCGCCGGCGCAGGGGGGAGCACGAAGAAGTTCAGGCTAGGACGCCCGCCGCCACCCCCCGCGGGCGCGAGTGGCCCACCGGGCCCGGGCGCCGCCCCACCACCGAGCAATGCCGCGCTGCGCACGACGAGCCAGGTGATGATCGCTGCATGGGCGAGGAGCGAGGCCGCAGTCCCCGCCCCAAGCCGGCGCCGACCCACGGGGAGCCGGAGCCTGGGGAGCGGGGGGCCGGGGGAGCCGGGGGGGCCGGGGGGGCCGGGGGGGCCGGGGGGGCCCGGGGAACCGGGCGGCGGGGCCGGGGTCACGAGGATAAATACCCCGACAAACAGCGAGGGGCTCGACGTGTGCTCGAGCCCCTGCCATCAGTCGAGCGCCGCCGTTGCGCGGCTACTTCTTCGCCTGGTCCGGGGGCGTGAAGCCGATCACCTGCACCCCCGCGCCATGGGCGATGTCCATCACTTGCATCACTTCCGAGTACTTGCGGTTCGGTGCCGCCTTGATGAACAACAGCTTCGCGGGGCGCACGTCGTAGATCTGGTGGAACGCCTGGTCCAGCTGGGGCAACGCGTAGGGCTGGTTGTTGATGAAGTAGGAGCCGTCGCCTTTGATCTCCAGCACGATCTGGGACGAGGGGGGCGTCTTCTTTTGGCTCCGCTGCTCGGGTGGCACCTGGACGTCGAACGCCATGCGTGACATCGGTTGCGTGATCATGAAGATGATCAGCAGCACGAGCAACACGTCGATCAGCGGAGTGACGTTGATGTCGGAGCTGAGCCCCTCGCCGCCGCCGGTAGATCCCATCGCCATCGGTCAGCTTCCCTCTTTCTTCTTGGGCGTGAGCGCCTGTTTCTGTTCGGTGATGGCGCCCACCACCTTCACCCCGGCGGCCCGTGCGAGCTCGATCGCCTGCTGGACGCGGGCGAACTCGATGTTCTGATCGGCCTTGAGGAACAGGATCTTATCGCGCGTGCGGGTCTCGTAGAGGGCCTGCAGCCGGGAGGGCAGCGCCTCGTCGGCGATCGGCCTCGGCCCGTCGCCCAGATCGAGAAAGAACTTCCCGTTCTGGTCGATGCCGAGCCGGATCTCGTCCGGCCCCTCGGGCCGGCTGTCGGGATTCTGCGAGCGGGGGATCGTCGCCTGGAACCCCTTCGCGATGATCGGGGTGACAATCATGAAAATGATGAGCAACACCAACATCACGTCGATCAGCGGCGTGACGTTGATGTCGGCCTTGACGGCCGCCCGGGCGCTAGTGGCTGACAGGGCCACCGGTCTGCGACGCCTTCTGGGTCTGGAATTCCTTGGTGAAGATCGACCGGCCGAAC
>DATBBW010000021.1:0-7412 GCA_036270795.1 Gemmatimonadales bacterium | reverse complement strand
CGTGGGAGGCGGGCTGCGGGTCGGGGCAGCTGTCGCTAACCCTAGGCGACCGGTTTGCATGTGTGATTGCCACCGACCCGAGCGCCGCGCAGCTAGAGCACGCACAGCCGCACCGCTTTGTGCGCTACGCGCGCGCCACAGCGGAGGCGAGCGGGCTGGCGCCGGGCGTCGCGGACCTCGTCGTCGCGGCGCAGGCGGCTCACTGGTTCGACCTGGCGGCCTATTACGCTGAGGTGCGCCGAGTGGGGCGATCAGACGCAGTGGTAGGGCTCGTGACCTACGGCCTGGTGACCGTGGCCGATGCGGTCGATCCGGTAATCCACGGCTTCTACGCTCAGGAGCTGGGACCCTACTGGCCGCCCGGTCGGCGGCATGTCGACCAGGCCTACCGGTCGCTGCCCTTTCCCTTCGAGCCGATCGCCGCGCCCGAGCTCGAGATGCGCGCCGATTGGGCATTGGCGGACTTCATCGGGTACGTTGAGACGTGGTCGGCCGTGCGCGCCCTGCAGCAGGCCCGAGGCGACGCCCCCTTGGCCGCCTTTCAGCGCGCGCTCGCGGTGGCATGGGGCCCGCCAGCGACGCGCCGAGCGGTGCGGTGGCCCCTCACGCTGCGAGTCGGCCGCGTCGGGCGGTGACCCACGCCATGATGCTAATCCGCTGGGGTACATGTAGTTGCGCGAGCGGTGTTTCGCCCCTCGTCCCTCCCGCTACTGCGGTCACCCGAGCGCCGCGGGCTCCTAGCCCATGATTATAGCTGAGGCAAGGAGGCGTAGCGCGATGGCCAGCTCCGGCGGTGTTCCGCTCCACGTGCGACCGATGCGACGCGCCCTGGTGTTCGCGGCCCTGGGCGGCGGCTACATCGTGGCCGCCAAGCTCGGGCTCAAGCTGGGCTTCGTGAACCCCAGCGCTACGGCCGTGTGGCCACCCACGGGAATCACGCTCGCGAGCTTTCTCCTCCTCGGCTACGACATCTGGCCCGTGATCCTCGTGAGCGCGTTCATCGCGAATCTCACGACGGCCGGGTCCGTAGCCACGTCGATCGGCATCGGCGCAGGCAACACCTTGGAGGGGTTGGTCGGCGCCTATCTCGTGAACCGCTTCGCCTCCGGCCGCCACGCGTGCGACCGGGTTCGCGACATCTTCACGTTCGTCGTCCTGGCCGCGCTGCTGAGTACGACGGTCAGCGCCACAATCGGCGTCACGACCCTCTCGGTCGGGGGGTTCGCCCGCTGGCACGACTACGGCTCGATCTGGGGGACCTGGTGGTTGGGCGACGCCGTGGGAGCGCTCGTCGTGGCCCCGCCGATCCTCTTGTGGAGCGCGAACCTGGGGGTGCTCCGGAGCGGCCAGCAGCGCGCCGAAGCGGCGGCGCTCTTCGGGTCGCTCGTCGTCGTGGCGCTGGTCGTGTTCGGCGTCGTGGTGCCGCCGTGGCATACCCGGAGCTATCCGCTGGAGTTCCTCTGCGTCCCGTTCCTCTTATGGGCCACCTTCCGCTTCGGGCGGCGCGAGGCGGCGACGGCGCTCCTCGTGGTGGCCGGGATCGCGATCTGGGGGACGCTCACGGGCTTCGGCCCCTTCGTGCGGGAGAGCGCCAACGAATCCCTGCTGTTGCTGCAGGCGTTCACGGGCGTCACCGCCGTGATGACGTTGATGCTCGCCGCCGTGGTAGCAGAACGGCGCGAGGCGGAGGAGCGGCTGCGCCAGCTTGCGGTCAGTGACCCCCTCACGGGACTCGCCAACTACCGCCAGTTGATGACGGTGCTCGATGCCGAGATCAAGCGGTCAGACCGCACCGCGCGCCCGTTCGCGGTGCTGCTGCTCGATTTGGACGGCTTGAAGCACATCAACGATCGGCACGGCCACCTAGTGGGGAGCCAAGCGCTGTGCCGTCTGGCAGTCGCACTGCGGGTCTCGTCCCGTGCCATCGACACCGCCGCGCGCTTCGGCGGCGACGAATTCGTCTTGATCCTGCCCGAGACCGACCGGGCGGCGGCCCAGCAGGTGAGCCAGCGGATCGTCCAGCGCCTCACAACCGATGGGGAGAAACCGCCGGCGTCGGTGAGTGTGGGTGTGGCCGTGTATCCCGAGGACGGTGCCCAACTGGCGCCGCTCCTCAGCGCGGCGGACGCGGCGCTCTACGCGGTGAAGCTCAGCACCCGCGGCAAGTCAGTGCGCCGCCCGTAAGGACGGCCCCGGCGCCTCGGACTCCAGGTACGCGGTGTGGTCGTGATACAGGGCTCCGGTCGGCAGCCACGACCACAGAGGCCCCAAGTCGCGCCGCACCTGGTCGGCGTAGAACGCCGGCAACTCGGCCGTCGACTGATCGAAGTAGCGGCCGACCTGGCTGTCGGTCTCGAGCCGTTGGCGCACCTCGGTGTGGTACTTGATGCGTCCGAATCCCTCCGACGACACGGCGCGCACCACGTTCATCCAGCGCGGGATCGTCGCGGGCGTCGCGCGACAGCGGTTGGCGATGGCGCGCCACGAGAAGGTGTACTTGGTCAAGTCGATCACGTGATCGTAGAACTCGGCCCACGGATAGTGCTTCGGCTTGACGTTCATCGCGTGGTTGTTGTCGAGGAAGTGGAACGGAAACGGGAGCACGCGGTTCGCGCGCTGGTATTCGAGGTTCAGCGGGGCCGCCCGCCCGAACGCCGAGAGCAGCGAGTACCCCGGAAACGCACCCGGCGTGAGGTCCACGAACCGTTTCGTCAGCTCGAATGGCTCCGGCCCGTGGTCGCAATCGAGGCCGAGCACGAAGTTGGTCTGGACGTAGGGGATGTAGCGCAGGATCGTGTTGACGTGCTCAGACACCTGCCGGACCTTGTCCATGCCCGTCGTCTTACCGGTCTTGGACTTGTTCCCCAGATCGTACCACGACTCGATGCCGGGGAGCATGGCCTTGAAGCCGTTGCGCTTGAGGCGCACGAGGTGCGGCTCGGACAGGAGCGACAGGCTGCTTTCCGCCACGAAATCGATACTGCCGGGGGGCGCCGCCGCCTCGATCGCCTCCATGTAGTCGTCGAAGCGGACCCCAAAATTGGGGTCGTGCCAGGCGACCCGTGGCCGGCGCACGCGCTGGAGCAGGAACCGCAGGTCGTCCTTCAGGACCTCGAAGTCGAGCGGCTGGTACGGTACGACCGAATCGATGCAAAAGCTGCAGGTGTAGGGGCAGCCGAGGCTTCCGAGCATCGGCACGATCTTGATGAGGGGCGCCTTCTGCAGCGTCGGCTCGATGAACTTCCAGCGCTCCCGCACCCCCGGGAGGGCGACGGGCTGGCGGCTGGCCGCGAGGTGGACACCGCTCGGGCGATGCTGGGTGCAATCGCTCAACACCTCCCGGATCACCGTCTGATCGGTGAAGCCCAGGACGTAGTCGAAGTACCGGCGGGCATCCTCGGGGTAGCAGCGCGCGTGCGGGACCCCGAGCGCGGTCACCGCCCCGCGGGCGCGGAACAGGTGGCTCAAGGCATACGCAAGCAGCGCGGCCTCGGTGAACGCGCCGATGAAGACGAGGTCGACCTCCTTCGGCAGCTCCTCGACTAGGTCCTCGAACCCGGTATAGCAGACCTGTGTGACTTGGTGCCCTTCGGCTTCGCACCACACGCCCACCACCTGGGGCATGATGCTCGCCAAGTTGGCGTGCATCACCCGGGCGTACAGGGCGCGGGTCGGGCCCTTGGTGACGAGGTCGATGACGCCGATGCGGAGTTTGCGCACACACCCTCCCGGCGAGGAGCCAACACCACCCCACCGTGAGAGGGCGCACACGTGGGGGGAGCAGCGCGTAACGGCTGCGGAAAACATACGCGTGCCTTAGGCGGCGACGCAACGACCGGCACATCCGGGAGCGACGGGACTTGTGCGCGCCGTCACCAGCCCCAGGGTCGCCTGCTCGGCGGTGGAGCCCCGCTCCGGGCGGACCCTCAATCGGCGGTGAGCCGATAGCCGACCCCGGGTTCCGTCAGCAGGTAGCGCGGCTGGGCCGAGTCGTGCTCGAGCTTGTGGCGTAGCTGGGCCATGTGCACGCGCAGCGAGGGCGTCTGGCTCGTCGCATGCGCCCCCCACACTTCCTGCAGCAAGTGGCGGTGGGTCAGCACCTTGCCAGCGTGGCGCACGAGCGCCACGAGCAACCGGTACTCCGTGGGCGTGAGGTGCACCTCGTCTTGGGCGACGAACACGCGACGATGCTCGAGGTCCACGCGCAGCTCGCCGCTCGTGAACACCGGCTCCTCGGGCGCGCCAGCCGCGCGGGCGGCGTGGCGCAGCGCGACGCGCATCCGGGCGAGCAGCTCCCCCACCCCGAACGGCTTCGTGAGATAATCGTCGGCGCCCGCGTCCAGCGCGGCGACCTTGTCCCGTTCCTGGCCCCGTGCGGAGATGACGATGATCGGGGTGCGCGACCACTCGCGCAGCCGCTGGGTGAGGTCGATGCCATCGCCATCGGGGAGGCCGAGATCGAGGAGGATGATGTCGGGGTTCCGCCCCGCGGCTTGCGCCAGGCCGTCTCGGGCCGTCGCTGACTCGACTAAGCGGTACGCCTCGTTCCCGAGCGCAGCGCGCAGGAAGCGCCGCATCTGGGGTTCGTCTTCGATCAGCAACACCACCGGGCCGGGATCGGCCATGCGTGCCGCACCGCGGGGGAGCAGACGGTGGGGAAACTACTCGGCGGGCGCGGCGGTGGATACGCCCGGCGGTGGCGCGCCGCCCAGCGGCAAGGTGAAGTGAAACGCGGTCCCACCCCCCGGGCGGTTCTCGGCCCAGACGCGACCGCCGTGTGCCGTGATGATACCCCGGACGATCGTCAGCCCCAGCCCCACGCCGCTCGTCGCCGTCGCGCCCGGGACGCGGTAAAACTTCTCGAACACCTTCGCCTCCTCGCCCGGCGGCAGCCCGGGCCCGCGATCGGCCACCTCGACACGGACCACGCCATCCGCCGTGGTGGCCGAGATCTCGATCGGCGTGCCCGACGGCGTGTACTTCACTGCATTCTCCAGCAGGTTGATGAAGACCTGCTCGATCAGGACCCCGTCGAGCGGGACCAGCGGCAGGTCCGGGGGCAGGAGCACGCTCACGGGATGGTCGCGCAGCCGGTCCTCGAGCCGGATGAGGGCCACGCCGACCGGCTCTTCGAGCGGCTGCCACTCCTTCTGGACTTGGAGCGCTCCGCTTTCCACCCGGATCATATCGAGCAGGTTGCCGATGAGGCGGTTCATCCGCCGGGACTCGTCCAGAATGGACGCGAGGAGCTCCCGGCGCGTCGCCTCCGGGAGCGTGCCCTTGTCTTCGAGCAGGCTGCTCGCGGCGCCGGTAATCGCGCCGAGCGGCGTGCGCAGATCATGGGACAGCGAGCTCAGGAGCGAGGTCCGCAGACGTTCCGCCTGGATCTCCACCTGCTCCGCCTGGGTCCGCTCGGCCAACACCGCGCGCTCGAGCGCCAGCGCCGCCTGTCCCGCGAATGTCTCCAGGAGGCGCTGGACCGCCGGGTGCTGGAACCGCTTCGCGTCGGGGGGGCGGAGCCCGAGCACGCCGACGATGCCACTCGACGCGGCGAGCGGCACGTAGAGTCCTTGAGCGCCGGGCAACGTGTCCGTGCCGGCGCCGGCGACGCGACCCTGCGCAAACGCCCAAGCCGCGACGCTCTGCTCCTTGTCGTCCAGCGAGTAGGCGGGCGGGGTGCCCACCGGGAGCTCGAGCCGGCCGGACGCGCCCCGGAGCAGGACCTGCGCGGGGGCGCCAAAGGTTTCCCGCACGTGGCGCGCGACCACGGCGACCAGCTCGCGCTGGTCGCGGGAGGCCGCCAGCTCGCGGGTCATCCCGTACAAGGCAGCTGTGCTGCGCTCGCGCTCCCGTGCAGTCTCCGCCTGCGCCCGAATGCGGAGCGTGAGGTCGCTGATGAGCAACGCGATCGCGAGCATGACCCCAAACGTGAGGATGTATCCGACGTCTGAGACGGCGAAGGTGAAGCGCGGCGGCACGAAGAAAAAGTCGAACAAGGCGATCGACAGGAACGCGGCGAAGATCGTGGGCCCGCGGCCGTAGCGCGACGCGACGAGCGCGACCCCGAGCAGAAATACCATCGCCACGTCGGTCAGCGACAGGTAACTGAACACCGGGAAGCTCACGGCGGCCGACAGCAGTACGACCGCCGCAGCCCGTCCGTACTCGGCGAGCGGGGCCGGCCGGCCCGGGAGGGGCCCGCGCGGCGACTGCTCCCCTTCCACGTCGCCGCTCATCACGTAGACGTCCACGTCACCACTACCGCGAACCAGCCGGTCCAGCATCGAGCCGAACAGCTTGTCGCGCCACCGCGCGTGGGTCGCCTTGCCCACGACGATCTTGGTCACGTTGTGGCTGCGCGCGTAGGCGAGCACCTCTTCTGCCGCATTGAGGCCGCTCACCGTCACCGTCTGCGCGCCGAGCTCCTGCGCGAGCTGCAGGTTGTGCACGAGCGCGTCCCGATCGCTCGCCGAGATGCGCTGTCCCGGCGCCTCGACGTAGAGCACGACCCAATCGGCCTTCAAGCTCGTCGCCATGCGTTTGCCGGCGCGGACCAGCCGTGCGCCCGCGGGGTTCGGGCCAATACACACGAGCAGCCGCTCGCCCGCGGGCCAGGTCTCGCGGATGCCATGCTCCCGCATGTAGCCCCGCATCTGGGCGTCGACGCGCTCCGCCGTGCGGCGCAGCGCGAGCTCGCGCAGCGCGATCAGATTGCCTTTGCGGAAGAACTGCTCGATGGCGCGGGCGGCCTGGTCGGGGACGTAGACCTTCCCCTCGCGGAGTCGCGTGAGCAAATCGTCGGCGGACAGGTCGGCGAGCTCGAGCTCGTCGGCCTGGTCCAGAATGGAATCGGGCACCGTCTCGCGCACCCGGATTCCGGTGATCTGCGCGACGACGTCGTTTAGGCTCTCGAGGTGCTGGACGTTGAGGGTGGTGGCGACGTTGATCCCGGCCGCCAGCAGTTCTTCGACATCCTGCGAGCGGCGGGTGTGGCGCGACCCGGGAGCGTTGGTGTGGGCCAGCTCGTCCACCAGGATCAGCGCCGGCCGGCGGGCCAACGCGGCGTCGAGGTCGAATTCGTGCAGCGTGATGCCGTGATACTCCACCGCACGCCGCGGCAGCACCTCGAGCCCTTCGAGCAGCGCGGCCGTCTCCGCGCGCCCGTGGGTTTCGACGACCCCGACCACCACGTCCAGGCCCTCGCGCCGCTTCGCGCGCGCTTCCTCGAGCATGGCGTAAGTCTTGCCCACGCCGGGCGAGGCGCCGAAGAAGATCTTTAGACGGCCGCGCGTGGCGCGCTGCTCCTCCGCGCGCACCTGCGCGAGCAAGGCTTCGGGATCCGGGCGCCGCTCGGTCATACGGTGGCTAACGTAGCGCCCTGTCGCCTCGCGCGTGAAGGCGCGCCACCCGCG
>DATBBW010000020.1:0-14164 GCA_036270795.1 Gemmatimonadales bacterium | reverse complement strand
GTCAGGTAGGCCCAGAACTTGGGATACAACGTGGCGAGGAAAAACACGAGCACCGCGCCCCAGATCGCCGTCGCGCTGTAGGCCACGAGCAGGAGGCGGGTGAACTCCTTGGCCAGTCGGTCGTAGCGGGCGTCGCGGCCGAAGATGCCGATTGCCTCCGCCACCACCGCGAAGATCGGCACACCCAGCACGAACGCGGCGAACATGAGGTGCACCTCGGCCGCGATCCACACCGCCGCGCGCTCCCCGATCAGCGGGAACTCGCGGTAGGCGTGACTCGTGTCCGCCGCGGCCTGGAGGGCGAGGGCCAGGGTGGGCGTCATGCCGCGCCGCTCATTCGGCGTCGCTCACGAAGAACGGACGCCGCGCGGAGAAGTCGATCGGCATCGCGCTGCGCACCTCGGCCAGCAGGTCCAGGGTCACCTCCCGACGCCCCTGGCGGCGGGCATAGTCCTCCACCCGCCGCATCACGACGCCGCGCACGAACGACGGAATCCGGGCCATGCGGGCGCGCGCCGCCTCGGCCCACGCGAGCCCGGGGGCGAACTCGTCCCCGTACACGGTGTCGCGCAGGCGCTCAAGGGGGGCCGTGTCGCCCGTCGGCTCATAGACGCACGACGGATCGGCGGCGAGCACGTCCCCCTCAAGCGCCCAGGCGCGGGCGCGGCACCCGCCGCACAGGCGGCGGTATTCGCAGCGCCCGCATTTCCCCCCGAGCGCGCCTTCCCGCAACGTCCGGAACAGCGGGGCCGATCGCCAGATGTCGGCGAAGCCCTGCGCGCGCAGATCGCCCGCCACCGCGGGGAGGTAGGGGCACGGCGTGACTTTCCCGTCCGGGGTGATGCGGCAATACTGGGTGCCGCAGGGGCAGCGGGTCTCGTAATGCAGGAGCGGGGAGGCAGGATCGGTCTGGTGCACGTGCCGCATGAAGTGCGGCGCGCATTTGGCGCGCACCAGCATCCGCCCGCGGTAGGCGCGTTGCCAGCCGGCCAGGTCGGCGAGCACCGCCTCGTAGTCGGCCGGCGCGAGGTCGCTCAAGGCCGCCCCCCGGCCCGTCGCCACTAGGAAGTAGCCGTTGAATGACACCGCGCCCTCGTCGGCCGCCCACGCCACGAGGGCGCCGAGCTCGGCGCGGTTGCCCTTCGTCACGGTCGTCTGGATCACGAAATCGAGCCGGTGCGCGCGCAGCCGCCCCAGGGCCGCCCGGGTGTCGGCGAGCGAGCCGCCCTTGTGGCGGAAGTTGTCGTGGTAGGAGGACCGCAGCGAATCGACGCTCACCGCCACGCCGCGCACCCCGGCGCCCTGGAGTGCGGCAATCCGCGCGTCGCTGAGCAGCGTGCCGTTCGTGCCCACGACCACCGTGGCCCCGGCCTCGGCGGCGTGCGCCGCCAGCTCCTCGAGATCGTCGCGCAGCAACGGTTCCCCGCCCGAGAGGATGACGAGCGGCGCGCCATTGACGGCGAGGATCTCGTCGAGGACCCGCCGGCACTCGGTGGTGCTCAACTCGCCGCTCGCCGACTCGGACGGTCCGGCGGAGATGTAACAATGGGCGCACGCGAGGTTGCAGCGCCGCGTCAGGTTCCAGGCGACGACGTGCGGGACGTAATCCACGTCAGGCTCCGGGCGGCTCCGCGAGCAGGCGCTCCATCGCGGCGCGCGCCTCGGCCGGCGACAGCGTCTTGAAGTCGACCGGGCACTTGGCCCGCTGCGCCTCGATGTCCCGGATGGGGCAGCGGGTGATGCCCTGCGCCTTGGCGTCCTCGATGAAGGCCCGCATCTCGGGCGACAGCGCGTCCGCCCCCTCCGCCTCGGCCCGGATCTGCTTGGCCCGCAGCTCGGTGAACATCACCATCATCGTCTCGACGTCGAATTCATCGGCGGCGATCATCGCCTGCTTGTTGTCATCCATCACCGGTGTGGTGACGCGCCAGATGTCGTGGGCGCGGGCGAAGCGCTCCACGGTGTTGCGGGCGAGCGGCCGGGCGACGAGCGGCACGAGCTGGAGCCGGGCCCACGCCTCGGTACTCCACACGATCGGGTCCGCCGCGGTGCGCGCGCGCTGGCTCACGCGCCCGGTCACGGGGCAGCGCACCTCGACCTCGGCACTCGCGGGCACCGGATCGGCGTCGTGCCCCTGCACCTTGGTGGTCTCGAGCTGCTCGCGCGCCTTCACCTCGGCGAGGGCGAGCTCCTCCGCCGTGCCGATCCCCATGATGAGCTGCATGTGCGTCGGGAGGAGCTTGCGGATCGCCTCATCGAGCCAGCGGTTCGTGACGGTCGCCGGCTCGCCGTGCGTCTGCTCGAGCACGTATTCCTCGACGGCCCGGCGCGCGATCCCTTGCGCGAACGGCGGCACGCGGAGAATCCGCACCTCCGCGTCCGGGGCCCACGCCAGCCCGGCCACGCCGTCCTCCTCGATCCACGGGATGTCCTCGGGCCGGATGCCGACCGTGCCGATCACGAGCGTGCTGCAGGGCGCGATCCGCACGAGATTCTCGGCCTGCGACCCCAGGTCGGTCCCCTCGATCCGATGCGCGCCGTGGCGGGCGAGCACGAAGAGCGACGGCTTAATCTCCTCGGCCCACTGCAGGATCACCTGGAACGGCTTCCCGATGAGGATCTGCGTCGTGAGCGGGACGGTGGGGAATTCCTGCGCCATCACTGTGGCGCGCTTCAAGTTCGCCTGGCACAGCTGCAGCAGGCCTTTGTCGATGATGTTGTTGTGGAGCTCCTCCTGCTCCTCGAACTTGAAGACCTTCGCGGCTTGGTAGGACAGCACGTCCTTGATGTTGTGGAACACGACGTGGTGGTATTCCACATCGAACGCGCTGCAGACGTAGAGCGAGCCGCCGTGGGCCTGGGCCAGCTCCAGGGCGACGCGCATCGCTTTGTAGCTGTAGGACGAGCCATCGACGCACACCAGGAACCGCCCCCCGGCGAGCGGCCGGTCGTCGCGCACGATCAAAACGTCCTTCTCAACCCCGCGCACCACGCGGGAGACGACGCCCCCGAGCTGGGAGTGGGGCTGCCGCCCCAGGCCGTGCGCGCCGATGGCGAGCAGATCGTACGCTCGGCCCGAGGATCCGACGAGCCGCGCCGCGGGGTCGTCGTCTTCGGCCACCAAGCGCCCGTTCTCCCCGACCCGCACGTCCGAGCGGATCTTCTCGCCGCCGTCGTAGCCGGCGGCGTGATTGGGATCGAAGCCGATGAGGCCCGGCAGCCGGCCGGCGCCGCGGTTCACCTCGTTGGCGATCTCCTCGTAGTGGATTCCCTCGAGCAGCTGGCGCGTGAGCCGCACCTCGGCGGCCTCGCATCGTTTGCCCAGCTGATCGAGGAAGCTGTCGGCGATGAGCTGCAGGCCCTTCTCGATCAGCTTGTCATGGATCTTGCGTTGCTTCTTGATCTCGTCGGGCGTCTGGAAGCGCGCCGGGAGGCCGGTCTCGAGCTGGCGGAACCGCACATCGTGGAGGCGGGCGGCGTACACGTGGTTGCCGGTGATGCTGCCCGAGGACTGGCGGCACAACTCGATGGCACGGTCCACCGCCCAGTCGGAGTGCGGCGAGTTGTCCACGGGCACGAAGATCTCGCGATACACCGGCACCTCCCTCGCGCAGGGGCTGGGCCGGGCATGCACTCCCCTCTCGCCGGGCCCGGGAAGAACCGCCGGGTTCGGTGCCTATGTGCGCTGGAGAGGCTCGAGTGTATGTCCGGCCGTCATGGCGGACCGGGGCCCGCCTGAGGTCGCGCTACTGGAGCGGCTTAGCGCCGCGAGTATGCGCCCCACCCTGGGGGCTGTCAAGTCGCGGCGACGGGGACGAGCTGCCGCCCCTCGCTGTCGTAGACGGTGATCGCGTCGACCGGGCAGGCGTCGCAGGCGCGCAGCAGGCGGTCGCGCTCGACCAGGTGTGGCTGCACGAACACCGCGACCGTATCGTCGTCCAGGGCGAACGCCTCCGGCGCGGCCTTCACGCAGTCGGCGAACCCGACGCACTGCTCGCGATCGATCACGACCCGCAGCCCGCCCACGATCCGCTCGTCGAGGCGACTCACATGTCCTCGAGCCCGAGCTCGCCGCGCGCCCGGTCCATGATCGCGGGCGTGATCTCGCCGATGCCGCGGTCCTTCGCGTACTCGGCGTAGATCTTCTTCACCATCCCGCGCACGAACCCCGGCACGCGGGCGAGACGCTCGACGGCCTCGGGCGACCACGCCGGCCCGGGCACCCCTGCCCGCGGCCCGGCCTCGACGAAGGCGTCGGCACGCCCGGTCGCGACCATACCCCGCACCATTTCGAGGGGCTCGGGGGGGAGCGTGGTGCCGCCGATTTTCACGCCGAGCGAGGCGACGAGTTGGGTCTCCATGGGATTCGTGAGCATCGCCACCACGCGGCCGCAGCGCGGGCAACGAAACGCCGCGGCCAGCGTCCCGTCCCCAGGAAGCTGGCGCTCCTCGAACGTCATTTGCTGGTCGCACTCGACACACAGGAACTTCATAGCCGCGCCGCGAGCGCGTCCCAGGTGTCCGGTCCCGGGTGCCAGGGAATGTGGGCGAGCAGGGGAACGCCGAACTCCCGGGCCAGGGTGCTGCCGGCATCGCCCGCGAACGGCCCGCCCGTCATGTTCTCCACCACGCCGAGACAGGGGGCCCCGCAATCGCGCGCCGCCACGAGCGCGCGCCGCACGGCGTCCTCCGACTCGGGCGTGGGGATGGTAACCGCGAGCACTGCCGGCGGCGCGGGCAGCAGGTCGGCAAGCTCCCGGAGCCGCTGGATCCCCGGGGGCAGGTCCACGAACAGCAGGTCGAGCATGCCCCAGGCCACGTCCGCGAGGAACTCCCGGAGCGCGGCGGCCTCGAGTGCCTCCCGCCACACGTGGGTCTCCGCCGCCGGGCCCCGGAACACGAGCGGCTGCCCGGCTTGGAGCAACTGAGCCATCGAGACGAGGCGGACCCCGTCCGCCCCGCTCGCCGGGACGACCGCGTCCGCCTCGACGACCAGGCGCCCGTCGGCCGCGCCGAGCAGCCGCGCCACCGTCGGGCCGTTTAAGTCCGCGTCCAGCACCCCCACGCGCTGGCCGCGGCGCGCGAGCGCCCGCGCCAGCCCCGCCGTGGCATAACTCTTTCCCACGCCCCCCTTGCCACTCATCACCCCCACCACCCGGTGCACCCCCGCAAGGCGCTCCGCGACGCGTCGGCGCTGGGCGCCGATCTGCTCGGGGAGCCCCGACCGGTCGCGCTCGGTCAGGTCGTGATAGGTGCGAATGTCGAGGGGCATGGGCGTAAGATGGCGGCGGCGCGGGCCGGCCGCCACGGAGGCGCCCCCCGGGGGGCGCGGCGCGGCTGGTGGCATCCTAGCCGGAGAGCCTCTAGTTTCCTCCCTCTCACATGATTGACGAGCTGAAGCGCCGCTTGCAGGCGGAAGTCGAGCGCCTGAATCACGAGATCAACTTCGTGTTGCCGAAGGAGATCGAGAAGGCGCGCGCCCACGGGGACCTGCGGGAGAACTCCGAGTACAAGGCCGCGCTCGAACGCCAACAGTTCGTGACGTCCCGCTTGTCGCACCTGCGCCTGCGGCTCTCGAAGCTCTCCGGCGTCCAGGAGTCCGACATTCCCCGCGACCGCGTGGGGTTCGGCTCCCGGGTCACCGTGCAGGACACCGCCACCAAGCGCAAGGAGACCTACGACCTGACGCTCGGCGAGTTCATCGAGGGGGATACGGAGGGCGAGGCCACGCCCGTCTCGATGGCGTCGCCCCTCGGCAAGGCCTTGGCCGGGGCCACGGTCGGCCAGGTGGTCACGATCGCGCTCCCGATGGGGACTCGGCGGTTGAAGGTCGTGGAGCTGCAAACGGTTCACGACCTGGCGCAGCAGCGCGATTAGGCGGCGCGCGGCGCTGCCGCGCGCGAGCTCACCCCGTGGTCGCCGCGTCCGCGACGCCGACTACAGCAATAGCTTGAACACCGTGGGCCCGCGCGGCTCGGTCGACCCCGCGCGCGGCTCGATGCTCATCTCCGCCCCCATGACCGGGCCGCCTTCCCGCGGCATCTCGAGCGCCATCACCATCGGCTGATCCGCGTCCATCGGCATGAGCGCGGCGCTGCGCGTCCCGTCCCGGGTGATGAACCAGAGTTGGTACGCCTGGTCCGGAGCGTTCACCGCGAGGCCGTCGCAGCGCACCAGCCAGCGGTGGCGCGCCGTGTCGGCAAAGATCGTGACGGCACCGACCCGACCCCCCGTCGAGACCGGGACTTGGATGAGGCGGGTGGCCGGGCCGCGGATGAACCCGGTGACGGTGTCTTGGAGCGCCGCTGCTTGGGCCGCGAGGCGGTCGCGCTCGAGCCGGAGCGCGTCGATCGTGCGACGGGCCCAGAACGCCCCCCCACCCAGGGCGAGCGCCAGCACCGCCGCCACGAGCAGGCCCCAGGGCCGTCGCCGCGCCGCGAGGGTCCGCGCCAGCACGCGCGCCTTGAGCTCGGCGCGAGGGGCCCGCGGCGCTGCCGCCATCCCTAGCCAGCCGGTCATGTCATCCAGTCGCTCAGGTGGGCCAAGGTCTCCGCCAACTTGGCGTGGGCGCTGCGCAGCCGGGTCTTCACCGTCCCGAGGGGCTGATCGAGCCGCCGGGCGATCTCGCTATGGGTCAGGCCTTCGAAGTACGCCAACAGGACCGCACGGCGCTGCTCCTCCGGCAACGTTGCCAGCGCGGCATGGACCGCGCGGTGCACCGGCCACCCGGGCACGCCCGCCTCATCCGGCGGCGGGGCAGGGCCCGCCGCACCGCCCTCGGCGACGCGTGCCTGCTCGAAGCGCTCTCCCTTGCGCCACCAACGCCGCCGGCGCCGCCGCGCATCGCGCGCCCGGTTGCGCGCAATCGAGAGAATCCAGGGCACGAGCGGCCCGCGCCGCGCGTCGTGCTGATCGATGTGCCGCCACACCTGCACGAAGACGTCTCCCACGACCTCCTCGGCCTCGGCCTCGTCCTCGAGGATCTTGAAGGCGAGGCCCAGCACCCAGGGAGCGAGCAGGTCGTAGAGCTCCCCCAGCGCCCGTTCGTCCCGCGCCCTCAGGCGTTGGACGAGGGAGCGTTGCTCCTCTTGACTAAGACGTTTGGAGGGGGTCACTTAGATTGTTCGGGGCCGCCCACGGGGAGCGGAGTCACCCCCGGGCATGTATGTTTGCAGGCGTCGGCGCACCCCACCCCCCTCACAGCACCGCGGCGCGCTGGGCAAGCACGAGAAGCAACACGCGGGAGGTCCGATGCCGGTTCACGTCGAGGGTGATGAAGAGCGGTTTTCGTTCGAGGCGTTCACCCGACATCCGTTTTTCACCGAGGTCAACCGGTGGATCGTGGAGCGGGTCATTTGTCCCAGCCGCCGCAAGATCGTGGACCTGGGCTGCGGGCCCGGCGCGGTCACCAAACTGATCCTCGAGCGGTTGGACGACGCCCGCAACGTGAAGGTCATCGGGATCGATCCCTCCGCCTCGGCGCTCGAGAAGGCCCGCGCGGCGATCCACTCCAAGATGGTCGAGTTCATGCAAGGCAGCGCCGAGTGGGTGTCGCGGCTCGTCTCGTCGGCCGACGCCGTCGTCTTCCTCAACGCCATCCATCTCGTCCCCGACAAGGCCCAGGTGATCGCCGAGATCCGCAAGGTGTTGAAGAAGGACGGCGTCTTCGCGTTCAACACCACGTTCTTCAACGGGGCGTACGTCGAAGGAACCTCCGGCTTCTGGCGTCGCTGGATCGTGCGCGCCGTCCAGGTGCTCCGCGAGCGCGGGGTCGAGGTGCGCCACAGCGCGCACGCCGTGGCCCGGCAATTCCTCACGCCCGGTGAGTACTCGGACCTGTGCGTGCAAGCCGGGTTCTCCCCGCCGTCGATCGACCTCGTGCGCATCGAGATGACGCCCGAGAGCATCCGCGACATCGGCCGCTTCTCGCTGTTCATCGAGGGAGCGCTCCCGGGTGTGCCGCTCGAAGAAGGCTCCGCGGCGTTGGAGAAGGGGCTCGAGCGGGCGATGGACGAGACCGGCGTCGGCTCCGTGCCGCGCAACTGGCTGGAGTGCGTCGCCACGGCCGCATAGCTCAGGCCACGGGATCGATCAGAAAGTCCAATCGGGCGTAGGCATCCCGGAGCGCCCGCTCCACCGCGCCTGCCGTTTCTCCCCGCGCGAAGATGAACCCCGGATAGCGCGACCCTTCGGGCCACGGCACGAGGGCGTCGCCTGGGTGCGCCGTAATCGCGACATCCGTCACCAACGGCACGGCGCGGGCCGCCGCGAGTCCCCGCACCTCGCGCAGCGTTCCCGCGCGGGGCACCGGGATCATCATCACGCCCGACGCCGTACGCTCGCGCTCGAGCAGGGGCAGCGGAAGGCCCAGCGCCTGACGCAGGATCACCTCTTCCAACGACGCGCCGTCGGCGAAGCGGAGCGCGGCACTGCAGCGTCCGCCAATCGGCCGCGCCGCGAGCTCGATCAACCACGCGCCGTGATCGTTATGGCGCAGCTCGGCGTGCACCGGGCCCTCCGTCAAGCCGAGTGCCGTGACGGCCGCCTGGGCGCACGCGGCGATGGCCCGCTCGGCGGGCGGCGGGAGGCCGGACGGCGTGACGTAGAGCGTTTCTTCGAAGAATGGACCGTCCAGCGGGTCGGGCTTGTCGAACAGCGCCAGCGTGTGGAGCTGGCCCCCGGTCACAAGGCCCTCGAGCGCCACCTCCGGGCCCGGCACGAAGTCTTCCACCAGCACCTGGCGCGTCCAGTCGCCACAGGCCGCGATCTCGGGCGTGGCCAGCAGCGCGGTGAGCCGCTGCCAGGCCGCTGTGAACCCCGCGGGGTCGTCCGCGCGGATCACGCCGCGGGAAGCGGCCAAGCGGAGCGGCTTGAGCACGCAGGGATAGCGGACCCGCGCGGCGAGGGCAGCCCCATCGGCGGTCGTCGCGTACAGCGCAAACGGCGGCACGGGCACGCCGCGCTCGGCGCACAGCACCCGCTGGCGGTGCTTGTCGCGCGCGGCGAGGGCCGCGGCGAGCGGATGCCCGCGGAGGCCGAGCGCGGCGGCGACCGCCGCGGCGACGACCGCGGTGTCGTCGTCCACGCCGACCACCCCGTGCACGGGAACCCGCGTCGCGAACGCCTGGGCCTCGAGGGCGGCGCGCTCGGGGATTGCGAAGGGGAGGGTGAGCAATCGGTCGGGCTGCGCCTGTTGAAACGTGCTGGGCTGCTCGGAGGCCACGGTGAGCTCAACCGCGAGCCGGCGCGCCGCCGTCACGAACGCCGTAGTGCGGTACGTGGCGGTGGGCAAGAGCAACAGCAGCCGCGGCGACAGACTACTTCTTGGCGGCGGCGAAGTAGGGGTTGGAGCCCGCCCCGTGGTCGGTGATATCGACGACCCCTTTCACCTCGGGGAGGTGCTGCTGCAGCAGCCCCTCGATGCCCTGGCGCAGGGTCACGTCCGCCATCCCACACCCCTGGCACCCGCCCGCCATGCGCAGCATCACCACGGCGTCCTGGACGTCGATCAACTCCACGCGCCCCCCGTGGCGCGCCACCATCGGGTTCACCTGCTGCTCGAACAAGTCGGCGACCCGCTCGTACAGCGAATCGTCGTTCCCGCCGCCCGCCGCGGCGGCGGGTGGCGCCGCGACCGCGGGCTGCCCGCTCGCGAGCGCCGCGCGGATCGCTTGACCCACCGCTTTCCCCACCGCCTGCCACGGCGCGGGGCTGCGCTTCGCGACGGTGACGAGGTTCCCCGACACGATCACCTCGGCGACCTCCGCCCCAGGGATCGCAAACAGCGCCTCCGCGAGGGGCGAGCCCTGCGCCTCCACCGGGGAGGTGAAGCGGCGCACGCCGCCGGCATGCACGGGCTCGCTCACCAGGAACTTGCAACGGCCGGTGTCAATCGGCTCAGCGGTGATGCGGATATCGGCCGGGCTCATGCGGGGAAGTATGCCCGGGGGGTCATAGCCGGTCAACCGCGGTCGACGCGGGCGTGGGTCGCAACTGGCGTGCCGCCTGCACCATGTTGCGCAGCGCGGCCAGCGTCTCCTCCCACCCGCGGGTCTTGAGCCCGCAGTCGGGATTGACCCAGATCTGGCGGTCCTCCAGCACTTCCCGCATGCGCTCCAGCGCCTGCACGATCTCCGCGGTGCTCGGCACCCGGGGCGAGTGGATGTCGTAGACGCCGGGCCCGATCTCGTTCGGGTAAGCGTACTCCTTGAACCCCTCGAGCAGCTCCGAGCCCGAGCGCGCGTTTTCGATCGAGATGACGTCGGCGTCCATCTGCTCGATGACGCGGACCACGTCGTTGAACTCACTGTAGCACATGTGGGTGTGAATCTGGGTCGCGTCCGACACCCCGGCCGTCGCCAGCCGGAAGGCGTTCACCGCCCACTCGAGATAGCCGGGCCACTCGGCCCGGCGCAGCGGCAGCCCTTCGCGGAGTGCCGGTTCGTCGATCTGAATCACCCGGATCCCCGCCGCTTCCAGGTCCTTCACCTCGTCGCGGATCGCGAGCGCCAATTGCTTCGCCGTCTCGGCCCGGGGCTGGTCGTCGCGCACGAAGGACCATTGCAGGATCGTGACGGGGCCGGTGAGCATGCCCTTGACGGGGCGCGCGGTCTTGGACTGGGCGAAGGTGCTCCACCGAACTGTCATCGGCTTGGGGCGCGAGACGTCCCCGAAAATGATTGGCGGTTTCACGTAGCGCGTGCCGTACGACTGGACCCAGCCCTGCTCGGTGAACGCAAAGCCTTCGAGCTGTTCCCCGAAGTACTCCACCATGTCGTTGCGCTCGAACTCGCCGTGCACCAGGACATCCAGTCCCAACTCCTCCTGGTGCTTCAGGGTGCGGGTGATCTGGTCGGCGATGAACGCGTCGTACGCGGCGGGCGTCAGGGTGCCGTCGTGCAGCTGCTTGCGCGCGGCGCGCACCTCCGCCGTCTGGGGAAACGAGCCGATCGTCGTCGTCGGGAAGCGCGGCAGCCGCAGCTGCTTCTTGCGCCGGGCCGCGTGGAGCGACGCGCGCCGCAGGTCGCGCTCCGCCACGGCCCGCGCCCGTTGCTTCACCGCGGGGTTGTGAATCCGCCGCGACCCCCGGCGGGTCGCGAGCGCCCGCGCATTGGCGTCGAGCTCGGCCGTCACGTCGGACCCGCCCCGCAGCGCGCGCGCCAGCAGCGCGACTTCCCCCAGTTTCTGCTGCGCGAACGCAAGCCATCCCTTCAGCTCGGCGTCGAGCCGGGTCTCGAGCGCGAGGTCGCTCGGCACGTGCACCAGGGAGCAGGACGGCGCCACCCAGAGCTGGGCCGCCCCGGCGCGCTCCATCCCCTCCTCGAGCTGGCGCAGCGCCGCCGCGAGGTCCGCCTTCCAGATGTTGCGCCCGTCGATCACACCCAAGGACAGCACTTTGCCCTCGCGCCCGCCACCCGCCGGCCACGCTTTGAGCACGGCGCCGAGCCCCGCGCTGCCGCGCACGGCGTCCACGTGCAGCCCGGCCACGGGCAATTCGAGCGCCGTCGGCAGGTTGTCCTCGAGTCCGGCGAAGTACGTCGCGACGAGCAGCTTCAGCGCGGGGACGCGCTCGGCAAGGAAGCGGTAGGCGCGCACGAACGCGGCGCGCTCCGCCGGGGTCCGGTCGAGCACCAGGCAGGGCTCGTCGAGCTGCACCCAGCTCGCGCCGGCGGCGGCGAGGCGCGACAGCGCCTCGGCGTACACGGGGAGCAGCGCGTCGAGCAGCGCCAGCCGGTCAAACCGGGCCGTCCGGGTCTTGCCGAGCAGCAGGAACGTCACGGGTCCGATGAGCACGGGCTTCGTCTTGAGGCCCAGTGCCTGCGCTTCCAGGAACTCGTCCACTGGCTTGGAGGACGACAGGTGGAACGCCTGGCCCGGCTCGAACTCGGGTACGATGTAGTGATAGTTCGTGTCGAACCACTTGGTCATTTCGAGCGCGGTGACGTCGCGCCCCCGCTGCTGCACTCCTCGCGCCATCGCGAAATAGGTATCCAGATCCACGGGGCCGCCGGTCCAGCCGTAGCGCTTGGGGACGGCGCCCACGAGCGCACAGGTGTCGAGCACCCGGTCGTAAGCGGAGAAGTCGTTGGACGGGATGAGCTCGATCCCGGCGGTCTGCTGGATCCGCCAGTGGCGAGCCCGCAGGTCGGCGCCGGTCTTGAGCAGGGCCTCCCGGGACGCCTTGCCGCTCCAATAGCCCTCGGTGGCACGCTTCAACTCGCGGCCCGACCCGAGGGGAGGAAAGCCGAGGTTATGAGCGATGGGCATAGGGCTCGAAATCTACCTACAGAGCGAAGCCACGGAAACACGCGGGAAGACGAGGCCCCGCCGTCGCACCCGGGAGCGGTGGGATATGGTGGCGGCACCCCGCGTGGCGTAGTGTAGAGCGTCCCTCTCCGAGGTGCACCGTGGGCAAGATCAATTGGGGTGGCGTGGTGCTGGGCGGGCTCGTGGCTGGTGTGGTGCTGAACGTGATCGATTTCCTCGTGTACGGCGTCTGGCTAGCACAAGACCTGGCGGCCGCGATGCAGGCGCTGGGCAAGCCGCCGGTGGGCGGTAGCGCGATCGGGCTGTTCGTCGTGCTCGATTTCCTGTACGGCGTCGGCCTGGTGTGGCTCTACGCCGCGATCCGACCGCGCTTCGGGCCTGGCCCGAAGACCGCCGTCCTCGCCGGGCTCGCCCTCTGGGTGTTCATCGGCCTGCTGCAGGCGCTCTCCCAAGCCCCCATGGGCTTCATGCCACAGCGCGTCATGATGATCGGCGTGATCGTGGCGTTGATTAACCTGCCGCTCGCCGGCGCCGTCGGAGCCTACTTCTACAAAGAAGCTTGACCATGCCCTGAATGCCGTGGGGGCGCAGCGTTGCTGCGCCCCCACCAGAGGCACGCTCCCACGACCGCTACTGCGTGGGAGGCACGCAGGGCGACGGCAGCCCGCGGGCGCTGCACTCCGTACTGGGGATGGGCATGACCTTCGCGACATTGCCACCGGTGGGCGGCGCCTTGGGAATGTCGCCCATGCGGTTGAAGCGGCGAGCATCGATCCACCGAGCGCCTTGCTCCCACAAGAGCGAATAGCGCCGGTTGTAGAGCAGCTCCGTGACGAAGGCGGAGTCGAGACTGGCGATCGTCAGGCTCGTCGGCGCAAGCTTGCCGGAGTTCACGCGCACGGAATCGATGTCCGCGAGCGCCTGCGTCTTACTCCCGGTAAACCACTCGGCCTCGGCCCGCAGCAGGATCAGCTCCTCGTCCCGAATGATGGGGATCGGGTGGCCCAAGTCGGGATTCCCCGCAGTGAAATAGATCGTGAACTTCTGTGTCCCAGGGATCTCCGCGATGCCGCCGAGGACCTGGGTGTCTTTGGCGGCGGTGATCTTGGCGATGACCCGTTGGTCCGGCAGTCCGCCGATCTGCTTCTGCGCGTCCAAGCTATCCGACGGGTGGGCGTAGTAGGTTAGGCCGGTGAGCGGGTCGGACAGGTCGTTCGTCTGGTCCCCGGAGGCGTTCGAGAAGTCGAAGTACGCCCCATTCGCGAACGCACTCGGACTGTTCGAGATGAACGAGGCCGCGAGGTCCGCCAGCGCATCCGCGTAACACGTACTGCAGCCCGTCGACGCGGTCGCGCGCAGGATCCGCGCCTTCGCCGCCAGGGCGCGGTTGAACAGGATGAACGACGCCGGGCTGCTGAAGTCCAGCGCGTTCGCTGTCTGGCCGCTGAGACCGGGGGGGATCGGGAACGGGAACCCCGTGGCCCCCGCACGGGCAAGGTCGGCTCGCGCGGAGTCCAGCAGCCCGAGAATGGCGCCGTACACGTGGTCCTTGGTCAGGAACGGCGCTGGGAGGTCGGTGATCGGCCGGTCGACGTCCACGGGCGCGCCGAGGGAGTCGCGCGCCTCGATGACGTACAGGAAGGCCAGCGCCTTCATGGTGTTCGCCATCCCCCGGGAGGCCGCCTGCTCGGCCGGCGACACTTGGGCTGACGCGACCCGCGCCAGCGCGTCGAGGTAGATGTTGATGAGGCGAATGTCGCTGTAGCGGCCGCCCCACAGCGCGCTACCGAACCCGCCGCTGATCAGCGCCGACAGGAAGTAGGGCTCCTGGTAGTCGGGCTGGTTGTTGCCGGACAGGTTGATCCCTTCTCGGCCGAGCGACCCGAGTCGCCACACG
>DATBBW010000019.1:0-10298 GCA_036270795.1 Gemmatimonadales bacterium | reverse complement strand
CCGCCTGATGGGCGAGATCGCCGAGAACACGCGGCTCGTGAGCGAGATCAGCCAGGAGCTCGCGAAGGTCGCCGTGCCCAAGAAGGTGCTCAAGTCCACATCGGAGTCGCCGCTGCGGGCGTCGCGCGACACGCTGATCCAGAAGATCCGCTACGTCACCGCCCGGGTGCGCGAGATCGAGCCCAAGCTGAAGGACAGCGAGCAGAAGATCCGCGAGCTCACCCAAATCTCCGACAGCCTGCGCAACGCGCTCGCCTCGACGGTGCAGAACCTCGAAGGCGTCATCGACGCCCAGAAGGAGACGATCGAGGCGTTGACCGAGCAAGTGGACAAACTGTCTACGCAGCTCGCGGCCCTGCGCGACACGATCGACCAGATGGCGACCGAGGCGAACACGGTGTACTACGTGGTCGGGACCAAGGATGAGTTGAAGCAGAAGGGGATCGTCCAGGAGGAAGGGGGGGCGCGCTTACTCTTCGTCTTATGGAAGAGCGGGAAGGCGCTGGTCCCCGGGCGCAACCTCGACCCCAGCGATTTCACCTCCGCCGACCGGCGCCACCTGACCGAGCTCCCGCTGCCCGACGGCAAGGAGTACCGCATCGTGTCGCGCCAGGACGTGACCGCGCTCGATACGAAGCCGACCGACGGCGGCACGATCAGCGGCCGGGTGAAGATCACCGACTCGCACAAGTTCTGGGCCAACTCGAAGTACTTGATCATCGTCGAAGGGTGATCCGCGGCGCGCGCGCGGTGGGGCTGGCGGGTTGACCGTGGCTTTGCGGTCTGCTAGCCTCACCGTGTGAGGGACCACACCCACACCACAGGAGGGCGAGCATGCATGGAGTGATCCGGCGGTACCGGGTGCGACTGGGGACCGTCGAGCAGGCGGCCTACCACGCCGACAAGGAGTTCCTGCCCCTGATGCGCCAGATCCCGGGCTTCACGTCCTGCCATCTGCTCAATGCCGGGAACGACGTGCTCACCTGCATGGCCCTGTTCGAGACCGCCGAGGGGGCGGCCGAGGCCGTGCGGCTGTCGCGCACCTGGTTCCGGGACGAGTGGTCGTCGTTCCGCCCGATCCCGCCCGAGGTGGTTGTGGGCGAAGTGTTGGCGCACGCCACGAGCGACCGGCGGCGCGTGCCCGACCGGCGGCGCGTCATCGGCGCGATCGGCCCCGAGGCCTGGGCCGGCGACGAGCGCCGTGCGGGCGAGGAACGGCGCGTCGAAGCGACGAGCTGGGCCGCCACCGGCTGACGGTCGCACCCTAGCGTCGGCGGCGGGCCGCCCTTCCCGCCTCGCCGGACGCCCGTACCACCCGTTCGCAGCGCCAGACCCGCGCGGGAGCGGCGGGCCTCGAGCCTGCATCCCCTCTCGGATCGCGCTTCCCCCCCCTCCCCAGCGGCCCCGCTCGGCGCTATCTCATCGGCGCGCATGTCGCTCGCCCGTCGTCTGCTGTTGCGCGCCTCGCGCAGCTCCTGGCTCTCCCGCCAACTGGCGGAGCGTGCCTTCCTGCGTCGTGCCGCGCGGCGCTTCATGCCGGGCGAGGATCCGGACGCGGCGCTCGACGCCGCGGCCGGCTTCGCCAAGGACGGGATCGGCGCCGTGCTCACGGAGCTGGGCGAGCAGGTGACGACCGCGGCCGCCGCGCAGGCGGTGCGCGACCACTATCTCGAGCTGCTGGACCGCATCGCCGAACGCGCGATCGCGGCCCACATCTCGGTCAAGCTCACGCATCTGGGACTCGAGGTCGACCGCGTCGCGTGCCTGGACCACCTGCTCGCGCTCGCGGCCCGCGCCGAGCGAGCGGGCTCTTTTCTGTGGATCGACATGGAGGAATCGCGCTACGTCGACGCCACGCTCGAGCTGTTTCGCCAAGTGCGCGCGGCGCGCGAGCGAGTCGGGGTCTGTCTCCAGGCGTACCTGCGGCGCACCCCCGCCGACGTCGAGGCGCTGCTGCCCCTCGCCCCGGCGATCCGGCTCGTGAAGGGCGCGTACAACGAGCCCGCGAGCGTCGCGTTCCCGCGCAAACGCGATGTGGACGCGGCCTACTTCGCCCTCGGGGCCCGGCTGCTCGAGCGGGCGGGGCCGGGCGGGGCCCGGCCTGTCTTCGGCACGCACGACCTGCGGCTGCTCGACCGCATTCGCGAGTGTGCCGCAACGCTCCGGACGGCGCCCGGCGCCTTCGAGGTGCACATGCTCTTCGGCATCCGTGCCGCGGCCCAGCACGCCTTGGCGAGCGCGGGGGTGACGGTGCGCGTGCTGATCAGTTACGGCCGCCACTGGTTCCCGTGGTACATGCGGCGCCTGGCCGAGCGGCCGGCGAACGTGTGGTTCGTGGTGCGACACCTGGTCTAGGCCGGCGGCGGACACCCGCCCGCCTTGAGTCCCGCCGCTCGCGGCGCGAGGTTTCCACCTTATGGCGCACCGCACGACAGCCCGTCCCGTCCCGGACATCACCCCCAACCCCTCCGCCACCCCCGGTGAACTCGAGCGCTGGCGCCGCGACACGCCCGGGTGCCGCGACCGCGTTCACCTGAACAACGCGGGGGCCGCCCTGATGCCCGAGCCCGTGCTGCGGGCCCTCACGGCGCACCTCGAGCGGGAGGCGATGATCGGCGGCTACGAGGCCGCCGCCGAAGCGGCGGAGCGCGTGCGCGAGACCTACGAGTTGGTGGGCCGGGTCGTCGGGGCGGCGCCGCGCAACATCGCGCTCGTCGAGAACGCCACGGTCGCGGTCTCCCAATCGCTGTCCGCCTTTGACTTCCGTCGCGGCGATCGGATCGTGACGACGCGGACCGATTACCCCTCGAGCCAGCTGATGTATCTGTCCCTGGCGCAGCGCATGGGTGTCGAGACGGTGCGCGCGGACGACCTGCCGGAGGGCGGGGTGGATCCGGACAGCGTGCGGCGGCTCGCCCGCGACCCCCGCACCCGCCTCGTCGCTCTCACGTGGGTGCCCACCAATTCGGGGCTGGTGCAGGACGCCCGGGCGGTGGGGGCGGTGTGTCGGGAGCTCGGCGTCCCCTACCTGGTCGACGCCTGTCAGACCGTGGGCCAGATGCCGGTCGACGTCGTCACGCTCGGCTGCGACTTCCTCGGGGCCTCAGCGCGGAAGTTCCTCCGGGGCCCGCGCGGCATCGGCTTCCTTTATGTGTCGGATGGGATGCTCGAGCGCGGCGCGTTTCCCTTGTTCCCCGACCTCCGGGGCGCCGACTGGACCGCCCCCGACGGGTTCCAGCTGGCGGACGGCGCCCGCCGGTTCGAGAACTGGGAGTTCGCCGACGCGCTGGTGTTGGGGCTGGGCGCGGCGGCGCGCTACGCCTTGGCCGTGGGACCGCAGGGCGGCGAGCGGGCCTGGCAGCTCGCGGCCGCGCTGCGCGCGCGGCTGGCGACGCTCCCGGGCGTGCGGTTGCTCGATCGCGGCCGAGAGCGCTGCGCCATCGTCTCGATCGAGGTGCGTGGGCGGGATGCCGCAGAGCTGAAGCTCACCCTGCGGGCGCGGGGCATCAACACCAGCTCCGTCGACCGGCTGGGCGGCGTCATCGACATGGACGAGAAGGGTGCGGCCACGGCGCTGCGCCTCTCCCCGCACTACTACAACACCGAGGACGAGCTCGACGCCGCCGTGACGGCCTTGGCCGAGCTGACGCGCGCATGAGCGTCGCGCGGCCGGGGAAGATCGTGGGGGTGGGGCGTAACTACCGCGAGCACGCCGCCGAGCTGGGCAACGCCGTGCCGCCACACCCGCTCCTCTTTCTCAAGCCGGCCACCACGGTGATCGCGGATGGTGCCCCCATCGAGCTGCCACCCGAGTCGACGCAGGTCGAGTTCGAGGCCGAGATCGGGGTGGTGATCGGGCGGCGCCTGCGCCGCGCCTCGGAGGACGCGGCCCGCGCCGGCATCGCCGGGCTGACCTGCGTCAACGACGTGACGGCGCGCGATCTGCAGCGCAGCGACGAGCAGTGGACCCGGGCGAAGGGATTCGACACGTTCTGCCCCCTCGGCCCGCGGGTGGTCCCGGTCGACCCGGACCGCTTCGCCGAGCTCGAGGTGGTCTGCCGCGTGAACGGCGTCGTGCGGCAGCGCGGCCGGGCGCGCGACATGGTGTTCGCAATCCCCACGCTCGTGGCCTACATCTCGCAGGTGATGACGCTCGAGCCCGGCGATCTCATCGCGACGGGGACCCCCGCGGGCGTCGGGCCGCTCCACCCTGGGGACGTCGTCGAGGTGGAGATCCCCGGGGTCGGCCTGCTTCGAAACCCGGTGATCGCGGAGGCCCGATGACCCGCTCCCTGACCCTGCTGGCCGCCGTGCTGGCCCTCGCGCCGGGTGCTCTGGCGGCCCAGGCCGTCCACCTGAGCCAGCCCGCGACGGTGACGCAGCGCGTCGGCAACGCCGCGGTGACGATCGTCTACAACCGGCCCAGCGCGCGGGGTCGCAAGCTGTTCGGCGGGGTGGTCGCGTGGGGCAGGGTGTGGTGCCCCGGTGCGGACTCGGCGACGACCATCGCCTTCAGCTCCAATGTGCGGGTCGCCGGTCAGCCGCTCGCGGCCGGGAAGTACAGCGTGTGGGCCATCCCCCAGCCCGATGAATGGACGCTGATCTTCAGCAAGGCCGCCGACGTGTTCCACGTCCCCTACCCCGGCGCGGCACACGACGCCCTCCGCATCACCGTGAAGCCCAAGGCGGGGCCCTTCTTCGAGACGCTGGCGTTTTACTTCCCCAGCGTGGAGTCGGACCAAACGCTGCTCGCCCTCCAGTGGGGCGAGACGATGGTCCCGATCCCCATCACCCTGCGGTAGCGGCGTAGTCGCCGCGCCCGCGCTGGGGGACCCCCGACCCCGGCCACGGTCCCGAGCTAGCTCACTCCTGCCACGCCTGCCACGCCCGGTAGTAGAGCTCGACCTCATCCAGGAACCCGCCGTGGCGGGGTTGCCAGCCGAGCAACCGGAGCGCCTTGCGGGCTTCCACCTGCTGGTCCAGCGCGAGCGCATCGGCGAAATCCCCGAGCTTTGTGCGGGCCTCGACGAGTGGCACGGGGCGGATCTCGCCCTGATAGCCCGCGGCGCGGGCGGCCGCGGTGGCCATTTCGAGGACCGTGGCGCGCGAGCCATCGGTGACGTCGAAGATCTCGCCGGTGAGACCGCTCTCGGCGGCACGCAGGTACGCCTCGGCCACGTCGTCGGCGTGCACCATGGCCCAGCGGTTACGGCCGTCGCCCACCACACTCGGAGCCTTGCCCGCGCTCGCCGCGGCGAACCATGGGGCGGTGAGCCCGCCCGGCCCCCCGTACACGCACCCGGGCCGAATCACGAGCCCGCGGACCCCCGAAGCCGCGAGCACGCGCTGTTCGTGCGCCGGGCGCCACGCGACGAGCTTGATGGGCTGCGGCGGCGCCGTCTCATCCACCGCGCGCTCGCCCGTATTGCCGTGCACCCACACCCCGCTCGTGAGCACGAGCGTCTTCGGTTTCGCCCCGCGCCCTCCGAGGTCGATCAGCGTGTCGATCGCGGTCTTGTCCTTTGTCACGCCATCCGGGGAAGCCTCGAACGCCGCGTGGACGAGCACGCTCGCGCGGGCCGCGACGTCGGCATAACTCTTCGGGTCCGCCAACTCCCCGATCACCGGCTCGATCTCATACCGCGCGAGGCGCCGCGCCCTGGCCGTGCTGCGCGTAAGGCCCGAGACCCGGTGCCCCGCGCGCCGGAACGCCATGGCGACGCTCGACCCTACATACCCGGTGGCCCCCGTGACGAACACGTGCATAGCGCCAACCCTCCGTTTAGGACCCTGCGATGCGCGCGAGAAACCCGTCCATCAACCGATTGAATTCCTCCGGGCGATCCATGTGAATCCAGTGGCCCGTGCCCGGCACCAGGCGGTAGGGGAGATCGGGCGCCAGCCGGTGCAGCCCGATCGGGTTTTCGTTCAGGGCCGAGATGAGGGAAAGCCTGGGCCCGCCGTAGCGGGCGAGCGCGGGCACTGGCCGGTAGGCCGCCAGCGCCTTGATGCTCTGGACCAGGGTCGCGGGCGGCGTGGCCTCCAAGTCACGGAGCACCGCGGCGCGGACCGCCGCCGTCCCCCCCTCGGTGATACGGATCCAGTGGGTGCGGCTGAACCCGGGGGCCTCGAACGCCCGCACGAACTCGGCCCGTTCGCCCGCGGGGACCAGGCTCAAGTCGCCGTTCGGGTCCACGAGCAGGAGGCCCGCCACCGTGGCGGGCTGGGCGGCGGCACAGGCCAGCGCGACCGTGCCACCCAGGCTGTGCCCCACCAGCACCACGCGCTCGAGTCCGAGCGCCTGCTGCACGGCGGCGACATCGGCGGCGAGCGAGGCGATGGCGTAGTCCCCGTCCCGCGGGGCGTCGGAGCGACCGTGCCCGCGCAGCTCGAGCGCGACGGCACGACGGCGCCCGCGCAGATGCGTCAGCTGGGCCGCCCATTGCCCCGCCTGCCCCGCGAGCGAGTGGACGAAGACGACCGGTGCGCCGTCCGCCCCATCGCCGCCGTCATCCACGAACAGCATCCCGGCAGGGCCCGAGATGTGCGTCATGCCGGGGGGGCTCCCCCCTGCTCGAGCGCCGGCGGGTCGCCCTCCACGCCCGCGATCTGCTCGAAGCGGTCGCGCACCCGGCCCGCGTGGCGGGCGCTCTCGTCGAACTTCTTCTGCGCGTTGGCGAGGTGCAGGCCTACGGTCTGGAACGCCGCCCAGAAGACGTCGAACTGCTGGCGCAGGCCGCCGAGCTGTTCCTGGATTTCTTGGGCGCGCTGCTCCACGCGCAGGCCTTTCAGGCCGTGGAGGATCACGAGGAGGTAGGCGTAGAAGGTGTGGGGCGACACGGGGATCACGCGGCGCCGCATGGCGTGACCGAGCACACTCGTCCCGTCACCCGGATCCTCGCCGCGCATCACCGCCTCGTAGTAGACCGACTCGGCCGGGATGTACATCAAGGCGAACTCGTAGGTCCCCTCGTCCGGGCGAATGTAGCGGTCGGCGATCTCGTCGATCCGGTCCTTGAGCGATCGGGTGAACGCGCGGCGCTCGCGCGCCTGCTCCGCTCCGGTGGCCGCGAGCATGCGCTGGCACGCTTCGAGCGGGAACTTCGCGTCCACCGACACGAGCCGGTCCCCCAGTTTCAGCGCCGCGTCGACGCGCGCGCCCGAGCGGAACTGATACTGCATCGTGTAGTGGGAGTCGGGCAGGATCTGCTGCAACAGCTCCTCGAGCCACACCTCGCCGATGGTGCCCCGGAGCTTCGGCACCTGGAGCAGCTGCTGTACCTCAGTCACCGTCTCGCCCATGGTCTCGAGGCGGCGCGCCACCTCCCCAAGCTGGCCCAGCCGCTCGCGCACGTCGTGCAGCACGCGCGCCTGCTCGGCGCTCCCTTCGGCCAGCGCCTTGGGGACCGCTTGTTGGGCCGCGACCAGCTGATCGAACCGGGTGCGCAACTCGATGAGCTGCTGCTGGATCAGGCCGGCGCCCCGCTCCCCGGCGGGACGGCGCAACACCACGATCAGGAGCAAGGCCCCGAGCACCCCGAGCGCCACGACCACGGCCGGGGGCATCTAGCGCAGCCTCACCTTGTAGCCACCGTCGTCCTCGTCCAGCGCCCACTCCGCCACGAGGGAGCGGAGCTCGCCCTTGAGCAGGCGCGCCACGAGCCCACGCAGGACCGGGCGACCGGCCGAGCCGCGCCCCTTCCCGGTAATGATGTGCACCACCGTGCCGGGCCCGCGTCGCGCCCAGCGCCCGAGACAGCCGGCGACGAGTCCGGCGGCGTCGGCCGCGCGGCAGCCGTGCAGATCGAGCCGCTCGGCGACGGGAGCGTCGAGCAACGGGTCCGAGGCATCGAAGCGGGGAGAGCGCGCCATGCGTGTCCGCAAGCTATCGGAACGTCCGGCGCCGGAGCAATCGGCGCCGTCTTACCGGTCGCGAGGGGGCCGGTATCTTAGAGCACCCCTTATAGAGGAGTGACGTCGTGGCCGGCACATCGATCCGCGGACGGTTCACGTGGCACGAGTTGAATACCAGCGACCCCGACCGCGCCGTCCCGTTCTACGCGAAGGTCGTAGGGTGGAGCGTGGCCGCGTTCGAGGGTTCCCCCGGGTACCGCACGTGGATGACGGGGGCGACGCCGATGGGCGGCCTCATGCGGCTCACCGAGGACGCGCGTCGCATGGGGGCACCGCCGCACTGGCTCATGTACGTGGGCATGCCCGACGTGGACGCGGCGGTGCGCCAGGCACAGGGTCTCGGAGCCAAGGTGCTGGTCCCGGCGCGCACCATCCCTACGGTGGGGCGATTCGCCGTGCTGGCGGACCCGCAGGGCGCCGCGTTCGCGGTGTACGCGCCCGCGATGACACCCGGGCCCGACGCCCCTGCGGCGCTGGGCGACTTTTCCTGGCACGAGCTCGCGACGAGCGACTGGCAGGCTGCCTGGCGGTTCTATCAAGCACTGTTCGGCTGGGACAAGGACGAGACGATGGACATGGGGCCGGCCGGCAAGTACCAGATCTTCGGGCGCGCGGGGCGCCAACAGGGCGGGGTTTACAACACCCCCTCCGACATGCCCGCGCCGCCCCACTGGCTGTCCTACGTGCGGGTGGCGAATGCCGACCAGGCCGCGAAGACGGTGACCGGGCTCGGCGGCACAGTGGTCCGCGGGCCGATGGACGTGCCAGGGGGCGATCGCATCGCGATGTGCATCGATCCGCAGGGCGTCGCGTTCGCGGTCCACTCGCGCCCGGCTGCGGCGCCGGCCCCCGCGCGCCCCAAGCGGCAGTCGCAGCCGGCGCGCAAGCGCCCGGCGGCGAAGCGCAAGCGCGCGCCGAAGCGCAAGGCGCGGGTCAAGGTCAAGCGGGCCCGGCGGGCGCGGCGACCGCGCCGGCCCCGGGGGCGACCGCGGCGCTAGGGGCGCGCTAGATTTGCGGGATGGCCGTCCAGCCCGCCGCGCGCCGGCTCTCGAAGTCCCGATTCCTCGCCGGCCTGCAGTGCCATAAGCAGTTGTGGTGGCGGGTGCACGAGCCCGACGCGCTCGAGCTCGTGCCCGACGCCGCGCTGCGCAATCGCTTCGATCAGGGCATCGAGGTCGGCCAGCGCGCCCGGAGCTACGTGCCCGGGGGCGAGCTCGTCGACGTCCCCTTCTACCAGTTCGACAACAAGGTGGCCACGACGCGCGCGGTCCTCGAGCGCGAGCCGCCGGTGGTCTACGAAGCCTGGTTCCTCGCCGACGAGACGTACGCCGGCGTCGACATCCTCGAGCGCCACCCGCGCGGCTTCGGGGTGATCGAGGTCAAGGCGACCAACAGCCTCAAGCCCGAGCACCTCCCGGATGTGGCGGTGCAGGTGCACGTGCTGCGGGACGCCGGGCTCGCCGTCGAGCGGGCCGAGGTGATGCACCTGAACCCCGAGTGCCGCCATCCCGACCTGAGCAACCTGTTCGTGCGCGAGGACGTGACCGCGCTCATCGAGGGCGTGTTGGTCGGGGTGCCGTCGGAGCTCGCGGCCCAGCACCAAATGCTCGCGGGGCCGCTGCCCGACGTGCCGATCGGCGACCACTGCTCGCGTCCCCACGTGTGTCCCTTTCTCGAGCGCTGCTGGCCCAAGCTCGCGCTCGACCACGTGAGCAAACTGTACCGCATTGAGCGCAAGAAGATGCTCGAGTACGTGGCCGACGGCTTCGCGAGCATGGTGGACCTGCCGACCGACCTGGAGCTCTCGACCATCCACGCGCGTCAGGTCAAGGCCGTGCGCAGCGCCACCATGGTGGTCGAGCCGTCGCTGCGCGACGCGCTGGCCGGGTTCGTCCCACCGCTCGCCTTCCTCGACTTCGAGACGGTGAGTCTCGCGATCCCGCGGTGGCCGGGGTGCCGGCCCTGGCAGATCGTGCCGGTGCAGTTCAGCTGTGACGTCGAAGAGCGCGGCCGGGGGCTGGTGCACTACGAGTGGCTCGCCGACGGCGCGGAGGACCCGCGACCGGCGCTCGCGGAGGCGCTGGTCGAGGCGTGCGCCGGGGCGCGGCGCGTGGTGGCGTACTACGCCAGCTTCGAGCGCGACTGCATCCGCCACCTCGCGGCTGCCGTGCCCCATCTGGCGAAGCCGCTTACCCGCATCGAGCAGAAGCTGGTCGACCTCCTCCCCGCCGTCCGCAACCACGTGTACCACCCCGACTTCGCCGGCAGCTTCAGCATCAAGACGACCTTGCCGGCGCTCGTGCCCGGGTTGTCCTATCGCGACCTCGAGATCGCCGACGGCGAGGCGGCCACCGTCGAGCTGCAGCGGCTCATGTTCCACAGCG
>DATBBW010000018.1:0-8980 GCA_036270795.1 Gemmatimonadales bacterium | reverse complement strand
TCGCCCAGGCGATCGCGCCGGTTCACGATCGACGCGTAGCAGATGCGCCCCTTATCAAAGTAGATGTAGCCGAAGTTGGAGCGGTCGGCGATCGAGAGGCATCCCGTCTTCTGTCCCAGCGCGAGCAGCTGGAGCACGTCGGTGAGCGACGCTTCCTTGAGGGATCCCTTGATGGCCATCAGCGGAACTCCTCAATCATGCGGTCCGCTGGATCGGTCCAATCCCATACCATCTTCTCGCGGCTCTTGATGCCACCCAGGCTCGACACGACGAGGCCGCTGGTGCGCAGACCGGCCGAACGGCGCGCCTGGCCCTCGAGCACCTCGCGGGCGAGCCCGGCGGTCACGGGCACGTCCTGGGCGGCGGCGGCGCTCACCACCCGTTGCACCACGCCCACGAGGCTCCGCACGGAGTCGCTCGGCCGGTCGGCGAGGTAGTCGACGAGCGCCGGCTCGGGCGTGACGTTTTGCTGCCCGAGCATGCGCTCGAGCACCGCGCGCTTGACCTCGCGGTCGGGCTCCTTGAGCTCGGCCACGAGCCCGCCCTCGAGCCGCGACCGGATGCGCTCCTCCAACCCCGTGAGGGTGTGGGGCGCGGCCGGCGCGGTGAAGACGAGCTGGCGCTCCTTGTCCTGTAGCAGGTTGAAGAGATGGAACAGCTCCTCTTGGGAGCGCTCTTTCGCGGCGATCAGGTGGATGTCGTCGAGCAGCAACGCCGTCGCGCGGCGGTAGCGAGCCCGCCACCAGTCGACGCGGTTCCCGTCGATCGCCGCGATCAGCTCGTCGATGAACGCCTGGGTCGACAGGCACGCCACGATCGCGCCGCGTTTCTTCGCCAACTCGAGCCCGATGGCGTGGAGGAGGTGGGTCTTGCCGAGGCCGCTGCGGCCCACGAGGACGAGCGGATTGTACTTCTTCCCCGGCTGGGCGAGCACCGCCCGCACGGCGCTCGCCGCCACCTGGTTCGAGGCGCCAACGGCGAAGGCCTCGAGCGGGAAGGCGGCGGACGGGGCGGGCGGCGGCGCCGCACCCGCGCGCACCTTCGCCGCCACCGCCTCCGCCTCGCGGATCCGCTCGGGGTCGCGAAACACACTCTCCCCCGCCGCCTGGGGATCGAGGTCGGCGACCTCGGATTCGAGCGCCTTGAGCCGATCCACGTCGTCGGTGAACTGGGCGATCGCCTGGTCCACGGCCGCCGGCGTGTCGCTCTGCAACAGCGCCTCGAGCCGCTCGGTGCGGTAGCCCTCCCCCTCCCAGCGCAGCACGGCCTCGCCCACCCGGTCGCGCCAGGCTTCCACGGCCTTGCCGACCGTGACGGTCACATCGGCGAGAAAAGCCCCGAACTCGTCCGCCGCCCCGCCGGGGGCCGGGGCGGCGGCGGGCGGCGCGCCCGCCGCGGCGGCCTCGAGGCCGAGCAGCTGCTTCGCCGTGGCGGCATTGATCGACGTCTCGTTCACCGCCTGGAACGCGACGAGCCGGTTGAGCGCCCCCATCAGCTCGCGCACGTTGCCGAACTCCGCGGCCGCGACCGTCTCGAGCACGCCGGGCTCGAAGCTCGCGCCCCGTTCGTCGGCCTTGCGCCGCAGGATCGCCACGCGCGTCTCGTAGTCGGGCATCCCCATGTCGACCACCAGGCCGCCCGAGAGGCGCGAGATCAGGCGCTCGTCCAGGTCCGCGATCTCCGAGGGGGGGCGGTCGCTCGTGAGCACCATCTGGCGGCCCGCCGTCTGCAGCGCCTCGGTGAGCCGCAGCAGCTCCGACTGCATCTCCTTGCGGTTCGTAAGGAACTGCACGTCGTCCACGAGCAGCACGTCCACGTTCTGGAACCGGCGCCGGAAGGCGTCGCCCTGCCCGGCGGCCACGGCGGCGTGGAACGCCTCGACGTACTCGTCGAGCGTCAGGTATTCGATGTTGAGCGCCGGCTGGGTCTTCTTCGCGGCCTGCCCGACGGCCATCAAGAGGTGGGTCTTGCCGAGCCCCGAACCGCTGTAGATGAACAGCGGGTTGTAGGACGCCCCCGGGGTCTCCGCGACGGTGCGCCCCGCCGTGACGGCGAGCCGGTTCGCCGCGCCCACGACGAAGCTGTCGAAGGTGTACTTGGGGTTGAGGGCGCTCGTCATGCGGGGCTCCCCGCCGCGAGCCGTTTCAGCACCAGCTCCGAGATGCCCTTCAGCGTCTCGAACACGCCGCGCCCGTGGAGCGCGTCGGCGCTGAAGCTCGGCACCCCGCGGAAGTTGAGCGCGTCGTCGAGGTCGGTGGGCGAGAGGATGAGCTCGCGCGGTAGGTCTTGCTTGTTGTGCTGCATGACGAGCGGAACGGTGCGGATGTCCACGCCGTGCTCGAGCAGGTTGCTCTGGAGGTTCTGGAGGCTCTCCAGGTTTTCGTCCAGCTGGCGCGCCTGACTGTCGGCGACGAACACCACGCCGTCCGCCCCCTGCAGCACGAGCCGCCGGGTCGCGTTGTAATACACCTGGCCCGGCACGGTGTAGAGCTGGAACCGCGTGGCGAAGCCCGAGATCTGGCCGAGGTCGATCGGCAGGAAGTCGAAGAACAGCGTGCGATCGGTCTGGGTGGCGAGCGAGACCATGCGGCCGCGGCGCGAGTCGGGGACGCGGCCGTAGATGTAATGCAGGTTGGTCGTCTTCCCCGACCGACCCGGGCCGTAGTAGACGATCTTGCACGTGATCTCGCGCGTCGTGAAGTTGACCAGCGACACGGGGCTATCTCCCGAAGAGCGTGTTCAAGCTGTCGCTCAACTGGCGCTCGAAGTCCGCCGCCAGCACCTGCTTGGGCGCGGGGTCTTTGGGGCTCGCGGCCTCGAGGTCGGCGGCGAGTTGCTCAAAGAATAACTGCACCAGCCCGAGCGACGAAGCATCGAGATCATAGACGACGAGCGTCACGAGCCGGCCGCGGGCCGTGGTGACGCCGGCGAGGAAAATCCCGTGGCGGTGGCCCTGGTGGTTCAGCGCCGCGAACGGCGGCTGGCGCAGCTGCCGGGCGATCTCATCGGTCGACGCCATGATGGCGGCGCCGAGCGCCGCGGCCGCCATCACATCGAGGGCGCGCGCGAAGCCGTGCTGCGCCAGCACCTGGCCCGCCGACGTCATCACGAGCACCAACCGCACGCCGGCTTCCTTCACGAACTTGACCAAGGGCTCGAGCGTCCAGGCTTCGACCGCGCGCGTCGTCATCCCACCACCTCCGCCGCGCGCAACAGCTCGAGGCGCACGAGGCCCACGTTCACATCCGGCTCCGCAATCGCCACTACGAGGATCCCGGACGCGGCGCCCACGACGAGCAGCGCTCCCTGCTCCGCCTGCAGGTGCCAGAACAAACTCGCCCCGACGCCGCCGGCCTCCATGGCGCGCCTCAGCCGGTTCGCGAGACTCGACGCGAGCGCCGCCACGGCCGAGCCCTTGATCCCCTCCATCAGCTGCTCGGCGACGACCAGGCCGTCGTCTCCCGAGACGAGCATTGCGCCGCGCACGCCGCGGACCCGCGTCACGAGATCGAGCGCCCGGCCGAAGCCGGCGGGGGCGGTGGTCACCGCTGCTGCTCCAGCCAGCGCCGTGCGGCGCCGACCGCGCGCTGCGCGATGATCGCGAGCCGCCCCATCGGGACCGAGCGGTCCCGCACGACGAGCAGCAGCGCGTCGCCGCTCGGCGGGGTGAGGTGCACGTGGCCGTGCTGGCCCTCGGCGGCGAGCCCGGTCCAGCTGCGGAACCCGAGCAGTTTCGCCGTGCGGGTCGCTTCCTGCGACACCCCCGCCAGGTACGCGGCCACGGCGTCGGTCACGTCGCGCCCCTGGGGGTCCTTGAGGGCGCCGCCGAGCACGCGTCCCGACGGATCGAGCAGCAGCAGCCCCTCCTCGGCGCCCTCGAGCCCGGCGAAGACGCGCGCCTCTTCGAGCGGTCGTGCGGCGGCGGCGGCCGCGGCCGCGGCTGCCGGGGTGGGGGCCGGGGCCGCGTGCTCCCGCGCGCCCGCCGCGGGGCTCCCGCCGCTGCGCGCCATCGCGAGGGCCTGGATCACGCCGGGGTCGTCCGGGGCCACGCGCTCAGCCGCTTCCAGGTGGGCCGTGGCCTGTTCCACATCCCCCACCTTGAAGTACAGGAAGGCGAGCCCTTTCAACGCGCCCAGGTGGTCCGGCGCGATGCGCAGCGCCATGTCCCACTCGTCAAAGGCGCGTTCGTAGTCGCGCTTGTCGGCGAGGATGCGGGCGAAGAGGTCGTGCGCGTCCGCGAGGTGGGGGTGGCGCTCCAACCCGGTGAGGGCGACGCGGTGCGCGGCATCGGCCTGGCCCTTGTGGCGCAGCAGCTCGCCCAGGCGCAGGAAGATGAGGCTGTCCGGGTCCTGCGCGAGCTGCGAGGAGAGCGTCTTGATCTCGTCAGCCATTGAACGCCCCCGTCCCGCCGGCGAGCGTCTGCGCCGCCCCCTTGGCGCGGCGCACGTCGTCGAGCTGGGTCAGCTCCGTCTCGGAGCGCGCCGCCAGGCGCTCCCATTGATCCCAGTGGTCCACGGCTTCGGCGAACCGGCCGGTGGCGACGAGCGCGTAGCCCAGCACGCGGTGGGCGGCGACCGTGAGCGGGTCGAGCCGGAGCGCCCGGCGGAGCTCCTCGACCGCGTCGGCGCCCCGGCCCGCCGTGAGCGCGATCCGGCCGAGCAGCAGGTGCACGGTGGCGTCGTGCGGGTGCGCCCCCGCAGCCTGCTCCGCCGCCGCGCGGGCCCCCTCCACGTCGCGCCGCTCGAGCGCCTCCTCGGCGCGCGCCACGAGCTCCGCCAGGTCGCTCGCCAGCGTGGTGCGCTCGCGCGGCAGCGTGCCCGGGTCCGCGAGCGCGATCACGCCCGCGCTCTCGAGACCGAACAGCGTCTTCGCCACATCGAAGTCCGAGCGCCCGAGCTCCGCCGCGATGCCGCGGACGTCGCGGCGGCCGTCGATCATCGCCAGCATCTCCCACTCGGGCGGCAGGAGGTCGAGCTCGCCCTCGCTGCCCGCCTGGGGCGGGGCGAGCATTGGGACGATGCCCAGGTGCGGGATGCGGCTCTCGATGCGGGACCACTCGTCGATGCGCCGGGCCCCTTCCATGAGGAGGGCTTCGGTGGGGATGCGGACGGTGGCTTCGGTGGCGACGTCGGCCAGCGCGCCCTCGGTAAACGAGAAGTAGCCCTCGCGCCAACTCATCACCTCAAACACCACCTCCTCGATCTGGAAGTGGACTTGCCGCTCCAGCTCGCGCGGCGTGACGGCGCCGAGCGCCACGAGGATCTCGCCCAGGCGGCGTTTGTCGCCCTGGCGCTGCTGCATGTCGCGCGCGCGCTCCAGGTCGGCCTCGGTGATTTTTCCGGTGCGCAGCAGCAGCGCTCCGAGCGGGTGCGGGTTGGAGCGGATTTCCGCCGAGATGATGGCCCCGTCCTCGAACGAGATGGAGCCGGCGTTGTGGCGCAGCTCCGAGGTGACGCGCAGCATGCCCGTCTTCCGGCTGAGGTCGAGCAGCTGGAAGACGTCGTGGATGCCGAGCTCGCGCAGCGGGCCTTCGATCGCCATGGCGTTAGGCCGCGTCCGAGGTGAAGATGTGCTGCAGGTCGAGCGCCGTGCGCGCGTGCATCCGGGCGCGCTGCGCGAACGGCCCGCCGGGGTCGAGCCGCGTCACCTTCTCCCACGCCTCCACCGCCTCGCCGTAGCGGTGCACCCGTGCCAGGCCGACGCCCATCTGGAACAGCGCCTCGACCTGCTCGGGATCGAACTTGAGGGCGCGCCGAAAGGCCTCGAGCGCGTGCGCGTCGCGTTTGTCGTCGAGCAGGGCGCGCCCCAGGAGCAGCAGGGCCGGGAGGTCGTAGGGGTCCTGCTCGAGCATCTCGGCGAGGCGCACGACCGCTTGGCGCACGCGGCCGGCGCGGCGCAACAGGTCGGCGAGCGCGAGCGCCGCCTCGTGGAACGTGGGGAGGGCGTCGAGCGCGCGCTCATAGGCCCGCTGCGCTTCCGTCCACTCCTCCTTCTCTTCGTGCAGCCGCCCGAGATCGAGCCACACCTGGACGTAGCCAGCGTCGAGTTCCAGCGCCGCGCGGTAGGCGGCGAGCGCGCCGCGCTTGTCGCCGACCTTCAGCGCCACGTCGCCCTGGAGCTTGTGGAGGTCGGCGCGTCCCGGCGCGCGCGTCTGCGCCTGCCCCAGCGCGGTGAGCGCCCCCGCCGCGTCCCCCGCCGCCGCCCGCCCGCGGGCGACGGCGACGAGCGCGTCTACGTCGTCGGGGGTGAGCCCGAGCAGCTCTTCCGCCAGGCCGTGGGCCTCGGTCGCCCGCGCGCCGCCCACCGCGAACAGGGCCTTCACCTCGCCCAAGCGCGCGTCGGCCCGGGCGGGCTCGAGCGTGCGGGCCTCGCGGTAGCGCTCCAGGGCCTCGCCGTGGAGCCCGCGCTTCGCGAAGATGTCGCCCAGGAGCACGGCGGCGTCGGCGCGGTTCGCGCCGCGCTGGACGGCGCGCATGGCCTCGGCCGTGGCGACATCCATCAGGCCCTTGCTGACGTAGTCGCGCGCCAAGCGCAGCGGGTCGTCCGCGACGGGCTCCGCGGCGGCGGGTGGCGCGGCGGGCGCGAGCTCCTGGAAGATGTTGTCGAGCAGCCGCTGGTCGAAGTTGAAGTCCTCCCCGATCGTCTCCGCCGTGACGTCGGCCGAGATCTCCGGGGCGATCCCGATCGTCGCGCGCTCGTACTGCAGATCGATCGTGAGCGCGAACTTCTGCGACACGTAGTACGGATCGAGCTCGAGGGCGCGCTTCGTGGCCCGCAGCGCGCCGTCGAAGTCGCCGAGATTGGAGAGCGTGAAGCTGAGGTTGTAATGCGCGCCCGCATGTTCGGGATCGGCTTCGACGGCCCGCACGAAGGCGTTGCGGGCATCGGGAAAGCGCTTCAGCTCGACCAGCACGAGCCCCACGCCGTTCCATGCGGCGGCCGCCTTGGGCTCAGTGGAGAGCACCTGGCGGTACGCTTCGAGGGCGAGCTGGAAGCGCCGCAGTTCGTACAAGAGGAGCGCCAAGTTGAGGCGCGCGGCGCTGAAGCCGCCCTGCAGCTGCAGCGCGGTGCGGAACGACTCAATCGCCGGCTCGCCCTCCGCCTGGTGCGCCTGACACACGCCCAAGTTGTTCCACGCGAGCGCGTATTTCGGATCGACGTCCACCGCCTGCCGGTACGACGCCAGGGCGTCGGCCGAGCGACCGGCCTGGTGCAGCACCACGCCCCGCTCGTTCCACAGCTTGGGCGAGTCGGGCGCCTCGCGCAGCAGGGTCTCGTACAGTTCGAGGGCGGGGGCGAAGTCGTGTTTCAGGAGATGCACTTCGGCCATCGCCTGCAGGGTGAGCCGACGGTCCTCGCCGCGCTCGAGCGCGAGCCGGTACTCGCGCAGCGCCTCGTTGTAGTAGCCCTTCTGGCGGAACGCGAGGCCGAGGTTGTAGTGCGCCAGCGCGTTGCCCTCGACCACCTGCGGCTCGGGCATCTGGCGCTGGCGTTGCTGCTGGCTGCGCCGTTCCGCGTTGTAGCGCTCGAGCGAGAGGTTGGTCTGGGCGCGGGCGAGGGGCGGGTTGAGCTGGATGGCGCGCTTGGAGGCGGTGCGCGCGTCCTGATGGCGCCCCAGGTCGCCGAGCACAAACGCCATGAGGTAGTGCGCGTTCGCGTTGTCGGGATTGAGCTCCACCGCCCGCTCCAGGGCGGCGAGCGCCTCGCTGTTCAGGCCGCGGTTGTAATAGACCTCGCCGAGATAGAACTGCACGACGCTCGAGTCGGGATCGAGCTCGACGGCGCGCAGGAACCACTCGGTCGCGGCCTCCGGTCGGCCGCGGTTCTTCTCGGCGAGTCCGAGCTGGATGACCGCGGCCACGTCGTTGGCGCGGTGCGCCAGCAGCTGCTCGAACTCGCCGATCGCTTCGTCGTGCGAGCCGAGGATGGCGTAGGCCCGCCCCAGCTCCCAGCGCGCGTCGCGGTCGTCGGGCGTGCTGCGGAGACGCTCGCGCAGCTGGGCCACCCGGCGATCATAGTAGCCGGTGTCGTGGTAGGCGATCTCGAGGTTGCGCTGCGCGACCTGCATCTTGGGGTCCAGCTCGAGCGCGCGCGTGAACGCCGCGATCGCGTCCTCGACCAGCCCCTTTTGATAGTAGAGCACGCCGAGGTTGTTGTGGGCCCCGGCGTCCGACGCATCGATCCGGCGGGCGAAGGATCGGAGGACGGCGAGGTCGCGGTCCGAAAGCGCCGGCGCCGTCACAGGTCAGCTCAAGCGGATGGCGTCAAAGATGGCCTTGAGCGACGCCAGATCGGGGAGCAGCAGGAAGTGCCCCCGCAGCCCGTCGGTCGAGTCGATGGCGAACTCGGTCTCGACGCAAAACACGAAGTCGCGCTCATGCCCGAAGTTCAGGTACGTCGTCGTGAGGACCGCGGCCGAGAGGTCCACCACGAGGCTCGGCACCGACGGAAGGAGCAGCATCCCCATGAAGTCGGACAGGGCATTCATGTAGGCGCCGGACAGGATGTTGCCGGCCTCCTTGAGGCACGACTGCTCCAGGGTGTCGAACGCACCGGTCGTGCCGAGCGGGCGGCGCAGCAGCATGTCGCACAAACGGCGCGCCACGGACTCGGGGAAGAGGAGCAGCGTGCGGCCCGTGAGGTCGCCCAGCATGTGCATCAGCACCGCCGCGACCACGTCCTGGGGGTTGCCGAGCAGCTCGGGCACTTCCTCGAGGCGCGCAATGTTGATCTGCGGCACGCTGATCATGATGCGGCGGTTGGTCAGCTGGGACAGCGCGGTGGCGGCGTGGCCGGCGCCGATGTTCGCGACCTCGCGCAACGCGTCGATCTGCAGCTACTTCAGGTCCCGAACGTCCTCCATCCCGCCTCCCTTACACCAGCCCGCCGGCGTCGAGGATCAACGCCGGGATACCGTCGCCCATGATGGTCGCCCCGCTGAACACCGGGAGCGTGCCGTGGGGCGCATCGAAGCCCTTCA
>DATBBW010000017.1:0-17852 GCA_036270795.1 Gemmatimonadales bacterium | reverse complement strand
CGCAACGCCTGCTGCGCCGGGTCATGGACCAGCAGGGTCGCGCGCCGCGCCCGCACCACGGTCGACACCTCCCCCAAGATCCGCTCCGCCGCCTCGTCGAGCCGGATCGTGTGGCCCAGGATCTCGCTGATCGTGTAGATGAGATCGATCTCTTCGTAGCGCTCCGACAGCTCGGCGGCCACTTGGGCAGTGTCCCGCTCGGCCGTGAGCACCGAGCTCACCACATCGGCCAGCGCGCCGGGATCGCCGCGCCCGGGATCCCCGAGCTCGAGCCACACCCCCGCCATGTCGCGCACCGGCTCGAACCAGGCCGGGCCCTCCGGCGTGTCGAGCCGGCGCCCCGTGTCGTGGCCGTTCAAGGCCGGCGTCCAGGACGCGGTGGGGGTGGGGGCTGCTCCGGTGGGCTCGGGGTCCGCCGCGAGCGGCCGCACGCCGTGGCCGTCCGCGCGCCACAGGCGGATGCGCCCGCCCGCGAGTCGCTCGAGCGCTGGCACCAGCCGCTCCAGCGCACCGCGGGTCAGCCAGCTCGGAGTGTCAGGCACACCGAGTTCCCGCGCGCGTTGAACGCGACGTGGTCCACCAGGCTCCGTAACACGAACAGGCCGCGGCCGTCTTCGCGCTCCAGCCGCTCCGGGAGCGTCGGGTCGGGCACCTGCGCGGGATCAAACCCGTAGCCTTCGTCGGTCACGTGCACGTGCACGGCGTCGCGCGTGGTCTCCACCCGCACCCGGACCACGCGGCGGGGATTCGAGTGGTTGCCGTACGCGATGGCGTTGGCGAGGGCTTCGGCGAGCGCGGTGCGGAGATTGAAGCGCACGCGGCGCGGCGACAAGAGGCCGCCTTGAAACTGCCCGGCGATCAACTCGACGGCGGGGCCGACATACCCGAGGTCGCTCGGCACGTCGAGCGACAGCTCGGTCTCACCTCCCGCCCCGCGGCGGACGTCGAGGCGCAGCGGCCGCGTCACGGAGCTAGAAGGCGGCCAGCGCCTCCGCCGGGGTCTTGGCGATCGCGAACAGCGTGTCCAGTTTGGTCAGCTCGAACAACGTCTGGAGATCTTCATTCAGGCCCGCGAGGCGCAGGTCGCCGCCCTGCTCGCGGATCTTCTTCGACAGCGACACGAGCACGCCGAGACCCGAGGAGTCGATGTAGCCGGTCTTGGAGAAGTCGATGACGAACTTCTTGGCGCCGGCCTCCAAGGCGTCGAGCACCTTCTGCTTCAGCTCCTGGCGATTCCCGACGATCAGCTGGCCGTCGACGCCGATGACGAGCACCCCGCGCTTATCCTTCTGAACACTGAAGCTCATGTCTGCTCCCCGGCTTGAAGGACGACGAGCGCCGCTGTGTCCACAATATCATCGGCCGTCGCGCCGCGCGACAGGTCGGACACGGGACGCGCCACTCCTTGGAGGATCGGCCCGATCGCCTCCCAGCCGCCCAGGCGCTGCACCAGTTTGTACCCGATGTTGCCGCTGTCAAGATCGGGGAACACGAGCACGTTGGCGTGCCCCGCGGCCCGAGACCCCGGCGCTTTGCGCGCCGCGACGTCGGGCACGAGGGCGGCGTCGGTCTGGAGCTCCCCGTCGAACTGAAAATCGGGCCGACGCTGGGCGAGGAGGGCCAGCGCCTGCCGCACCCGCTCCACCCGTGGGCCCTCGGCGCTGCCCTTCGTGGAATAAGAAAGGAACGCGACGACCGGCTCATCCCCTACGATCCGGCGCCGGTCGCGTGCGGCCGCCATCGCGGCGTCGGCGAGCTGCTCGGGGCTCGGGTCGGGGACGACGGCGCAGTCCGTGAAGGTGAGCACCACGTCGTCGCGCACCATATAGAAGGCGCCACTCACCCACGTGAGCCCGGGCGCGACCCCCACCGCCCAGAGCGCCGCGTGGATCGTGTCACCGCTCGGGAAGGTGGCCCCACCCACCATGACGTCACCCAAGTCGAGCCCCACCAAGCAGGCGCCGAAGGTGAGCGGGTGCTGGAGCGCGGCGAGGGCCCGCGCCTCGTCCGGGAACTTGTCGGGCCGACGCGTCATGAGGTGGCCTGCGCACGCCGCCCGGCGCGGATCGCGGGTCACATCGCCCAGCAGGTCCACCCGGCCGAGCCGCTCGCGCGCCAGCCGCTCCGCGGCCGCCCGCACCCGGGCGTCCGCTCCCTCGGGCAACACGATGCGTCGGTTGGCTCGCCGCGCCCGCTCGTACACGCGGTCGCGGAACGTCACCGCGCGAACTTGTCGGCCAGCGCCTGACGGACCGCGGGGTGCACGAGCTCGGACACGTCGCCGCCGAAGCGCGCCACTTCGCGCACCAGGCTCGAGCTCAGATAGGTGAGGTCGAAGGCGGGCACGAGAAACACGGTCTCGACCCCCGGGGCCAGCTTGCGGTTCATCAGCGCCATCTGGAATTCGAACTCAAAGTCGCTCACGGCTCGCAACCCCCGTACGATCACCCCCGCCCCGACTTGCCGAGCGAAGTCCGCCAGGAGCCCCTCGAACGCCCGCACCTCCACCCGCGCATCGTCCACCGTCCGCCGGAGCAGCGCCACCCGCTCGTCCAGCGAGAACAGCGGCTGCTTGGCAACATTCACCGCGACGGCGACGATCACACGGTCCGCGAACGCGAAGGCCCGGCGGATCAGATCTTCGTGGCCCCGCGTGACGGGGTCGAACGATCCCGGATAGACGGCGATGCGCGCGGCGCTCGGGGCGGGGCTCACGGCGCGTAAATAAACGTCACGGCGGTGTCACCGTAGCGCCGCGTATCGTCGCCCGGAATCGGCTGGTCCGCGGGATGTTCGATCGAGATGATGCGGGCGAAGGGATTCACGCGGAACAGCGCGACGAGCCGTGCCGCGTGCTCGCCGGCATACGGCGGGTCGGCGAAGGCGACGTCGTACTGCCCGGGGTGCAAGTGCTCGGCGAACCTGAGCGCGTCCGCTGTGTGGACCGCGGCGCGATCGTCGACCTTGAGCGTCTTGATGTTGGCCTTCAGGGTCGCGAGCGCGAGGCGGTGCCGCTCGACGAAATCGGCCGTCGTCGCCCCGCGCGACAGCGCCTCGAGTCCGAGCGCTCCCGAGCCCGCGAACAGGTCGAGCACGCGAGCGCCGCGCACCGGGCGCTGCAGGATCGAGAACCACGCCTCGCGCACGCGGTCGGCCGTGGGCCGCACCGTGTCGGTCTTCGGGGTTTGCAAGCGGCGGCCTTTGAATTCCCCGGCGATAATGCGGATCACGGCGCCGCGCTCGGCGCGAGCGCGGCCACCCGCGCCTGCAACGTCGCGCGGCCCTGCCACTCGTCACGCTCGAGCCGGAACGCCACGTCGAGCCGTTCGGCCAACCAGCGATCCGGGATCGCGTCGGCCCACTGGAAGGCGATGGCCGGCAGCACGCCGGACGCGTCGTCCAAGAGGAAGCGCAGATGGTTCGTGCCCACGCGCCGGGCGCCCACGGCGCGGGCGCCCCGCACCCCGAACACGGGCGCCGGGTTGCCGGGGCCACAGGGCTCGAGGTAGCGGATCAGCTTCTCCAGGTCTTCGCTCACGAGGCTCAGCGGCAGCTCCAGGTCCACCCGCTGCGCGGGCACCAGGTCCTCGGCGCCCAGAAGCTCGCCCGCCACTCCGAGAAATGCAACACGGAACGCCGCGTAGCGGTCGCGCCGGATCGTCAGCCCCGCCGCCATGGTGTGCCCGCCATACTTCTCGAGGTGCTGGCCCACGCGCGCCAAGGCCCCGTGCAGATCGAAGCCGGCGATGCTGCGCCCCGAACCCCGCCCCAGGTCGCCCTCCCACCCGATCAGGAAGGTGGGCCGGCCGTAGCGCTCCACGAGCCGCGAGGCGACGATCCCGATCACACCGGGGTGCCAGTCCTCGGCCGCGAGCACGAGCGCGCGGTCCTCCGCCTGGAGTTCGGTTGCGGCGCGCTCCAGCGCGTCGTCCAACACGCGTTGGTCGAGTTCCTGGCGGCGCGCGTTCAGCGTCTCGAGCTCGCGCGCGATCCGCGCGGCCTCGTTCGGGTCGTCAGTGAGCAGCAGCTTGAGCCCATCGTTCGCATCGCCGATGCGCCCGGCGGCGTTGAGGCGCGGGGCGAGGATGAACCCCACGTGGCCGGCCTTAAGCGGTTTCCCGCCGAGGCCCGCCGCCTCGACGAGCGCGGTGAGGCCGGCCCAGCGCGATTCGGCGAGCATTTTGAGCCCGTGACGCACCAGAATGCGATTCTCGCCGGTCAGCGGCACGACGTCCGCCACGGTCGCGAGGGCGACGAAATCGAGGAAATGAAGCGGGAGGTTGGGCGACACACCCAGCGTGCCCACGAGCGCCTGCGCGAGCTTGAAGGCCACGCCGGCGCCGCACAACTCCTTGTCGAGCGAGGCGCAGTCGGCGCGCCGCGGATCGAGCACCGCGGAGGCCGGCGGCAGCTGTTCTCCCGGCAAATGGTGGTCGGTGACGATCACCTCGATGCCGGCGTCGCGCGCGGCGCGCACCGCGTCGACGGCGGTGATGCCGCAATCGCACGTGATGACGAGCCCCGCGCCGACCCGCCGGGCCTCCGCGAGACCCGCCGCGCCGAAATCGTAGCCGTCCCGCAACCGATGCGGCACAAACGCGTGTGCCGTGCCGCCCACGCTCCGCAGCACGCGGGTGAGGAGCGCCGCGCCACACTGCCCGTCGACGTCGTAGTCCCCGTGGACCAGGATCGGCGTGCCGCGGCGCACCGTGTCCGACACGAGCTCCACGGCGCGCCGCATGTCGGCCCAGGCGAGCGGATCGGACAGCCGCTCGAGCTCGGGCCGGAGGAACGCCTTGGCGGGTTCGGGCGCCGTGAAGCCGCGCTGCACCAGGATCGCGGCGAGCGGCTCGGGGATATGCAGGTCACGGGCGAGCGAGGCCGCGAGGCGCGGGTCGGCGGGCGCCAGCACGGCCCAGCGGGCGGGAATCATTCCTTGGCGTACAGCAGCACGCCGCACGCCTCGCAGGCTTCGATCGAGGCCCCGCGCTGAATCAGCGCGCGACGCTGCGTCGGCACCGCGGTGAAGCAGTGGCCGCAGGCGTCGCCATGCAGCGGGTAGAGGGCGAGCGGCGCCTTGCCCCGGCGGATCCGCGCATAGCGCGCGAGGAACGCCGGCTCGACCCGCGTCGCCGCCGCCTCCCGCTCGCTCACGGCCCGCTCCCGCTCGGCGGCGATCTGCTCCCGCTTGCCCGCGAGGGCTTCGCGGAGCGGGGCCTGCTGGGCCCGCACCGCCTCGAGCCCCTTCTCTGCCTCCGCCGCCTTCCGCTCCGCCTCGGTGACGGCATCGCCCGAGCGCATGAACTCGGCCTCCTCCTTGGCTAGCACGGAGCGCGCGAGGTCGAGCTCGGCCATCAGCGTTGAGGCCTCCTTCGCGCCCCGGACCCACTCGAGCCGTTGGCGGCGCTGCTCCTGCATCGTGCGATAGTTGGCGATCTTGCCCTCGAGCTCGTCGCGCCGGTCGATGGCCGCCTGAATTCCCGCCCGGGCGGCCGCGAGCGCGCGCTCCGCCGCGGCCTGGGCGTCGTCGAGCGCTTGCAGCTCCGGGGCGAGGCCCGTCAAGGCCTCCTCGGTCGCCGTGACGGCCTGGTCCTTCTCCTGGAGGGCTAACAACGCTTCAAGTTCCGGGTGCACCTCGCCTCCTCGCAGCGATCTTGTAGCGCGGATACCGTTTGCGGAGCTCGTCGAACACACGACGCTTCTCCGCGATGAGGGACGCCTGCCGGTCCGGGTTCTCGAACGGGAGCTGCTCGTCGAGCTCGATGAGCTGGCGCTCCAGCCGCCGGGCCTCCAGCCAATTGACGGCCACTTCGTACATCTCATTCGGATCCCGCCCGCCGAGCCCCTCGGCCTGCAATTCCTCGTAGGCGCGCGCCGAGGTGTCGTCGAGCGCGAGCACGCGATCGTCGGCCACCGCCTCGAAGACCGCGCGGTAGGGGGGGAACTCGAACTCTTCGGGGTCCACGGCCTCGAGCACGCGGGGCCGCCACGGCCCGCCCTGGAGCAGCAACAGGACGAGCGCCTTTTCGGCACTCGCGGGCAGCGCGACCAGCCCGCCGCGCGGCCGTTCGCGGACGGGCGGGGCCGCGGGCGTCGGGCCGCGGGGTCCCGCGACCTCGCGTTCCAGCACGTCCTTGCGCACACCGGCCGCTTCCGCCGCGCGCGAGATGTAGAGCTCGCGCGTGATCGGATCCCGCGTCGCGCGGATCGTGGGGAGCAGCCGATCGAGCGCCCGCCGCCGGCCGGGGAGCGTCGTGAAGAAGCCCTTCCGCTCCAGGATTTGCACCTTGCGCTCCAGCACGTCGACCGCGTCCTTCAGGATCTCCTCGAACGCCGCGGCGCCCCGGTGCTGCACCAGGGTGTCCGGGTCCTCGCCCGCCGGGAGCGTGGCGACGCTCACCCGCAGCCCCTGGCGCAACAACTCGTCGCCCGCGCGGAACGTGGCGCGCAACCCGGCTTCGTCCGAGTCGTATGCCAGGATCACCTGGGGCGCATGGCGCTGGAGCAGCGTCGCCTGCTCCGCCGTCAGGCCGGTCCCGAGCGGGGCGACGACCTCCTCGATGCCGGCGAGCGCGAGGCGGAGCACGTCGAAGTACCCCTCCACCAGGATGGCGCGCTCCGCTTTGCGCATCGCCTGCTTCGCGGTGTGCAGGTTGTAGAGCAGCTGTCCCTTGTGGAACAGTGGCGTGTCCGGCGAATTGAGGTACTTGGGCTCGCCTTCCCCCAGGATCCGACCGCCGAAGCCCACCACGCGGCCCCGCAGATCGTGGATCGGGAACAGCAGCCGCCCGCGGAACCGCGGGGCCAGAGTCCCGTCCTCCCGCTGCAACACGAGGCCCGCTTCGAGCAGCACGCCGTCCTTCACGCCGAGCCCGTGCATGGCGTCCAAGAACGCCGTACCGCGCGGCGCGTAGCCGAGGCCGAGCGGCAGCGCGGTGTCGAGCGGGAGGTGGCGCGACCCGAGGTACTGACGCGCCCCCTCGGCCTCGGCGTGCTGGCTCAACTGGCGCGTGAACCAATCGGCGGCGGCGGCGACCGCGCTGTACAACGGCTCGCGTGGGTCGGGACCCGTGGGGCCCCGCTCCGGGATCACCACCCCCACGCGGCGCGCTACCTCCCGCACCGCCGTGGGATAGTCCATCCCGAGCTTTTTCATGAAGAAGGTGAACACGTCACCGGCTTCGTGACACACGAAGCAGTAGAACATGCCCTTCTTCGGGATCACCGCGAAGTTGCGATGCGTCCCGCCGTGGAAGGGGCACGGACCGCGGAAGTCCGACCCGGTGCGCTTGAGCTCGACGTGCTCCCCGATGATCCCCACCAGGTCCGCGGCATCGCGCACCTGCTCGATCACGTCGTCGGGGATGAGGCTCACGCGCTGAATTCCACGACCGTCACGCCGCTGCCTCCCTCGGGTGCCGGGGCGAACCCGAACCGCTTCACGCGGGGGTCGGCGGCGAGCACGTCGTGTACCAAGCGACGCAACGCCCCCGTGCCCTTGCCGTGCACGACACGCAGGTAGGGGAGATCGGCGAGCACGGCGGCGTCGAGCGCCCGGACGAGGACAGGCTCAGCGTCTGCGACGCGCAGTCCGATGAGCGACACCTCGGAGAGCTGGGTCGCCGCGTGGCCCGCGCCCCCGCCCTCTGGTGCCGCGTGCTCCGCGCCGTGGCCGGTGCCCGGCGCGCGACGGGTGGGTGGCGGGGCAGCGGCGCCCGCTCGGCGCAGCCGCTTGAGCTCCTCGAGCGACAGCCAGCCGTCCCGCGGCCCGGCGTCGGCCGTGTCGGCGTCGGCCAGCGCGGTGTCTTCGATGGCGCGCTCGACGAGGCGCCGCGCTTCCCGCGCCGTCGCCTCGTCCACGGCGGCGCGCGCCCGTCCCAGCGCCTCCTCCACCTTGCGGCGCGCCTCCAAGAGATAGGCGCGCGTTTGGTCGCGCGCCCGCTGCTCGAGCGTGCGCTCGCGGGCCTCCACCGCGTGCTCGGCTCCCGCGAGGGCCTCCGCCCGCCGGTCCAGCGTGGCGGCGTCGGCTCGCTGGCGGGCGTCCTCCAGCTCCAGGGCATGCGCGCGCGCCTCGAGCGCGCGCGCGCGCGTTTCGGCGAGCGCCAACAGGCGGTCGAGCGTGCGCTCGGCGTCCGGCACCGCGCGCTCGGCGATGTCTAGGACCTCGGCCGCGATGCCGAGGCGCCGCGCGATGACGAGGCCATAGGAGCGTCCCGGCACGCCCTTCAGCAGGCGATAGGTGGGTGTGAGCGTTTCGGCGTCGAACTGGAGCGACGCGTTCACGATGCCCACGGTGTCGGCGGCGAGCCGCTTGAGCGCGCCCAAGTGGGTGGTCGCGAGCGTCACCGCGCGCCGCCCGGTTAAGGTCCTTAAGACGGCGGCCGCGAGCGCGCCGCCTTCGGCAGGGTCCGTGCCGCTGCCGATCTCGTCCACGAGGACGAGCGAGCCGGCCCCGGCATGCTGCAGGATCTCGCCCAGCTCGGCGACGTGCGCGGAAAAGGTCGACAGGCTGGCGGCGATCGATTGACGGTCGCCGATGTCGGCGAACACGGCGTCGAACACCGGGAGGACCGACTCGGGCCCAAGGGGCGGGATGACGCCGCTCTGCGCCAACAGCGCGAGCAACCCCACGGCCTTGATGAGCACCGTTTTGCCGCCCGTGTTCGGCCCGGAGACGAGCACCGTGTACTCGTCGGGCGCGAGTACCAGATCGAACGGTACGACCACCCGCTCACCGGACACGAGCAGCGGGTGGCGGCCCTGGCGGATGGCGAGGGCCCCAGTGCTCACGGCGGGCGCGAAGCCATTCACCTCCGCCGCATAGTGGGCGCGGGCGCACAAGTCATCGAACGCGATGCACATGTCCCACGCCGCTGCGATCGCCGCGCGCGCGGGGCGCACCAGCTCCGTGAGCTCGCGCAGCACGCGCAGCACCTCGCGTTGCGCCTCCGCTTCCGCGGCGCGCAGCGCGTTGCCCAGCTCGATCACCTCGGGGGGCTCGAGGAACACGGTGGCGCGGGTCGCGGACTCGTCGTGCACGATGCCGCCGATCCGGGCGCGTGCCGTGCTGCGCACGGGGATCACGTAGCGCCCGGCCCGCAGCGTGACGCTCGCGTCGGGCGCGCGCTCGTTGGAGTCGAGCCCGCCGAGGATGGCCTCGAGCGCGGCGACCAGCCGGTCGCGCGCGTGGCGCACCGCCTGGCGCGCCCGCGCCAGCGTACGCGACGCCGCGTCGAGCACCTGGCCATCGGCATCGAGCGACTGCCCGAGGCGCTGCTCGAGGACCTTGGGCGGGGGCTCCACGCGGAGCGCTGCCGTGCGGGGGGCGCGCGGAGCGAGGCGCGACAGGTCGGCCGCCACGACGCGCGCCGCCGTCACCGCCCGCCCGAGCTCGGCCAGGGCCGGCCCCTCGAGCACACTCCCCGCCACCCCGAGCAGCTCGAGCGTGGGCGCGACGTCGGGGACGGGCTCGGCCCGCACGCGCTCGTCCTCGAGCAGCACGGCTTGCAGCTCGGCCACCTGCGCGAGGGCGGCGCGGATGGTCTCGGGTGTGGTGGCCGGGCGCCGAGCCCGCACCCGGGCGGCGCCAAGCGGCCCGGCGGCGTGCGCCGCCACCCGCTCCAGCGCGGCCGGAAACTCCAGTGTCTCCAGCACGGAGGGGGCGACCCCTCCCCCGACGCTCATACGGCGGCCGCCAGCTCCTCGCGGGCGATCTCGTTCACGAGCTTGCCGTCCGCCCGGCCCTTGAAGCGCGGCATCACTTGGCCCATGACTTTCCCCACGTCCTTCGCTCCCGCGCTGATCGCCTCGCGTACCGCGCGGCGGATCTCCTCGGGGTCGGCCGCCGCTGGCAGGAACGCCTCGAGCCCCTTAGCCTCGGCGAGCTCCACCTCGGCACGATCGGGACGGCCTCCGGCGCGGTACTGCTCGGCCGCCTCGTGGCGCCGCTTGATCGCCCGCCGTAACACCTCGGCCGTCTCCTCATCGGAGGCGGGGTGGCGGAGCTCGAATTCGCGGTTCTTGAGATCGGCGAGGACGGTGGTGAGGAGGAGCAGGCGCGGCTGATCGCGGTGTTTCCGGGCCTCGGTCATCGCGGCGCGTAGCCGCTCGGGCAAACTCGCCACGTCAGACGGGCCACGGGCGGCGAGTCTTGCGACGCGCCGCGGTCAGCTTGCGCTTGCGTCGCTCGCTCGCCTTTTCGTACGGTCGGTGCTGCCGCCGGTCGGACAGGATCCCTGGCTTCTCCCACTTTTTCGTGAAGTGCCTCAGCGCACGCTCGAAGCTCGCGTCATCCCGCATGATGACTCCGGCATGACTCCTACCGCTAACTGTGATGAACGCAAAAAGTTAGCGGCCCCCTCGGAGGCTCGCAAGACATCACCCCGGCGGCCACGTCATCGGCCGGCCCCCGAGCAGATGGAGGTGGAGATGGAACACCGTCTGCCCCCCGTCGGGGTTGGTGTTCAGCACGATGCGATAGCCGCGTTGCGCCAACCCGAGCTCGCGCGCCAGATCGCGCGCGAACGCGAGCAACTTCCCGAGCAGCGCCGCATCCTTCGCGTCGTTGAGCGACGCCACGTGGTGCGTCGGAATCACGAGCAGGTGCTTGGGGGCTTGGGGCTGCGCGTCCTCGAACGCCAGCAGCCCGTCGCCCTTCTTCACGACCTTGGCCGCGAGCTCGCCGGCCGCGATGCGGCAGAACACACACCCCGCTCCTGCCATGTCCGATCCTCCCCTCGCTCAGCCGCCGAACGCCTGACGCAGCTGCTCCCACAACTTCTTGCCGATGTGCTCCTCGCTCGGCGGCGCGCCTTCGACTTGGGCCAGCTGCTCGAGCAGCGCGCGCTCGGCGGCGCTGAGCTTGGTGGGCGTCCAGACGTGAACGCGCACGTGGAGGTCGCCCTTCCCCCCCTCCCCCACGTGCGGGAGACCCTTCCCGCGCAGCCGGTAGACCGTGCCCGTCTGGGCCCCCGGCTGGACCTTGAGCGTCGCGTTCCCGTACGGCGTCGGCACCTGTACCTCGGCCCCGAGCGCCGCCTGGGTGAACGACACCGCGAGATCGAACAACAGATCGTCCCCGTGGCGCTCGAAGCGCTGGTCCGCGGCGATGTCGAGCACGGCGATCAGGTCGCCGGGGGGGCCGTTGCGCGGCCCGGGGGCGCCCTGGCCGCGCATCGTGAGGTAGTGATGATCCGCCACGCCCGCCGGCACGTTGATCTCCATCGAGCGCTCCGCGCGCACCCGCCCGTCCCCCTGGCACTTGGGGCACGGCTGCTGGATCACGGTCCCCTCCCCGGCGCAACTGGGACACGGCGACACCGAGACGAACTGCCCAAACATCGAGCGCGCCGCCCGCTGCACCTCGCCCGAGCCCGCACACATCCCACACGGCGTGGCGCGCGATCCCGCCGCCGCCCCCGTGCCCCCGCACTCCGCACACCGCTCCAGGGTGCGGAGCTTGACGGTCTTCGTCGTCCCGCTCGCGACCTCGGCGAGCGTGAGCCGCAACGTCACCTTCACGTCCTGCCCGCGCCGCTGCTCGCGCCGGGTCCGCTCGCCGCCCCCGAACAGCGAGTCGAATCCACCCAAGCCCCCGAAGTCGCGCATAAAGATGTTGAGCGCCTCGGAGAGATCGAACGACCCGAACCCAAAGTCGCCCGGTCCTCGGGCGGCCCCGGCTCCGCCGCGCCGCAACCCGGCTGCGCCGTAGCGGTCGTAGGTGGCGCGCTGCTCGGGATCGCGCAGCACCTCGTAGGCCTCGGTGAGCTCCTTGAACCGCTCCTCGGCGGCCTGCTTCTCGTCCGGCCCCACGCGGTCGGGGTGATGCTGCATCGCCAGCTTGCGGTAGGCCTTCTTGATCTCGGCCTCGGAGGCGTCGCGCGCCACGCCCAGCACGGCGTAGTAGTCCTGGCTCATTCGAGCAACTCCCCGACGAGGCGGCTCGTGTGGTTCACGAGCGCCACGATCTTGTCGTACGGCATCCGCGTGGGCCCCATGACGCCGATCACTCCGGCGAGCGGCCCGAGCCGGTAGGACGCGGTGATGAGCGTGAACGCCGCCAACTTGGGATCCGGGTGCTCGCCGCCGATCGTGATTGTGACCCCCTGGCCGGCGCGCCGCGCGAGCGCCTCCCGCAACACATCGCGCCGCGCCGTGACCTCGAGCAGTCCCTGGAGCTGCTGCTTCGTGGCGAATTCCGGCTGCTCGGCGAGCAGCTGCGCGCTCCCGAGCACCACCCCTCCCGCCGCCGCGGTCGTCGGCGGGACGTCAAACAGCTCGTCGGCCTCCTGAATGAAGATGTTCAGGAGCTCACCCGTCCCATGCTCCGGGGCGGCGTCGCGCAGCCGCTCAGGCAAGGTGCTCCGGATGTCGCGGAGCGAGAGCCCGGCGAGCCGCTCGTTCAGGACCGCCGCCACCCGCGCCACCGCCTGGGGCGCCATGTGCGACGGGACCTCGACGAAGATGGTGCGCACCACGCCGCTGTGGAGCGTGAGCACGAGCAGCAGCCGCTCGGAGGAAACCTGCAACAGCTCGAGCCGCTCGAGCACCGCTTCATCGAGCGACGGGCTCACCGCGACGCCCAGCTCCTTGGTGAGCACCCCGAGCACCTGAGCCGCACGTTCGAGGATCCGGTCCACCGCGCTGTGCTCGCCCGCGAGCTCCTCGCGGATCTGGTCCGACTCGGACACCGTCACTTGCCGCAAGTGCATCAGCGAATCGACGTACACGCGATACGCCAAGTCGGTGGGAATGCGGCCGGCGGAGGTGTGGGGATGGTACAGATACCCTTTCTCCTCCAGGTCGCTCATCGTGTTGCGGATCGTGGCCGGGGACAACGCCAGCGCGAACCGGCGCGAGATCGTACGGCTCCCCGCCGGCTCGGCGGTTTGCACGTAGGTCTCGATGACCGCTTCGAGGACCTGGCGTTCGCGTTCGGTGAGGGAGGATGTCATGGCGTCCAAGCTCTTAGCTGCTAACAATTTAGCTCGTCCCCGGGGCTCCGGTCAAGTCACCCACCAGGGCGTCGAGCCGCAGCCACCCTTCGGGGGAGAGCACCACCCGGTCGCCCCGCTCTCGGGCCCAGCCCGCCGCCACCCAGCGGGCGACGGACGCCCGCTGGCGCGTCCCGGGGCCGACGACGAGCCCCGCGTCGGTGCGCAACGCGAGATACACCCGTTCGAGTTCCCGCTCGGCTTCCGTCAGCACCTCCTCCGACGCCACGGGCGAGCGCCCGAGCGCGAGCGCGCCGCGGTACGTCTCCCACGCCGGCGTGTTCCAGCGGCGGGCACGCCCGTCGAACGAATGCGCCGCCGGCCCGAGGCCGAGATAAGGGCGGCCCGACCAGTAGACGGCATTGTGGCGCGAGCGCCCGCCGGGCCGCGTCGCGTTCGAGACCTCGTAAAACTGATAGCCCTCGCGCCCCAACCGCTCGTGCGCCAGCAGGTACTCGGCCGCGTAGCGCTCGTCGTTCGGGGCGGCGGTGCGGCCGCGCGAGATCCAGCGCGCGAGCGGCGTGCGCTCCTCCACCGTCAGGCCGTAGAGCGATAAATGCAGGGGCGCGAGGGCGAGGGCGTGCTCCAAGTCCCGGGTCCAATCGCGCTCCAGCTCGGCGGGGAGGGCGAAGATCAGGTCGAGCGAGAGGTTCTCGATCCCCGCGGCTCGCAGCGCGGCCACCGCCTGCCCGATGCGCGCGGCGTCGTGCGTGCGATGCATCCACTGGAGCACGCGGTCGTCGAACGATTGCGCGCCGAGCGATACGCGGTTCACGCCAGCGCGCCGCCACGCCGTCGCATGCTCGACCGTGACGTCGTCGGGATTCGCTTCCAGGGTCAGCTCGAGATCGCCGGGCGGGGCCGAGTCGGCCCCCGAGCGCACCGCCTCGACGAGCGCCGTCAGCGCTTCGGGGGGCAGCAGCGACGGGGTGCCGCCGCCGAGGTACAGGGTCTCGAGCGGCCCAACTCCGGGCTCCGGGGCTCCCGCGGCGCCGCCCGCGATGCGCACCAGCGCCAGCTCACGGCCGATGGCCTCTACGTAGTCGCGCGCCGGCACCCGCCGCCGCACCGCGATCGCGAAATCGCAGTAGGAGCAACGGCGCTGACAGAAGGGCACGTGGAGGTACACATGACGCATGGCCGTGAAACCTACTCGGGCGCTGGCCGCCACAGCGGGACCGCACCGGCTTGGGGGGCCACTGCCGGGTGCCTCAATCGTCGTGACAGCTATTGCCCCAGAGCGCACCAATGCGCATACTGGGCAAAGGGGGGGGCGATGCACTCTGCATCGAGCCGCGGTACACGCCGCGGCTGTGCTTTTTTTTTCGGACGCCACCTCCCCATTTGCGAGCACCGGTCGGCCACTGCGGCGCCGCGGTCCGCCGAGTTCGGAGGTGACGATGCGTGTCAAGCACCCGATCCGTACGCTGCTCCGAGTTTTCCTCCGGCGAGCTCCGGTCGAAGCCCAGCTCATCGTCACGCGGCGGTGCAACCTCAGCTGCGGCTACTGCACCGAATACGACAAGGTCTCCGAGTTCATTCCCCTCGAGGTCTTGCAACGGCGCATCGACGCACTGCATCGGCTCCATGTAGTCAACATCGCCTTCTTGGGGGGCGAGCCCCTGATGCACCCCCAACTGCCCGAGGCCGTGGCGTACGCCGACCGGCGGGCTCAGGTCTCCGTGACCACGAACGGTTTCCTGCTCACCGAGGAGCTCATCGACCGGCTCAACGCGGCGGGGCTGGCCAACATGGAGGTGAGCATCGACGCCGTCAGCGCCGACAAAACGGCCTATATCCAGAAGTGCCTCAAGACGACCCGCCCCAAGCTCGCGCTGCTGCGGCGGCGCGCGCAGTTCGACGTGTTCGTCAACATGGTCTTGTGTGAGCAGACGAAGCACGAATTCGCCGACGCGATCCGCGAGCTGGAGAGGCTCGGCCTCCCAGTCACGCTCGACTTGCTCCACGACGCGCAGGGGGCGATCGCGATTCAAGGCAAAGAGTACAGCGACCTGTGGCAGCGCTATTACGTCGATCAGACCCCGCAGGCCTATCTCGACCAGGAGTACGTCGCGCAACTGCTCGCCGGCCACCGGCCGCAATGGCAGTGCCGCGCCGGGTCGCGCTTCCTCTACGTCGACGAGTTTGGCCTGGTGCAGTTCTGTTCGGCGCAGCGTGGTCGCCTCAACAAGCCGGTGCAAGAGTACACGGCGCGCGACCTGCGGGAGCAGGCGCACACCTATAAGGGCTGCGAGGAGGGGTGTTCCCTCTTGTGCGTGTACCGGGACTCGGTGCTCGACAACGAGCGGCTGCGCACCCTCGGCGCGGCGCTCAAGCTGGGCTGGCGCACGCTGCGCGGCGTGGGCCCGAACGGCGTCGGCCGGCGCACCGTGGTGCAGCCCACCACCTGACGCGCGCCTCGCGTGCCAGCCTCGGTGCCACCGATCGACAGAGCTGCGCCGCGTTTCGGGGTCGCGTCGCCCAGCGAGGCTCCGTCGCGCCCCACCCGTCCCCCCCGGGCCGGTTCCCGAACGTCTCTCGGGAGTGACGTGTGAGGCCCGTCGAGTGGAGACCCCCGCACCGCCTGCTGCTCGTGTCCGCCGCCATGGTGGCGGGCGCGGGCGTAATCCTGGCAACCCATCGGGACCAAACCCGCGAAGTTTGGAATAACCTCACAGGCGTCCCGGTCGCCGCGCTCGCGACTGCCTTTGCCCTCGTGCTGGGTCAGTTGACCGGCCAAGCGTGCCGACTGTGGGCCATCCTGCCGCGCGACGTCGCCCTGACCCTGGGGAGGACGGCGTACGCCTTCACGGTCGGGGAGTGGCTCAACATTTTCGCTCCCGCGCGCGCCGGCGATGCTCTCAAGGTCGTGCTCTTGAACCGGGTTGCGGGCGCCCAGCCCATCAGCTTGCCGAAGGCGACCGGTGCCGTGTTGGCCGACAAGGTCATCGACTTCGGATCGCTCATCCTCCTCTGCGCCGCCACGGGCCTGGCCGGGCTCGTCCGGGCGGGTACCGAGGCCAAGCTGCCCGGCGCTGGGGTCGTGCTCGGGGTCGTTGGCGGCGTAGCGCTGGCAGTCTGGGGCCTCCGGCTGCTGCGTCCTCACTGGTTTGAGCGCCTCGGGGTCATGCGACGCGAGCTCGTGACCGGACTGGCGGCGCTCCGGGATCCGCTCCGCATCGCGGCCAGCACGGCGTGCAGCCTGGGCGCGTGGATCGCCGAGCTGCTTGCGCTGCGAGTGCTGTGCGCCGCGCTCGGGTTTCCGCTCACGCCCCCGCAATTGGTGCTCGCGCTCGTCGCCGTGAACATCGGTGTCAGCGTCCCAGTCTCATTTGCGAACCTCGGGGTGTATGAGGCCGCCCTGACCTTTGGGCTGGGGCAGTCCGGCGTGCCGCTGCCCTCCGCCGTCGCGATCGCCACGCTGCACCATGCGCTCGAACTCGGGGCCACGAACCTCGGCGCCGCGGCCCTCTCGCTCTGGGCCCTGGCGCGCCGTGGCCCCGGTCGGGAGCCGCAGCCCCGCCCGGCGACCTCCGAGGAGAGCTAGCGACGGGCTTGGGGTGAGGGCTGGCGCGCCGTCACGCCCCCAGGAGCACGGCGAGTCCCCGCCCCGCTGCGATCGCTCGCTCGTACACCGCCGCCGCCGCGGCAACGTCTTGCAGGGCCATCCCCGTGGAGTCGAATACGAACGTCTCCTCCGCACGGCGACGCCCGGGCTTGGACCCGGCCACCACTGCGCCCAGCTCGGCGTGAACGTCGGCGCGGGTGAGCGCGCCGGCCGCGAGCGCATGGTGGAGGTCGCCGAACGTCGCCGCCTGCTCGAGCACGTCGACCACGACGCGACTGGCGGCCAGCAGCGCGGGGGCGATCTCGTGTTTCTCGGGGTGGTCGGCGCCCACGGCCGCCACGAACGTGCCGGGGCGCACGTCATCCGGCCCGAGGATGGGCTCCCGCGCCGGCGTGCACGTGACGATCACATCGCTCGCCCGCGCCGCGGCGGGGAGATCGGGGGTGCGTTCGACGGCGATGCCGAGCTCGGCCGCGAGCTCCCGAGCGAACCGCTCCGCGACCACTCGGTCCCGGTCGTAGGCGTAGACGCGCGACACCGCGCACACGGTCCGGATGGCGCGCAGCTGCATCCGCCCCTGCGTGCCACAGCCGGCGATGGTCGCGATCTGGGCGTCCCGGCGGGCCAGATGCCGTGCCGCGACCGCTGTGGCGGCCGCGGTGCGGAGCGTCGTGATCTCCATTGAGTCCATCACCGCGAGGGGCGTGCCGCGCGTCGCATCGGCGAGCACGATCACGCCTTGAATCGTCGGCAGCCCGTGCCGCTCGGGGTTGTCGGGAAAATTGGCGTTGGTCTTGGCCGCAAAATAGGGGCGCGCGAGCTCGAGCACGCCCGCCTTGATGTGAAACCCGCCGCCCGTGACGGGCACGCCGAGGACCCCCGGGCCGGCGGTGCGGCCTTCGCCATGCAGCCGGAACGCGCGCTCGACGGCGGCGATGCAGGCGGGCAAATCGAGCAACGCCGCGACGTCCTGGCGGGTGAGCACCAGGACGCGGCCCGCCTCTGGCGCTAGGTCTCGCACGGGATACCCTTTCCTGCGAAGCAATCGCAGTGATTCGGTGGTTGGCCTGTTACCACACTGAAGGCTCCGGCCCGGAGGATCGATGAGGAAGATACTGATGGTGCTGTGCCTCTCACTCGTTGCGCAGCCCCTCCTGTCCCAGGGGGCGCCGCCCCAAGGCGCCGCGGACCAGCCGTATACGATGGAGTACTACTACAAGGTGCAGTGGGGTCACCAGCAGGAGTTCCTCCAGCTGTTTCTCAGGAACCACTACCCTCTCCTGAAGAAAGAG
>DATBBW010000016.1:0-20907 GCA_036270795.1 Gemmatimonadales bacterium | reverse complement strand
CGGCTCGGCGGGCTCACGCACCGCCTACTTCTTCGCGCCGTATGCGGACTCGGCCGGCTACTACGGGCTGACCCAGCACCCCGAGGCCGACATGGCGCGCTGGATCGGCAGCGGCGACTAGGCGGGACTCCAGGTCGCCGTGCACGCGATCGGCGACCACGCCAACGCGATCGTGCTCGGGATCTACGACAGCGTGGCGCGCGCACACGGCCCGCGCGACCGCCGCGACCGGATCGAGCACGCCCAGCACCTGCGCCCCGCCGACATCCCCCGTTTCGGCCAGCTGGGCGTGATTGCGTCGATGCAGCCCTACCACGCGATCGATGACGGGCGCTGGGTGGAGCGGCGCATCGGTCCGGTGCGCATCAAGACGACTTACGCGTTTCGCACGCTGCTCGACACGGGGGCGAAACTGGCGTTCGGGTCCGATTGGACGGTGGCCCCGCTCGACCCGATCCTGGGCGTCTATGCCGCCGTCACCCGCCGCACGCTCGACGGCAAGAATCCCGGCGGCTGGGTGCCGGAGCAGAAGATCACCGTGGGCGAGGCGCTGCGCGCGTACACCGTGGGGAACGCCTACGCGACGTTCGACGAGCGGCGGCGCGGCGTGCTCGCGCCGGGGTACGACGCCGACGTGGTCGTCGTCGACCGCAATCTGTTCACGCTGTCGCCCGATTCGCTCGACCGGGCGCGGGTGCGCTATACCGTGGCCGGAGGGAAGGTCGTCTACCGCCGTACCCCGTAGCCGGGCCCGCGCGGGCGCGGAGCGCAACGCCCGCCCGCGGTCAGTCCGGGTAGCTCAACCCCGCCGCCGCGGGCGTGAGAGGCCGGGCGTCCGCATGCTCCACGCCAGCCGCGACGACCTCACCCAGCACGAGCGTATGGTCCCCCGAGGGGAGTGTGGCGACGACGCGACACTCGACCCAGCCCAGCGCGTCGACGAGGAGCGGGGCGCCGGAGACCGGGGCGGGCTTCGTCTTGATCCCCTTGAGCTTGTGCGGTGCGAGGGACGACGCGCGGCCCAGCTTCGCCGCCAGCTCGCGCTGCCCTTCTTGGAACACGCTGAGGGCGAAGTGGTGCGCGTCCCGGACCATCCCGATCGTCTGGGACGCGTTCTGCACGGCGACGCCGACCATCGGCGGTTGGACCGACGTCTGGATGACCCAGCTGGCGGTCATCCCGTGCTCCTCGCCGGCATGCTTCACCGTGAGGGCGGCGAGGCCACAAGGGAAATGGCGCAGGACTTGCTGGACATCATCCATGACAACACTCACACAAGAGGGGATCCGGCGGGGAAATATTGACTGGGCGCGAGAACGGCGCTACGCGCTTGCCTACATTCATCCCCTCGCAAGGCTCTTGAGCGCCCGGCCATAGGCGGGTAGCGTATCGAGCTGGGCAGGAGGCGGTCATGTCACGTTCGTTCGTGTTCCTCGCGCTGGGCTGGGCACTCGCGACGGTCCCAGGTGCCATTCGACCTGCCGGCCTCCAGGCGCAGGAGCCCGGGTCCGCTCTAAATGGCCCTGCCGCGACCTATCTTGAGCGCTACCGCGAGATCACGAACCTGGCGCCGCTCGCGGGACAAGTCGCGGCCGTCGATCACCTCGTCCTCACCCGCGATGCGGGCACGTTCACCCTGGAGCGGGGGGCGCTGTATCTCCTCTCGCCCGTCGGCGGTCGAACGGTGGCGGCGGTCTTCCAGGGCCAGGGTCGGTTCAGTTTCGCGCCCCCGGTTGCGGCCGAACAAACGGAGCTGGAGCGGTTCGCCGGCGCCCCGAAGCTCGACGACCCCTTCACCGCAGCGGTCCTGATCTTCGCGGATTCGACGGGCGACCAACTCCGGCGGCTGACCTTCAGCGACGGCGAGGTCCCCGGAGACGTGGCGCACCAGGTGCACGACTTGGTCGGCTCGCTCAAGGGCCAGGAGCAGGGGTCGTTCATTGGCGACGTAATGGGTCCGCTGCTCAACGCTGAGACGGGCGGGTTCTTCCTCGCATGGGTGGAGCGCACCAAGGGAGGCTCGGTCTTGTTCGAGATTAACCCGGACGAGACCGAGGCGGTGCAGCTGTACCGTCCCGTGGACCGGGCCCACTGGGGCGCGAACTGGGCGGTCGTCACGGAGTTCCCGTCCGCGCGGCCGTTACCGGGCGCCGCCGGCGCGTGGGTGTACCGCCAACGGCTGGGCGTGCCGAACTACCGGGTGGACGTCCGCCTCACGTCGACGTTCACCGCGGGCCTGGACTTCGCGGCCCATGCGACGCTTGCGCTCGCGGCCAACGAGCCCGTGGGCCCGTGGCTCTCCTTCGCGCTGCATCCAAAACTGATCGTGGATTCGGCGCGGTGGGGCGACGGCGCGGCGGCCCCCTTCTTCAAGGCCAAGGAGAGCAGCGCCTTGTGGGTACGCGCGGCGCGGCGCCTCCAGAGCCGTGACTCCCTGACCCTCACGCTGTTCTATCATGGGGATCTGATCGACCGCTACGGCAACTGGTTCTACATCGACCCGGAAGCCAACTGGTATCCGGTCAACGGGCAGGGCAAGAACTTCGCGACGTTCGACCTCACCTACCACAGCCCGGGGTTGTACCCGTTCGCTAGCGTCGGTGAGCGCGTCGACTCCACCTTAGCTGACAAGGTGCTCACCACGCACTGGGCCGTGCGGCAGCCGACCTCCTACGCGACGTTCAATCTCGGGCTGTTCGAGAACTACCACGTGCAGCAAGCGGGGGCCCCGCCGCTCGACGTCCTCCTCTCCGACGCCGCCCACCGCGAGCTCGCCCAACGGCTCCACAGCCTCGGCTACGTCCTGGTGCAGCAGAGTCACATGCGGGAGAACGTCGCGACCGACGTGTCGAACAGCTTGAAGCTGTTCACGCATCTCTTCGGCGAATGCCCGTTCTCGCACTTCTATGTGACGGAGATTCCGTACGGCGAAGGCGTGTCCTTCCCGGGCCTGATCGACCTCTCGTGGGGCACCTTCCAGAACACGTCGCTCGACGGCTTCGACGAATTCTTCCGGGCGCACGAAGTGGCGCATCAGTGGTGGGGCAACGGCGTGCACAGCGGGTCCTACCGCGACGCCTGGCTGAGCGAAGGGTTGGCCTCGTTCTCAGCCCTCTGGTACCTCCAGACCGAGCGCAAGCACGCCGACGACTATTTCAAGTACCTCGACCAGTACAAAGCCGACATCAAAGACGACAAAGACGACGCGGGCTCGATCTGGATCGGGTATCGCAACGCCACGCCCAAGGTGCGTAGCGGCTACGACGTGATGATCTACGAGAAGGGCGCGTGGGTATTCCATATGCTGCGGGCGCTCATGCTCGACATCAGCACGGTCAGGGAAGATCGCTTCCTCGAGACAATGCGTGACTACTATCAGTCGTACCGCGGGAAGCCCGGAACGACCGAAGACTTCCAAAAGGTCGTGGAACAGCATGCCGGGATCCCGATGGACTGGTTCTTCGCCGAGTGGGTCAAGGGCACGGCGATCCCGACTTACCACGTGGCATGGACCAGCCAGCCCGCCGCGGACGGCAAGTTCGCCGTCCACCTCCGGGTGACCCAGGAGCATGTGCCGCCCGACTTCCGGATGCCGGTCCTGGTCTCGGTCGACTTGGGCGAGAACCGCTTCGGCCACTTCCGCATCGACGTCCGCGGCACGCAGAGCGAGTACGTGAGCCCGCTGCTCCCCCTCGAGCCGAAGAATCTGACGTTCAACGACTTTCACAGTGTGCTGGCGGACGTGAAGATGGAACGGTGGTGAGGCTCGCGGCGCTGTCGGGCCGGGCACGCTAGACGCTATCTTTCCGTCATGGCGACGCGGACCCAGTCCCGGCCCCGGGCGGCGAAAACGCTCTCCAAGGCCGACCTGCTCGAGATGTACCGGCTGATGTTCCTGTCGCGGCGCATCGACGACAAGGAGATCCAGCTCAAGCGTCAGAACAAGATCTTCTTCCAGATTTCGGGCGCCGGACACGAAGCCGTGCTCGTCGCGGCCGGCAAAGTGCTCCGCCCCGCCTACGACTGGTTCTATCCCTACTACCGCGACCGCGCCCTCGCCCTGACGCTCGGCATGACGCCGACCGAGATGCTGCTCTCGGCAGTCGGGGCGGCGGACGACCCCAATTCGGGTGGCCGGCAGATGCCCTCCCACTGGGGCCACAAGGCGCTGCACATCGTGAGCCAGTCGAGCCCGACCGGCACGCAGTTGCTCCAGGCCGTGGGCTGCGCCGAGGCGTGGCTGCGCTACCGCCAGAACGACGCCATCGCGGAGAAGCCGATCCAGGACGACGAAATCGTGTATGTCTCGGTGGGGGACGGCACCACGAGCGAAGGCGAGTTCTGGGAGGCGCTGAACAGCGCCGCCAACCTGAAGCTCCCGGTGCTGTTCCTGATCGAGGACAACGGCTACGCGATCTCCGTGCCGGTCGAGGTGCAGACGGCGGGTGCGTCGGTGTCGAAGCTGGTGCGGAATTTCCCCGGCCTCCTGGTCGAAGAGATGGACGGCTGCGATCCGGTCGCGTCGTACGACGTGCTGCTCCGCGCCGCCGACTACGTGCGCCAGCGCAAAGGTCCGGCCTTGGTGCACGCGCACGTGATCCGGCCGTACTCGCATTCGCTGTCCGACGACGAAGTGCTCTACAAGCCGCCGAGTGAGCGCGAGGCGGAGGGGAAACGCGACTGCCTTCGCACCTTCCCCGCGCGGCTCGTCGCCGACGGCGTCGCCACCGCGGCCGAACTCGAGGCGATCAAGCGGCAGGTGGACGAGGAGATCCAGGTCGCGGCGGACATGGCGCTCGCCTCGCCCCAGCCCGCGCCCGAGACGGCGCTCCGCTACGTCTACTCCCCCGACGTCGACCCGACCTCCGAGCAGTTCGACACCGAGGACGACCCCCACTTCATCGGGGACCCGACCACGATGGTGGACCTGTTGAACGCCTGCCTCAAGGACGAAATGGCGCGGGACCCGCGTATCGTCGTGTTCGGCGAGGACGTCGCCGACGCGAGCCGGGAGCAGGTCCTCAGCCAGGTGAAGGGCAAGGGAGGCGTGTTCAAGGTCACCTGGGGACTGCAGCGCCAGTTCGGGAGCGACCGGGTGTACAACTCGCCGCTCGCCGAGGCGAACATCGTGGGCCGCGCCATCGGGCTCGCGACGCGCGGCCTCAAGCCCGTGGTGGAAATCCAGTTCTTCGACTACATCTGGCCCGCCTATCACCAGCTCCGCAACGAGCTCGCCACCCTGCGCTGGCGCTCCAACAACGCGTTCAGCGCGCCCGCCGTGGTGCGGGTGACGTACGGCGGCTACCTGAAGGGCGGCTCGATCTACCACTCGCAGACCGGCGCGGTGGTGTTCACGTCCATCCCCGGCCTCCGCGTCGTCTGCCCGAGCGGCGCGCTCGACGCGAACGGGCTGCTGCGCACCGCGATCCGGTGCGACGACCCGGTGCTGTTCCTCGAGCACAAACACCTGTACCGTCAGACCTACAACAAGGCGCCGAACCCCGGGCCGAACTTCATGATCCCGTTCGGCAAGGCAAAAGTGGTGCGCGAAGGGCGGGACCTGACGGTCGTCACGTACGGCGCCGTGGTGCAGCGCGCGCTCGTGGCGGCGAAGCAGCTCGAGGAACAAGACGGCGTCAGCGTCGAGGTGCTCGACCTGCGGTCGCTCTCCCCTGTGGACTGGGATACGATCGTCGCCTCGGTCCAGAAGACGAACAAGGTGCTCGTCGCCTACGAGGACGCGCTCTCGTGGGGCTACGGCGCCGAAATCGCGGCGCGGGTCGCCGACGTCGTCTTCCCCTGGCTCGACGGGCCGGTGAAGCGTGTGGCCTCGACGGACACCTTCGTGGGCTACGCGCCCGCCCTCGAGGACTTCATCCTGCCGCAAGTCGAGGATCTCGCCCAGGCGATGCGCGAGTTGCGCGCGTTCTAGCGCGACCCGCGCGTACGCCCTGCGGTGCTTCGTTGCGGCGGAGCAGTTCGTCCGCGCTGATAGACTGCGGTATCGAGGTCGCCGACGCGCCCGAGTGGATGCGGCGCTGCTGGCAGGGGGAGGGGGTGGGGCAGGCCCGCTAAGCGCCGGGCTGCTGGCCCAGCGCCTCGCGGATCTCCCCCGCCGCCGCGATGGCGTGGTCGACGTCCGCCGACAGCGCGCGCGCGTGCTGCGTGGCGTGCGTCAAGTCGTCCAGGACCGCCGCCACGCCCGCCGACCGCAACCGCAGCAGGTCGAACCGCACGTTCTGCATCGCGAGCACGCACGACTCGATTTGGTCCTCGATCAGCTGGCGTCGGGTGAGCAGGTCGGCGAGCGTGCGCCGCTGGCGCTCCAGCAGGTCGACCTGGCGCTCCCGCTCGGGGCTGTCCGGCTGCCGCTTGGTCGCCTCGAGCTTGTCCTGCAGCCGCGCCAGCGCGCGCGGGTCGACGTCGGCACTGAGCGTCTGGATGGCGCGCGCCAACTCCTCGCCCCGGTGCAGCAGCCCGTCGACGGTCGCGACCACGTCGGGCAAGAGCTTCTTCTCGGACTTGGGTACGCGCTCCATGATGCGGAGGATCGCCTTGCGATCGCTCCGGGCCTGCTGGATCGCGTCCGCTTGGCCGCCGAACTCGCCGGTCGTGGCCGTGGGCAGCTCGGTCGGCCGGCCCTTTCCGGTAGGGAAGCGGACCTCCACCGCGTCCGATGCTGGGGGGCGAGCCAGCACGTCCCGCCAGGAGTAGCCGGCGTTCCAGAGCCGCACGTAGCGCGGCACGAGCTTGAAGCCGCCCCACACCCCGGCGACGATGAGCGACCAACCCGGGAGGTGGTTGCCCGCCACGGCGATGTCGACGACGAGGAGCGAGCCGCACACCGAGGCCCAGGTGACGAACACCCGCCGCAGGTCGCGCACGATCGCCGCTTCGCCGCCGGGCACCGCGGGCGCGAGCTCGCGGCGCCGCGGCGGCCGGCCGCGCCGCAGGGGGTCACGGCCCGGGGGCGGCGGGCGCGGGATGGGGAGGGCGGGTGGGGAAGGCCGGCGCGGAGCCCAGGAGGGTGCCGCCGCCCCCCCCGAGCGGCGCGGCTGGTGCAGCGTGGCGCTGCGGGATTCGAGCGCGCGGCGCAACGCGTCGGCGGTGGGCCAGCGGTCGTCAGGGTCCTTCTCGAGACAACGCATCACGCACGCGGCGAGGTCGTCGGGAAGGTCGGGCCGCTTGTCCGTGACGAGCGGGGCGCGCTCGGTGATGTGCTTCATGAGGATGCCGGGCACCGTGGGCGCGTGGAACGGCAGCTCGCCCGTGAGCATCTGGTAGGACACGACGCCGAGGCTGTAGATGTCCGACCGGCCGTCGATCTCGCGGTCCCCGGCCGCCTGCTCCGGGCTCATGTAGTGGGGGGTGCCGATCGCGACGCCCGTGGCCGTGAGGGTGGCGGAGCCGCTCGTGGAGGAGAGCGCCTTGGCGATCCCGAAATCGGTTACTACCACCCGGCCCCGGCTGCCCTCGAGCAGGATGTTGTCGGGCTTCACGTCGCGGTGGATGATCCCGAGCGCATGGGCGGCGCCGAGTGCGTCGGCCGTCTCCTGGATAATGCGGCGCGATTCGTCGGGGGGCAGCCGGCCCCGGCGCTTGAGCTTGGCGGCCAGGGATTCCCCGTCCACGAAGGCCATGACGAAGTAGACGAGCCCGTCCGGCCCTTCGCCCACGGAGTGGATCGGCACGATGTGGGGGTGCGACAGCCGGGCGGCCGTTTCCGCCTCGCGCAGAAACCGCAGCCGGATCTCCTCGCGGAACGCGAGCTCGGGCGGGAGCACCTTGATGGCGACATGGCGCTTGAGCCGCTCGTCTCGGGCGTTGAAGACGACCCCCATCCCCCCACGCCCGAGCTCCCCCTCGACGGTATAGGAGTTGCCGAGCGCCTTGATCAGGCGCGCCGTGAGCGAGCTCTCTGCCTTGTCCATCTCGATCCGCGTGAAGGCTGCGCGGATAGATTAGCCGCGCGAGGGCGGGCGGGCAACCAGCCGACGGGTTTCGACTTACGGCTCCCGGGCTGCGGGGCACGCCGCGTCGCGCGCGCCAACCTGACCGCTCGAGCGCCCCGCGGGGTGGCTATTCGGCAGCGCCTGCCTAATTGACGGCTGACCGGCGGAACGTCCGTGGTCCGCCGCACGTTTTGGTGGTGGCACGGACGATGCACCCGGGCCGGCCACTAGCTGAGCGATCCACACGTCCTTGTGAGAAAAATCCTATGGCTGAACGCCTAACGCTCCCGGTACTCCCGCTTCGGGACATGGTGTTGTTTCCCGGGGTGTCGGCGCCGATCGGCGCCGGACGCCCCGCGTCGTTGCGCGCGATCGAAGCGGCTCTGAAGAGCCCCGACCGGCTCATCTTCGCGGTGTCGCAGCGCGAGAACGTGGACCGCGTCACGCCCGCCGTGCTGTACACGATGGGCACGATCGCCAAGATCAGCCAGATTCAGCGCGGCCTGGGCGGTGTGCAGCTCATGCTGCTGGGAGAGCGGCGCGGCACGGCACTCCATTACACCGAGTCCGGCGGCCACCTCGAGGCGGTGGTGCACGAGGTCGCCGACCTGGCCGCGCTCAATCCGGAGGATCCCGCCTTCGTCGCGTTGCACCGCGAGGCGCGGGCGCGCGCGGCCGAGCTGGGCCAGAAGTCCGGCCTGCCGGAAGACGTGGTGAACCAGGTGCTCGAGGGCGTGAGCGAGCCGGGGCGCTTCGCGGACCTGGTCGCGGGCTACCTGGAGATCAAGCCGGCCGAACGCCAAGCCCTGCTCGAGACCCAGTCGGTCGAAGAGCGGGTGCGGCGCGTGCTGGTCCACGTGCAGCGCCAGATCGGTGTGCTCGACGCGCAGGAGCACATCAAGTCGCAGGTCCAGGAAGAGCTGGGCGAGCGGCAGCGCGAGATGTTCCTGCGCGAGCAGATGAAGGCGATCAAGAAGGAGCTGGGGGACGGGGACGAGGGCACCGAGGTCGAAGAGCTGCGCAAGCGGTTCGCGGAGCTCACGCTCCCCGAGGCCGCCAAGAAAGAGGTGGACCGCGAGCTCGAACGGCTCGAGCGGGCCGGCCGCGAGTCCATGGAAGCCCAGGTCATCCGCACCTACCTGGAGACCATGGCCGAGCTGCCGTGGAACAAGCGGGCGGAGGAGTCGCTCGACCTGAAGCGGGCGGCCGGGATCCTGGCCGAGGACCACTACGGGCTGAAGGACGTGAAGGACCAGGTGCTCGAGTTCCTGGCCGTGCGGCAGCTGCGGCAGCGCTCGCCCCAGGGGGAGGCCCGCGGCAACGACGACGATAAGCAGACGAAGGGGTCGATCCTGCTGTTCGTCGGCCCGCCGGGCGTGGGCAAGACGTCGATCGCCAAGTCGATCGCGCGGGCCATGGGACGGCCGTATGTCCGCATCTCGCTCGGCGGGGCGCGCGACGAGGCGGACATCCGCGGTCACCGGCGCACCTACGTCGGCGCGATGCCCGGCCGCATCATCCAGGGCATGAAACAGGCCGGCGCCAAGAACCCCGTGTTCCTGCTCGACGAGGTCGACAAGCTGGGCATCTCGTTCCAGGGGGACCCGGCCGCGGCGCTCCTCGAGGTGCTCGATCCGGCGCAGAACGACTCGTTCACCGATCACTACCTCGGCGTACCGTTCGACCTGTCGGAGGTGCTGTTCATCGCGACCGCGAACTTCCTGCAGAGCATCCCGGCGCCGCTGCTCGACCGGCTGGAGACCGTGAACTTCGCGGGCTACACGGAGCGCGAGAAGCTGGAGATCGCCAAGCGCTACCTCGTGCCGCGCCAGCTCGCCGCGAACGGCCTCAAGGCGGAGCAGTTCGCCCTCACCGACGCCGCGCTGAGCGAGATCATCACGAGCTACACCCGCGAGGCGGGCGTGCGCCAGTTGGAGCGCGAGATCGGCAAGCTGGGCCGCAAAGTCGCGCGCAAGATCGCGGACGGCGAGGTCGAGCGGGTGGCGGTCGACGCCGGGGCGGTGCACGACCTCATCGGGCGGCCCAAGGTCCACCCGGAGCGCAAGGCGCGGGAAGACCAGCTCGGCGTGGCCACCGGCATGTACTACACGCCGGTCGGCGGCGACATCATGTTCGTCGAGGCCAGCGTGATGCGCGGCAAGGGTGACCTGGTGCTCACCGGGCAGCTGGGCGACGTGATGAAGGAATCGGCGCGCGCGGCCCTCACGTACGCCAAGTCGCACGCGGACCAGCTCGGCATCCCGGAGGGGGCGTTCGTCGACACCGACGTGCACGTGCACGTCCCCGCGGGCGCCATTCCGAAGGACGGGCCGTCGGCGGGCGTGACGATGGCCACGGCGCTCGTGTCCGCGCTGTCACGGCGGCCCGCGCGCCACGACCTCGCGATGACCGGCGAGATCACGCTGCGCGGCCGGGTGCTGCCGATCGGCGGGGTGAAGGAGAAGGTGCTCGGCGCCGTCCGCGCCGGCATTACCACGATCCTGCTCCCCAAGGAGAACGAGCCGGACCTCGAGGACTTGCCACCGGACGTGCGGCAGACGCTGCAGGTCCACCTGGTGGACGAGTTGGGGGAGGCGCTCAGCCTGGCCCTGCGGGGGGCGAAGTTCGAGGCCGGACACCTGGTGTTCGACGGTCCGGCGCCGCACGAGCCGAGCCTGGTCGCCACGCGCAACTAAGGCCGAAACGGGTCCAACCCTTTGGCCGTAGGTTCTGTCTAACTACAGGACCAGGCCCCGGGGGACCCGTATGCCGTTCGCGGTCGAGCTCGCCCTGCTGCTCCAGGCCACCACCGCCCCGCCCGCGTCAGCCGCCGGCGCGGGCCCGGTGCCGCCGGCGACCGCTACCACGGCGAGCGCGGTGCGCGCGGTCCGGCCGCCCGTGATCGACGGGCGCGACGACGATGAGGTGTGGCGCACCGCGCCCGCGATCACGCAGTTCCGCGAGTTCCAGCCGCATGAGGGAGGCGATCCCCGCTTCCGGACCGAGGCCAAGGTCGCCTACGACGACCACAACCTCTACGTCTTCATCCGGGCCTTCGACCCCCACCCCGACAGCATCCTCCAACTCCTCGCGCGGCGCGACGTCCGCGCCCCCACGGACCAGCTCAAGATCATCATCGATTCCTATCACGACCGCCGCTCGGGCTTCGAGTTCGCCGTGAACCCGGCGGGCGTGAAACGCGACTACGCGATCTACAACGATTCGCAGGAGGACGATGCCTGGGACGCGGTGTGGGACGTCGCCGCGCGGGTCGATTCCCTGGGGTGGACGGCCGAGTTTCGCATCCCCTTGTCGCAACTGCGCTATGTGCCCCGGGGCGTGAACACGTTCGGGTTCGGGATCTGGCGCGACATCCAGCGCTACAACGGGCGCGACAGCTGGCCGCTGTTTCGCCAGTCCGTGCAGGGCATCTCGTCGCAGCTCGGGGAGCTGACGGGCCTCGTGGGTCTGCCCTCGCCGCGGCGGCCCGAGGTGGCGCCGTATGTGCTGACGAAGAACGTGTCGGTGCCGGTCGCGAGCAGCTTCGATCGGAGCCAGAAGGTCACGGCGGGGGCCGACGTGAAGTACGGGCTCACCGCGAACTTGACGCTCGACGCGACGGTGAACCCCGATTTCGGTCAAGTCGAGGCGGACCCCGCCGTGCTCAATCTCACGGCGTTCGAGACGTTCTTCCAGGAACGGCGGCCCTTCTTCGTGCAGGGCGCCGGGATCTTTCGCTTCGACGTGAACTGCAGCCAGGTGAACTGCAACGGCGAACGCCTATTCTACTCGCGGCGCATCGGGCGCTCCCCGCAGCTGCTTTCGGCGTATGGCGACGCGAGCTCCCCCACGGCGACGACGATCGCCGGCGCGGCGAAGCTGACCGGGCACCTGCCGGGCGGGCAAACCCTGGGCATGTTCGACGCCGTGACCGAGCGTGCGGCCGGCCCCCTCGATCGCACCCTCGAGCCCACCACGAATTACGCCGTGCTGCGCGCCCAGCAGGATCTGCGGCACAGCGAAAGCGGCGTCGGGGTGATGCTCACGGCCGTGAATCGCAGCCTCGACCAATGGACCGACAGCGCGCTGCGCCACAACGCGTATGTGGGCGCGTTCGACTTTCGGCACCGCTTCTCGCATGGTCACTACCAGGTCTTCGGCTCGGTGGACGCGAGCCACGTGGCGGGCACGCCGGCGGCGATCACGGCCACGCAACAGGATCCGGTGCACTTCTACCAGCGCCCCGACGGCGGCCTGCGCTACGACACGACGCGGACCACGCTGACGGGTAACGCCGAGGAGCTCCTGTTCGGGAAGCTGGGCGGCGGCAGCACCCGGTTCGAGACCAGCTACCTCCGGCGCTCGCCCGGCTTCGAGATCAACGACCTCGGCTTTCTGCTGCGGGCCGACCAGCAGAGCTGGAACAACTGGTTCGGCGTCCAGTCGTTGCATCCGGCCTCGGTGTACCAAATCGCGTTTTGGAACTTCAACTGGTGGCAATACTGGACGGCGGGCGGCCTGCCGCTCGAGCGCGCGGCGAACACGAACCTCCATATGCAACTGAACAACCTGTGGTGGCTGCACGGCGGCCTCACCTTCGGCCAGCTCGGGGCCACGTTCGACGACCGCCTGGCGCGCGGCGGGCCCGCGGTGCGGGTGGACCCGTACGTGAATGCATGGGCGGAAGTGGACGGGGACAACCGCCCGGCGCTCGTGCCGTATGCTTGGGTCAACTACTTCCGAGGGGCCGGCGGGCGGTCCGAGTCCTTCAACGGCAACGCCCAGGTCACGTTCCGCGTGGCCTCGCAGTTCAGCACGTCGCTGACGCTCAGCGCGACGCACAACGTGAACAACAATCAGTGGTACGGCAACGTCACCGACGCGGGCGGGACCCACTACACCTTCGCCTACCTGAACCAGAAGACCGCCTCCCTCACCGGCCGGGTCGACTACACCCTCAGCACCGTGCTCACGCTGCAGGTGTACGGGCAGCCGTTCATCAGCAAGGGCGCCTATTCGAACATCCGCCAGCTCTCGGCCACGCCGCGCGCCGCGGCGTACGCGGACCGCTATCAGCCGTACGCCGCCACCCCCGGCGGGTTCAATTTCAAGGAGTTCAACTCCAACGTCGTGCTGCGCTGGGAGTACCGCCCCGGCTCGACGCTCTTCGTCGTCTGGAGCCAGGGGCGGCAAGGGTTCCTCCCCACGCCCGGGACCCGGTCGGTCGCCGGTGATTTTGGGGACCTGTTCACGCTCCACCCCAACAACACGTTTCTCGTGAAAGCGTCCTACTGGCTGAGCTGGTAGCCCCCGGCGCGCTGGCCCGCGAGCCCGCTCCCCGTCCCCCGCTCCCGACCTAAGGGGCCGCGACTCCTTCGAGCACGAGCTTCACCGCCGCCTGCTTCCAGCGTTCGCGCAGGGCCGGCTCGTCGACGCCGAGCGGGGGCGCGCTGGCGGCGATCAAGGACTCGAGGCCGAGGTAGGCCACCATGAGGACGAGGGCCTGCGCCGCCGCGAGGTGCGGATCCAGGTCGTCGCGCACCTGGCCGCGGCCCTGCCCCTCGGCGAGCAGTACCACGAGCCGCTTGATCGCCGGGGCGAAGGGCCGGGCTTCGGTGCGGCCCGCCTGGGTGAGCAGCGTGACCAGATCGGGGTGGCCGGCGAGAAAGGCGAACTGGGCCTCGAGCGTGGCCCGAAGGCGTTCGAGCGGACGCTCGCCCGAGACGGGCGTCTCGGTGAGCGCTTGCTCCAGCTCGGCCGCGCCGCGGGTGAGCACGGCGCCGAACAGACCGCGCTTCGAGTGGAAGTAGTAGAACAGGAGCTGCTTGTTGACGCCGGCGCGGCGGGCGATCTGATCGACCCGGGCGCCCTCGAATCCGCGGCGCGAGAACTCCTCGCGCGCTGCGGCGATGATGCGTAAGGCTCTCGCATTACTGAGCTTGGGTTTCACGGTGCGGTAAGTTCAACCATCTGGTTGATGAAACGTACCATGATGAGGATCCGAGTGCCAGGTCAGGCGGCGCGCGCGGCACGCCCTCCTTCAGGAATTTGATCAGCAGCCGGTTCACCTGGTCCGGGGCCTCCTCCGCCACGGCATGACCGGCGTGCGCCACGGTGAGCACCGCCGAGCGGGGGATCTGGGTTGCCATCAGGCGCCCCAGCGCGGGCGGGACCCAGCGATCCTCCTCGCCCCACAGGAGTAGGGTGGGCGCTTGGACTCGATCGAGCCGGCCGACCAGGGCGTCGGTGCGGAATTCCCGCAGCACCCCCCGGAGCGCCCCGCCGTAGTCGGGCTCGGCGACCGGCGCGTAGTACTGGTCCACATCGGCCGGCGTGACCTTGGTGGGGTCCGCGTAGGCCGACCGGAGCAGCCGCTCGGTGAGTCCCCGTCCCCGGAACGCGAGCGCGACGGGCCCCACGAGCGGCCACCGCGCCACCCGAAACAAGAGCGGCTCGCGGGCGCCGAGGCCCATGGCTCCGAGGAGCACGAGCCCGCGCACCCGCTCGGGATGCGCCAGCGCCACGTCGGCCGCGATGGCCCCGCCGAGCGAGTGGCCCACCAGCACCGCATCGCTCAGGTGGAGCGAGTCGAGCAGCGCGACGACGAGGCGGGTGCAGGCCGCGTTGTCGTAACCGTGCGCGGGCTTGGCCGAGAAGCCGAAGCCGCGGTTGTCGAACGCGATCACGCGGAAGCCCGCCGCCTGGACCGGCCCGAGGGTGTGGCGCCAGGCGTAGAGCGATGCCCCCAGGCCGTGGAGGAAGATCACCGGCAGCCCCGTCCCGGCGTCGATGTAGCGGATCGGGGTGCCGTCGAGCGTCACGTAGCGCGCCTGGAACTCGGTGCCCGCCGGATAGCGCGCCGCTGGGGCGATCGGGGTGGCGCGGCAACCCGCGGCCCACACCAGGGCGAGGGCGAGCGCGCCCCGGCGGCACCTCATGAGACGCCCTGCAGGGCGGCCCGCGCGAGGGCGGCGACCACGGGGTGTGAGCTCCAGATGGCCGCGAGGGGCTCGCCGCTCGCAGCCAGGGCGATCGTGTACGTCCCATCGATCACGAGGGTCGTGGGAACGTCCGGCGCGACGCTCCCCGCGACGAGCGAGCGGGCCTCGTCGGGCACCTCGCCCGCGACGTGCAACGCGAGCTCGGCGCGCGCCGCGGCGCGACGCCACGCGGGGAGGGTGGGCCGCACCAAGTCCGCGGCGATGACACCCTCGACCCGACGTTCGGCCCGCGCCACGAGTTGGAGGATCAGGTTGGCGATGGGGCGCGCGCCCTCGATGGCTCGGGTTTCCGGTTCCGTCACCTGCCCGACGTCGGCGAGCGCTCGGCTCAACCGCTCGAGCGCCTCCCCTTGCTGCGTCGCGAGCTGGGCGATCAAGGCCTGGGGATCGGCCGCGCGGTAGCGCGCGGGCCGCCCCGGGAGCCGGACGGCGGCGGCGCGCGTCACGAGACCCTCGAGCGCGCCGTAGGTGTTGGCGCGGGCGAGCCGCGCGGCGTGGGCCGCGGCGTACCCGGTCACGGGCCCGAGCCGCAGCAGCGCGGCATACACCCGCGACTCGGTGGGGGTGAAGCCGAACGGCGTGAGGTCGAGCGCTCTGGCGGCCATGCAGTAGTAGTGATTACTACTACGAGCACGGGGCTCCGCGCAAGCGGAGTGGGCGGCTAGACGATCTCGACGGGGATGCCGAGGAGTTTAGCGAGCTGCGCGAGGCGGACGGTGATATCCGTCTGCCGCTGCGCGGGGCTTCGCCCCGGGCCCTCGAGCGGGAAGTAATGCGCCGAGAGCGGGTTCGAGGCCTTGGGCAGAGCCCGCAGGCTCTTGGGGCTCCAGATGCCCTGGTCGTCGCACTCGCTGAAGAGGCGCGCCAGCACGCGACTGGCGCTCGGGATCTGGCGGACGAGGTTCAAGCGGGCCAGGAGCTCCAGCCAATACACGGCGAATGGGATGTCGCGCACGTGGCCCTGGGCGTCGGAGCGGACTGGATCGCCCAGCAGTTCGAACACCGGTTTGAGGAGCTTCTTCCCTGCCAGAATGGAGAAGGCGCGGCGCGGCGCCGGGGTGGAGAAGTAGGTCCCCAGCCGGTCGATGAACCCGGCGCGCTCGCGCTGCACGGGCGGCAGGAACGCGAGCATCTCGACGGCGAAGATCGTGGGCGGGGTCGCCGCGGGGTCGAGCACGGTCTTGCCGTGAGCCTTCCGGAACGGCTTCGTGGCCAGCTCGCTCCGCAGAAACAGCGAGATGGTGCTTGCGACGGCATGGGCCGTTCCCCGCACGCGCGGATCGTCGACATGGCCGCCGCGGGCCAGCGTGCACGCGGCCGCCTCGCGGCCGAGCTGCCGGGCCCAGCGGCCCAGCCCCGGGTCGGTCTTGGCCGGCTTTTGGAACTCGACCAGGAGCTCCAGGGCCCGTTGGGCGGTCGCCTTGTCGGGGTCGTCGGGCTCGATGCGCGACAGTAGCTGGAAGAGAAACCGGTCGGCGTCGCGGAACGGCCGCTCGAACGGCGGCCAGCCGAATTCCAGCAGCCGCCGGTACTGATACACGGTGCCGATCTCCGCCCAGCCGTGGGCCTTGGACGGCGCGGGTGCGAGCAGGTTGCCGCCCCACAAGCCCGTAGACTTTTGCTTGCGCGCGATCGCTTGCGCCGGTTTGTAGGTGAGCGCCGCCGCGCGCAATGCCGCCAGCCGCTCCGGATCGCGCTCGACCTCGGGCACGACATCGCTGTAGGCCCGGTATTGCAGCGGGGGACTCGCGGCCTCGAGCAGCCAGGACAGCGGCAACCGATGGGAGGTCGGGAGTTCCAGGTGCTCGCTCCGCGGTGGTGAGTGCGGGAGAGACGCGGCTGTCAAAAAGCGGCGCAAACTTATGCGGTGCCTGTCGAATCGGCCAGAGGCTCCGGGGGGTTCGGGCGTATCGCTTGCAGCCGCAGTCCGTTAGCGATTGTGCAAGCGCTTGCACCCAAGCCCCAACACCGGTTGATTCCGGGAGTATGTACTCTACTCAGATGGGTTCTGCTAGCGTGGTCCGTGTGCCTTTCGCTGCTCTTGTTCGCGGTCGTCGTCCCACCACAAGAGCCCCAAGATTACTCCGCCGAAGGTGCTGATCATCGCTCCGACAATGAACGCAGTCTGCAGCGAGTCGAACATGTGGTTCATAAGGACTGCAAACCCGAGATACAACGGAGACATGAAGAGCACCCCTGACGTCGGCGCAGCCCACCAATGCCGCCGCCTGAGAGGCAGCAACGCACCAAATCCGAAGCCGCCTAGGGAAAAGCCCCCAAAATACACTACAACAACCTGGCTCCAACTCAGCCCAAACCGGGCGAACGCGCCGGGACCAAAAGCCAGGCGTTGAACTGTGACCCCGAGCGAGAACAGAGTCGCCGTTACGAGGCCGAACCGGAGCCCGAATCGGATGCTGTCCCGGAAACTCTGTCCACGCCCCGTCAAGTCAGTCCTCCCAGGCCCGGGAGTCACGGATTACATCTCCAAAACGAGTCGCTTGCGAGCGTCGTCATTTCGTGTCTTCCGGTTGCCGATAGCCGACCATGAGGCGCTTTCCTTCAGCTCCCTGAATCGCCCGTAACGTCCGCTCGCCATCGTCCAGCTTGAGGGTGTTGTGCCGAAACGCGAACTCGGAAACGTACCGGTGCGGATGCGTGCGGCTAATGGTATGGGATGTGCCATACACGCCGCGCTTGAGTAGCGAGAAGAACGCTTCCACGGTGTTGGTGGTCACGTCGCCCCGCGCATATTCGCCCGCGCTGTGATTCACCACGTCGTGGCGTGCGTACTGCTTGCCGATCGCGCGATACATGGTCCGCTCGTCCGTCATGAGACGCGCTGACCGGTCCACGTTAGCGAACACCACCGCCCGCAGTTTCGCAGACGTGATGCGATCTGGCGCGATCGCGCGCACCCGCCCGCCACGCGAACTCGCGTAACGAGACGATGGCTTCGTTGAAGCGCCGCCACGGGCAACCCCGTGGCGGTCGAGAGGCAACCCAGGGCCAACGCAGCAATCCGCTTGCTCCCCTTGCTCGTAGCGGCCATTTTTCCTAGATGCTGGAGGCGTTGAAAGCGCGGCGGGTCGCCAAACTCCCTAACGAGGTACGCCTCAAGGGCCGCATCCTGTTCCTCGCCGAGGACGACGGCCTGGTGCGCCAACAGCTCGAGGGTCGGGACCTCGACTGGCACCCCGGGCTCAAGCTGCGCGACGACATCTCGACCGACGAAATCACTCCCGCCTACATCTGCTACTACTACGACGAAACGCTCTGGGACTTCCCCTACCTCGGCCTCAAGTGCGGTGACGCGTTTCCGGTCACCCGTGGGGCGGTGAGGCGGGGGGGCTTCGTGGCGTCGGTGAGTGGGAAGCGGCGCGGCAAGGGCTCCTCGCGCGAGCAGTCACCGTACGCCGAGATGTGCGCCGGGATCAAGCTCGTCGTCGCGGAGAACATCGAGCGGATCTACCGCGAGAACTGTCAGAACCTCGGTGTGCTCGCCACGACCGACTTCACGATCATCGACAAGGTGCGCCGCGGCGAGGCCATTCCGCTCAGCGCCTTCACCGAGGGCGAAGGCGAGATCACGCGCGGCATCATCGAGTACGGCGGGCTGTTCAACTTCAATGTCGCCCGGCTCCAGGGGCAAGTCGTCCTCACCCCGCCGCGGACGCCGGCCCGGCCGATGACCCTGGGCGAGAAGATCATCGCGCGGCACTGGGTGGTGGATCCGTCCCAGGGGAAGGTGGGCGTCCCGGCCGTGAAGCCGGGGGACGAGGGGTTCGTCGTCACCGACATCCGGTTCAGCCACGAATATGTGACCCCGATGGCGGCCATCTTCTTCGAGCAGCTCGTGGGCCCGGACGAAAAGGTGCACGACCCCGACTCGGTACTCCTGTTCCGGGATCACCTCACGTTCCTGGGCGAGGCGATGACGCCCGAGCGGGTGAAGGAAGGACTCCTCGACGTGGCGCTCGAGCTCGAGAAGAAACAGCGCCAATTCGCCGAGAAGCAGGGGATCAAGCTGTACGGCGAGCTGCGCCTCGGCCACCACGGCTCGGAGGCGATCTGCCACTCAAAGATGCTCGAAGCGCACGCCGAGCCGGGCATGATCATCATCGGCAGCGATTCCCACACGCCGCACGCCGGCGCCGCGGGGTGCGTGGCGTTTGGCGTCGGCACAACCGCGATCTTCAACTCGTGGATCACGAAGGACGTGCGGCTCACCGTGCCCGAGACGGTGCGGGTCGTGGTGCGCGGCCACAAACCGGACAACGTGACGGCGAAGGATTTCATGCTCGCCATCCTGCGCCACCCGTACGTGAAGAGCGGCCAGGCGATCGGCAAGCTGGTGGAATACTGTGGCGATGCTGTCGAATCGCTGTCGGTAGATGAGCGGGCCACGATGACGAACATGACGGCCGAGGTAGGCGGCTTCACGGGGTACGTTGCCCCCGACGAGCGCACGGTCGAGTACCTGATGGAGTATCGCGGCCTGTCGCGCCGCGAGGCCGAGCGGCGCTGCGCGGATTGGGCGAGCGATCCCGGGGCCGAGTACTGCGAGGTCATCGAGATCGACGCCGGCGCGATTCGGCCGATGATCGCGCTTCCCGGAGATCCGGGAAACGGGCTCTCCCTGGGCGAAGCCCCCGAACGGGTGCGGGTCGACATCGCGTACGCCGGGTCATGCACGGCCGGCAAAAAGGCCGACATGGACATGTACGCGCGGGTGCTGCAGGAGGCGACGGATCGGGGCGAGCGCGTGGCGCCCTGGGTGCGGATGTACATCCAGTGCGGCTCGCAGGATGTGAAGCGCTACTGCGAGGAACGGGGCTACTTGGAGCTGTTCCGCCGCGTGGGCGCGACGTTCCTCGAGCCGTCCTGCGGGGCCTGCATCAACGCGGGGCCCGGGGTCTCGAAGACGCGGGACGAGGTGACGATCAGCGCCATCAACCGCAACTTCCCCGGCCGCTCGGGTCCCGGACGGCTCTATCTCGCCAACCCCTACACCGTCGCCGCCTCGGCCATCGCCGGCTACATCACTGAATGGCAGCCGGGGCTCGCGCTCGCGCCCACCGAATAGCGGGAGGAACGGTGGAACGTCGGTATCGTGGGGGCGAGCCGTCCGACCTGCAACGCTGGCACGCCCTCGTCCACCCGCCGTCACCCCACGTCTCGCCTGGGACAACCCGCTCCGCCTGGAAGCGCACGCCGCCTCCCCGACGCCCCCGGGTCATGCGGTTGCGACCTCCCGGGTGGGAGGACCATCGGCCGCAGGCGCTCCTCGACCACCACCCATTCGTCGACGTCGTCGTAACGGCGGCGGGCGCTCTCGTGCTGCTGCTGCTCGGCGCCAGTCAGTTCGCGGTCACGGTCGTGATCGTGACGGCCGGAGCATGGACGTGCTGGCACTGGGCGGCGTCGGGGCGGGCCGACGCGCGAACGGGGGCACCGGTCGAGCCAGCGCGGCCGGCGCGGCGGGCCGTCACCGTACGACGTCGCGTCGTCGTCGCCCCCGACGCAGCGCCCTTCGTCGCCGCCCTCGTCGCGAACCCATCGATGGAAGAGCGGGTGCGTCGCGCGCTGAGCGGGCGGGCGCACCTGTACGTCGCCTCAACCTGGGCCGAGTTGCTGCGGGTGGTCGAATGGCGTCCCGTGACGGCGATCCTCGCGGACCCGCTGGCGGACAGCGCGGGGAGCCCCGAAAAGCACATTGCCGGGTTGTGTTTGGAGTCGCGCATCCCGCTGGTGCTCTACACGGCGCTGACGCCACGGAGCGCAGCGAGCCTGCTCCGCCTGGGCCGCCTCGGCATCCGCCACCTCATCTTCTACCGCTACGACGACGAGCCGAGGAGGTTTCTCCAGGCCTTGGTCCGGCCACCCACCGATCCTGGTGGGGGGCGGTTCCCTCCCGATCTCCCGCTCCGGTGTGCCTGAGCGATCGCTGGGGG
>DATBBW010000015.1:0-5129 GCA_036270795.1 Gemmatimonadales bacterium | reverse complement strand
GAACTGGGCCGGCTGCTGGGCCAGAGCGAGGAGTACAAGACCCTCGTCCGGGCCAGCGATCGGATGAAGGAGGACGCGACGTGCCGGCAGCTCCTCGCCGCGGTCGAGCGCATCGCGCAGGACATCGAGCGGGCGGCCCAGCAGGGGCGCGAGCCCCCCAAAGCGCAGGTCGAACAGTACGACCAGGCGCTCCAAAGCGTGCAGGCGAATCCGGTGTACCAGCAAGTAGTGGCCGCCCAGGCGAACTTCGAGAAGCTGATGGCGAAGGTGAACGCCCGGATCTATGAAGGGATGAAACTCGGGGCCGCGAGCCCCATCATCACGTTGGGCTGACGGTGACGGGCCTGTTCATTGTGGTGGAGGGCCCCGAGGGGGCGGGGAAGTCGACGCTGGCGCGGGCGCTGGCGACGCGGCTCGCCGCGGACGGTCGCGCCGTGGTGACGGTGCGGGAGCCCGGGGGGACCCCGGTGGCCGAGGCCGCGCGCAAGGTGGCGCTGCGCTTCCCCCACGCGATGGCGCCGGCGGCGGAGCTGTTCCTCTTCCTGGCCGCGCGGGCGGACTTGGTCGATCGCGTGATCCGGCCGGCGCTCGAGGCGGGGCAGGTCGTGGTGGCGGATCGCTTCGACCTGTCCACGCTGGCGTACCAGGTGGCGGGGGGCGGCCTCCCGGCCGAGGAGACGATCCAAGCCATCCGGCTCGCCACCGGCGGCCTCGTCCCCGACGTCACGCTGGTGCTCGACGTGCCGGTAGCGGTGGGGCGCGGGCGCCAACGCGCCGCCCGCAAGGTGCAGGATCGGTTCGAACGGCAGGACGATGCGTTTCACCGCCGCGTGTTGGGCGCGTACCGTAGCGCCCAGGGGCCCGGCGTGGTGCATCTCGACGCGACACAATCGAAACAGGCCGTGCAGGAAGCCGCCTGGCGCGAAGTCCGGGCGCTGACCGCACCCTCACTGCGAGGCATCTCATGAAGCTCCGGACAATCCTCGTCGTCGCCACCGTCACCGGGATGGCCCTCGCCACCGGCGCCTGGCTGTTGCAGCGAGAGGCGGCACCGGTCGGGTCGGTATACCAGCAAGCGCGGCTATTCGAAGACGTGCTCGCCCACGTCGCCGACTTCTACGTCGACTCAGTCGACGAGCACCGGCTGTATCAGATGGCGATCGACGGGATGCTGGATCAGCTGCACGACCCGTATTCCGTGTTCTTGAAGCGCGACGACTTCCGGAGCCTCACCGAGCAGACGACGGGCAACTACGGGGGTCTGGGCATCCAGATCGACGTGCGAGACGGGTGGATTACGGTGGTGGCGCCGCTTCTCGACACGCCCGCCGAGCGGGTGGGCATCCAGACCGGGGACCTGATCATCGCGTTGGACGGCCGCTCGACGGAGGGCTGGAAGCAGGATCAGGCGGTGAAGGAGCTCCGGGGCGAGCCCGGCACGGCAGTGGAATTGAAGGTGCGGCGCGTCGGCGTCGAACAGCCGCTCACCTTCAAGCTCAAGCGCGCCACGATCCACGTCCGCTCCGTGCAGGTGGCGATGATGCTGGACGACAAGGTCGGATTCGTGGTGCTCAACACGGTGAGCGAGACCTCGGCCGATGAGCTCACCCAGGCGGTCGGGGACTTGGTGAAGAAGGGTATGAAAGCGATGGTACTCGATCTGCGCGGCAATCCCGGGGGCCTCCTGGACCAGGGCGTCGGCGTGAGCGAGCTGTTCCTCGATCCGGGCCAGGAAGTGGTGTCCACGCGCGGCCGCGCCCCGCTCTCGACCCGCACGTTCCGCGACGCAAAACCGCAATTGTGGCCCGGCCTCCCCGTGGTGGTGCTCGTCAACGGGGGCACGGCGAGCGCCGCCGAAATCATCAGCGGCGCACTCCAGGACCACGACCGCGCCGTGATCGTCGGGACCCCGACGTTCGGCAAGGGTCTGGTGCAATCGCTGTGGCAACTCACGCCGGAGACCGCGCTCAAGCTCACGACGGCGCGCTGGTATACGCCGAGCGGGCGCACCATCCAGCGCAAGAGCAAGAGCGAGCAAGAACAGGTGGCGCAGGTCGAGGCCGCCGAGCTCGGGCGGGACACCACCAAGCTCGATTCGTCGCTCGTATTCCACACCGACCGCGGTCGCGTGGTCATCGGCGGCGGCGGCATCCGCCCCGATCTCTTTGTCGTGCCCGACACGTTCACCACCGCCGAACGCAGCTTCATGAAGGCGCTGGGCAACAAGATCCCGCAGTTCCGGGACGTGCTCTCGAGCTACGCGCTCGAGCTCAAGGCGGCGAACAAGCTCACGAATCCGAACTTCACCGTCACCGACGAGATGGTCAACGAGGTGCTGCGGCGGATGCGCGCGCGCGGCGTCGGGGTGGCCGACACGGTCGTCGCTGGCGCGCGCGCGCTGCTGGCCCAGGAGCTGGGCTACGAGGCGGCGCGCTACGTGTTCGGGCGCCCGAGCGAGGTGCGGCGGCGCATGGACGAGGATCGCCAGGTACGGGCCGCGCTGGCGCTCGCCCGCCGCGCCAAGTCGCCCGAGGACTTGCTCGCGATCGCGGCGGCACAGGCGCCACGCACGCCGCGCAACTAAGTGGCCCAGGGCCGGTCCCTCGTGATCGGCGACCCGGTGGTTGGCGTCATCGGGCCCGGCCGGGCCGGCCTGGGGCTGGCGTTGGCGCTAGCGCAGGCTGGCTACGACGTGCGGCTGTACGGCCGCCTCAAGAAGGCCGTCCCCAAGCCCCTCAGCCTCACCGTCGGCCCTGCCGATCGGCCGCCCGCCTGGCTCGCCCAGGCGGGCGTCGTCATTCTCGCCGTGCGGGACGACGCGATCCGGCCGCTCGCCGAGTCGCTGGCCCGGGCCGGGGCGGTGCGTGCCGAACACGTGGTGCTGCATCTCTCGGGGGTCCAGGGGCAAGAGGCGCTGGGGCCGCTCGTGTCGTCGCGCGCCGCCCTCGGCTCGCTGCATCCCCTACAAACGATCGCCGACCCCGAGCGGGCGCCGGCGCGGCTCGCGGGGGCGTGGGCCGCGGTCGAAGGCATGCCCCGCGCCATCCAGGCGGCCGAAGGGCTCGCGCAGGATCTCGGCATGCACCCGTTCCGCATCGCGTCCAAGGCGAAGCCCGTCTACCACGCGGCGGCGGTGTTCGCGTCGAATTACTTCGTGGTCGTGGAGGCGATTGCCCAGCGTCTGTTGCGCCACGCCGGGCTCACGGACGCCGAAGCCTGGCAGGCGCTACGCCCGCTCGTCGAAGGCACGTTCGAGAACCTGACCCGCCAAGAACCGATGGCCGCGCTCACCGGTCCGGTCGTGCGCGGTGACGAGGCCACGGTCCAGCGCCACCTCGAGTCCCTGACGCGGGACGACGCGGTCCTGTACCGCATGCTCGGTCGCGCGGCGCTCGAGTTGGCGGAGAAGCGGGGGATGGACGACGTCGTCGCGGCGCGGATCGCCACCGCGCTCGCCACGGATCTACCACCCGTACTAAACCGCCAGAAAGACTAGGTGCGACAGCACTAGTCGGACTGCAGATGTGTCGCCGGTGGGCCAGGCTCCTTCCGCGGCTGCGACGGGAACACGAGTCCACGAACGGCACGTAGACCGGCACGTCCTTCGTCTCCACCTCCGCCTCATCCTGCACGAGCGTTACATTGTCCGGCCCCTGCCTCGGGGGTTTCGCTAGCCTGCGGGGTTCAGTACACTGGGACACGGCTAGCAAAACCAGGTGTGCAGTCCGATTGCAGGATCGTGAACTCTTCGCTGCGCGTCAGACAACAATCCTGAACGACGGGAGCCCAGGACATGAACTCCACGCAGACCGCTTCCACACGGGCGAACCGCGAAGGGGCGAGTCGCAATCTCGCCTCGATCAGTCCGTTCTTCATCGTGGAGAACCTGCAGGCCTCGATCGCCCATTACATCGAGCGCATGGGCTTCCAGCTCGACTTCCAAGGTCCAGAAGACGACCCATACTACGCCCGCGTGAGCCGCGACGGGATCGGCATCATGCTCAAAGCCGTCCTCCCCGACGTGCGTCCGTGTCCCAACCACACCCGACACGAATGGGCTCGTTGGGACGCGTACATCTACACCTTGGACCCCGACACGCTCTTCACCGAGTTCAAGCAGCGCGGTGTGTCGTTCGTGAAAGAGTTGTCGTTCATCGACGATGGCCTGTGGGGCTTCGAGGTCACCGACGCCGACGGGTATGTCCTGGCCTTCTCTCAGGTTCGCAAAGAGTAGGCGCTACTGCGGCGCATGAACAGCCGGGGACACAGGTAACAGTTAGACCGGGCACATCGGTAACGGTCCCGGGCGGGGACGCGGCCACCGATTACCGGTTGATGATCACCCGGTCTCGCTCATGACAGCGCCCGAGGAGCCTGGGGCCCAAGCCCAGCGCCCCGACGCCATCTGCCCCGTGTCAGTCGGTTAGTGTACGGCGGAATCGGAGTCTACCACCCGTACCCCGCCCGGAGGCGAAAACGTGAATTCGCGGTTGGGCACGCGGCCGTTCACCGTGACGTTGCGGAGCAGCACGGTGCGCGTCTGCCCTGGCGCCTCGGTGATCTGGAGCCGGCGCACCAGGCCGTCGGTCCGACCCACCCAGAGGGTCGCCTCGCTATAAGGCTGGTCGCGCGCCTTGGGCTCGAGCGTCACTACGTCCGCGACGCCCTCCGGCAGCGAATCGGCGCGGACGTAGCGCGCGGTGTAGCGCTCGCGCGGCCGCTCGACGAACTGCCCGATCAAATTGGGTCCGGTCGTCCCGGACTCGGGAATACGGGAGCGGATGACCTGGCCCGGCGTGGTGCTTGGCGTGTAGAGCCAAAGGTAGCGGCCGTCGGCGACGATGCGGTCGCCCTTGGGCTCGGTAAACCGCATCGCGAAGCGCTCGGGCCGCCGTTGGTACAGCCGGCCGCGGGTCGTGTCGGCGACCCCGACCATCGGATTCACGATGACTTGCACGAAGTCGGCGGCCAGCGTCGCGATCGTCTGGTAGGTCGCGCTCGCGTGGTCCAGCACCGGCCAGGGATCCTGCGGGGCACGACGGCCGGGGAGGACGGTGCCGCACAGCGCCGCCACGGCGATTGGCCCTATGGCGACGCGCCAGCGCCGCGGCGTCGGGGCCGTCACGCCC
>DATBBW010000014.1:0-2879 GCA_036270795.1 Gemmatimonadales bacterium | reverse complement strand
CTGAGGGCCGGGAGCGCGATGGCCCGCGTCGTCCGCGCCGCGCCCTAGTCCGCGATGCCCGAACTGCCCGACATCGCGCTGTACCGCCATGCGCTCGAGACGCGGCTCCTCGGAGAGCGGCTCGAGCGCGTGCGCGTCGCGAGCCCCTTCTTCGTGCGTACGGCGGACCCGCCGGTGGACGCGCTCGCGGGTCGGCGCGTCGCCGCGGTCGGGCGCTTGGGCAAACGTATCGTGCTGGGGTTCGAGGGCGAGTACTGCGCCGTGTTGCACCTGATGATCGCCGGCCGGCTGCACTGGAAGCGCCCGGGTGCCGCCATTCCGGGGCGGAGCGGGCTCGCCGCCTTCGACTTCGCGCCCGGCACGCTGCTCGTCACCGAGGCGAGTGCCAAGCACCGGGCCTCGCTCCACGTGGTCCACGGCGCCCAGGCCCTCGCGGCGCACGATCCGGGCGGCCTCGACGTACTGACGGCGACCCCGGCCGCGTTCCGCGCGGCGCTCACGCGCGAATCGCATACCCTGAAGCGGGCGCTCACCGATCCCCGGGTATTCGACGGGATTGGCAACGCCTACTCGGACGAAATCCTGCACGCCGCCCGGCTGTCGCCGCTGCGCCGCACGACGCAGCTGGACGACGCCGCGGTCGAGCGGTTGTTTCACGCCACGCGGGACACGCTGCGCCGCTGGATCGAGCGGTTGCAGACCGAGACGGGCGACCGGTTCCCCGAGAAGGTGACGGCGTTCCGGGAGGGCATGGCGGTGCACGGCCGGTTCCGGCAGCCGTGTCCCGTGTGCGGGTCGCCGGTCCAGCGCATCCGCTACGCCGAGAACGAGGTCAACTACTGCGCCACCTGCCAGACGGAGGGCCGGCTGCTCGCCGACCGCAGCCTGTCGCGGCTGCTCAAAGCCGACTGGCCGCGCTCGCTCGACGAGTGGGAGGAGCGCACCGCTCGGTAGGCTTGAGGCGAAGGCGCGGCAGGCTGATCTTACTGCCACGCGACCCATGCCCGAGCCCGCCCAGCCGGTCCCCGTGCGCTACGAGCGCACCTTCGCCGTCGAGCCCCAGGATATCGACGATCACGGGCACGTGAACAACGTCGTGTACGTCCGCTGGGTGCAGGACATCGCGGCGGCGCACTGGGAGGCCACGATCGGCCCCGGGGAGCGCGCCGAGATTGCGTGGGTGGTACTGCGCCACGAGGTCGACTACAAGGCTCCCGCGGTCGCGGGTGATCAGGTGATCGCCTGCACCTGGGTCGGGGGCGTGAGCGGCGCGACGTTCGAGCGCCACACCGAGATCCTGCGGGCGAAGGATCGTCGGCTCTTGGCGCGGGCGCGCTCGCTCTGGTGTCCAGTGAACGCGCGCACGGGGCGACCGCGGCGTGTCGACCCCGCGCTGAACGACCGCTTTTACGAGCGCGCCTGAATCGCTCGACCATGATGGCTTTGGCAAGTCACGGTCGTTGTTCGCGGCGCTAGATTACGGCATGCTCTTCGTCCTCGACAACTACGATTCTTTCACCTACAACCTCGTGCAGTATTTCGGCGAGCTCGGCGCGGAGCCGGTCGTCTACCGCAACGACGCGGTGACCGTGGAGGAGGTCCTCGCCCTCAAGCCCACCGCCGCCGTGCTGTCCCCGGGCCCGTGCACACCCGGCGACGCGGGGATTCTCGTGCCCTTGGTCAGAGCGCTCGCCGGCCGTGTCCCGACCCTCGGCGTGTGTCTCGGCCATCAAGCGATCGGCGAGGCCTTCGGGGGTCGCGTAGTGCGGGCCGACCGGTTGATGCACGGCAAGACGTGCGCGGTGATGCACGAGGAAGACGAGTTGTTCGCGGGGATTCCGAGCCCGGTGACGGGCATGCGTTACCACTCGCTGATGGTCGCGCCGCAGTCGCTGCCCGAGGACTTGGTGATCACGGCGTGGAGCGCCGACCGGCCGCGCGACGCCGAGATCATGGCCATGAAGCACCGGCGCCACCCAGTGTATGGGGTGCAATTCCACCCCGAATCGATTGGGACCGAGCACGGGAAGCAGCTGCTCGAGAACTTTCTGAACGTGGCGCGCGCGACGGCCTGATGCGCCGTCCCCGAGGACCGGAAAAGGCGGCCCGGACCGGCGTCCCCGAGCCCCGCGTTGATTGACGCTAAGACGTGCGGGCGCAGGCGATTAGAGCAGCCAGCAAAGCGCGGAACGCGAAGGGCTAGACGCGACGGCACGAATTTTGTATCTTCCCCCGTGCCTGTCCTCGGCGTCATTCCGGCGCGGCTCGGTTCGAGCCGACTTCCCAGCAAGCCTCTCGTGGTCGTGGCTGGCGACCCGCTCATCCTCTGGGTCGTGCGCCGCGTTGCGGCCGCCGATGCATGCGATCGCCTGGTCGTGGCGACCGACGCACCGGCGATCGCGACGGTGGTCGAGCGGGCCGGTTACGAGGCCCGGCTCACCTCGGAGGCGCCCCAGTCGGGCACCGAGCGTGTGGCAGAACTCGTTGCAAATCAAGAATTTAGAGATTTCGATCTCGTCTTGAACGTGCAAGGCGACGAGCCCCTCGTGGCGCTCGCCGCGCTGCGCGGGGCGGTGGCGCGGGTGCGGGGGGGCGAGCCGATCGGCACCGCCGCGGGCGAGCTCGACCCCGCGCTGGCCGGCGATCCGAACCGGGTGAAGGTGGTGCTCGACGCGCGCGGGCGGGCGCTCTACTTCTCGCGGGCCACGATCCCGTTCGATCGGGACGGTGCGGGGGACGTGGTCTATCACCAGCACGTGGGCGTGTACGCCTACACGCGCGAGGTGCTCGAGCGCTGGATGCGGCTCGCGCCGGTCCCGGCCGAGCGCTGGGAGCGGCTCGAGCAACTCCGGCCCCTCGTCCACGGTATCCCCATCGGC
>DATBBW010000013.1:0-6047 GCA_036270795.1 Gemmatimonadales bacterium | reverse complement strand
CCGGCATGGCCCTGATCCACCTGTTTGCGAACCCCAGCTATCTCGATCGCCGCCGCAGCGGCGTGTTCATCCTTCCGCGTGATGCTTGATCGACTTCCCCTCCACGACGAACACGACGTCCTCGGCGATGTTCGTGGCCAGGTCCGCCACGCGCTCCAGGTTGCGGCTCACGAGGAACAGCTCCATCGCCGCGCCGATGATGTGCGGGTCCTCCATCATGTGCGTGAGCAGGATCCGGAATACCGAGCGGTTGAGCGCGTCCACCGAGTCATCGCGCCGGCAGATGTCGCGCCCCAGGACGGCGTCCCCACGTACGAAGGCGTCGAGCGCGCCCGAGAGCATGGCCCGCACCTGGCGGGCCATCTCGAGCAGCTCGGGCTCCGGCGCCACGAGCCGGGCTTCGAGCAACCGCTCGGCCGATTGCGCGATGTTCACCGCATGATCGCCCACCCGCTCGAGATCGTTCGCGATCTTCATCGCCGCCATGAGCAGCCGCAGGTCGCGCGCCATCGGCTGCTGCGTGGCGAGCAGGTCGACCACGGTCTCCTCGATCTCGAGCTCGAGGGCATCGATCGCGCGGTCCCCCGCGATCACCTGCGCCGCCAGCTCGCCGTCGCGCCGCAACAGGGCGTCCAGGGCGCGCCCCAGAGCGTCCTGGGCCTCGCCGGACATGGTGAGCAGCTTCGCCTTGAGCTCGGAGAGCTCGTCGTGGAAGTGGCGGTGCGCCGCGGTGGCGTTCATCCGAACCGTCCCGTGATGTAGGCCTCGGTGCGTTCGTCCTGAGGCCGCGTGAAGATCTGTTTGGTATCGCCGAACTCGATCAGCCGTCCGAGATAAAAGAAGCCGGTGAAGTCGGCGACCCGCGAGGCCTGCTGCATGTTGTGCGTCACGACCACGATCGAATAGCTCTCCTTCAGCTCCACCATGAGCTCCTCGATGCGCTGCGTGGCCGCCGGGTCGAGCGCCGAGCAGGGCTCGTCCATGAGCAGCACCTCCGGCTCGTTGGCGAGCGCGCGCGCGATGCACAGGCGCTGCTGCTGGCCCCCCGAGAGACTCGTGCCCGGGGCATGGAGCCGGTCCTTCACCTCGTCCCACAGCGCCGCCTGGCGCAGGGCGCGCTCCACGCGCTCCGGCATGTCCCGCCCGCGCACCAGCCCGTTCAAACGCGGCCCGTAGGCCACGTTATCGAAAATGGACTTGGGAAACGGGTTCGGCTGCTGGAACACCATGCCCACGAGCTGGCGCAGCGCCACGGGGTCGACGCCGCGGGAGAACACCGAGACGCCCTCGAGCAGGATGTCGCCGCCGTGCCGGGTACGCGGAATCAGATCGTTCAGGCGGTTGATCGAGCGCAGAAACGTGCTCTTGCCACACCCCGACGGGCCGATGAGGGCGGTCACCGCCCGGCGCGGGATCGTGAACGTGAGGTCGTGGAGCGCTTGCACCGCGCCGTACCAAAAGCTGTACTGGCGCACGTCGATGATCGGCGTGGGACGCTCGCTGGGTCGCGCCGCCACCTGCTGACGCAGGTGCCTCGCCTGCTCGACCGCCGTCATCCGAACCTCCCGGTGATGTAGGCCTCGGTCTGCTCCTTGGCGGGCTTGGTGAAGAGTTCCTCGGTGCGCCCCACTTCGATGAGCTCGCCCAAGTACACGAACGCCGTGTAGTCGGACACCCGGGCCGCCTGTTGCAGGTTGTGGGTCACGATGACGACTGTGTAGCGGACCTTGAGCTCATGGCACAGCTCCTCGATGCGCTGGGTTGCGCTCGGATCGAGCGACGCCGTGGGCTCGTCGAGCAGCAGCACCTCGGGCTCGGGCGCGATGGCGCGCGCGATGCAGAGCCGCTGCTGCTGCCCCCCCGACAGAGCGAGCGCACTGTCGCGCAACCGATCCTTCACCTCGTCCCACAGCGTTGCCTGGCGCAGCGCGCGCTCCATGGCCTGGTCCACTTCGCCTCGGGAGCGGCGCCCGTTCACGCGCAGCCCCGCCGCGACGTTGTCGTAGATCGACATCGTGGGGAAGGGGGTGGGCCGCTGAAACACCATCCCGACACGACGCCGCAGCTGCACGGGATCGACGCCATCGTCATAGATGTCGGCCCCGTCGAGCAGCACCCGGCCCGTCACCCATCCGCCCTCCGACAACTCGTGCATCCGGTTCAAGCAGCGGAGCAGCGTGCTCTTGCCACACCCCGACGGGCCGATCATGGCCGTCACGGTGTGCGCGGGGAACAGGATCGACACGTCCTTGATCACCGCGCGGCGCCCGTATAGCGCCGTGAGGCGAACCGCCTCGAGCTGTAGCCGGGCGTCAGCGGGCGGCGCCATGGCGTTGCCGCAGCGTCCAACGGGCCATCACCCCAAGGACCAGCACCAGCCCCATCAACACCAGCGCCGCCGCCCAGGCGAGGCGGTGCCACTCCTCAAACGGCCCCGTGGCGTACGTGTAGATCTGGAGCGACAGCGTTTGCATCGGCAGCGTGACGTCGGTGCTGAAGTTCAGGTTGCCGAGCGCCGTGAACAAGAGCGGCGCGGTCTCGCCGGCGATCCGCGCGACGCCGACGAGACACCCCGTGACGATCCCGGCGAGCGCCGTGCGGGCGACGATGCGGAGCGAGGTGCGCCACCGCGGGTAACCGAGCGCGAGCGCCGCTTCGCGGAGCGAATGAGGCACGAGCCGCGCCATCTCCTCCGTAGTGCGGGCGATCATCGGCACCATGAGGATCGCCAGGGCGACGCTGCCCGCCACCGCCGAGAAGTGGAACGGCCGCACCAGCCAGATCCAGGCGAAGATCCCGATGACAATGGACGGCGTGCCGTTCAGCACGTCGGCCACGAACCGCACCGTCCACCCGAGGCGGCCGGAGCCGTACTCGGCGAGGTACAGCCCGGTGCCGATCCCGATCGGCAACCCGATCAGCCCGGCCAGTCCCACGATGATGGCGGTGCCGACGATGGCGTTCGCCACGCCCCCGCCCGCCTGGCCCGCCGGGACGGGGTTGTGCGTGAAGAAGTTCCAATCAAGCGAGGAGGCACCCTTGGCGACCAGGTACCCGAGGATCAATGCGAGCGCGAGCACCGCCACGCCGGCGAGCGCGGCCACCACCCCCGTCATGAGGCCGCTCACGATGTGGCGCCGCAGGCCGCGGCCGGTCACAACGCCCGGCTCCCCACCGCCGTGCCCCGGGCGACCTGCCAGATCAAGAGGCGCGCCAGCGCGTTGACGGCGACCGTGATCACGAACAAGACGAGTCCGACCTCGAACAGCGCCGACAGATAGATGCTCGTGGTCGCCTCGCTGAACTCGTTCGCGAGCGCGGCGGCCATGGTGTAGGCGGGCTGGAGCATCGACAGGCCGATGTCGTGGCGGTTGCCGATCACCATGGTCACGGCCATGGTTTCCCCGAGCGCCCGGCCCAGTCCCAGGATGATGGCGCCGATCAGCCCGGTCCGGCCGTACGGCACGATGGCCGTCCAGACCGCCTCCCAGCGGGTCGCGCCCATGCCGACCGCGGCCTCCCGCTGAGTCGGGGGCACGGCGAGCATCACCTCGCGCGACACCGCGGCGATATAGGGCACGATCATGATCGCGAGGATCACGGCTCCGGCGAGCAGGGAGTTGCCGTAAAACACCCCGTTCACGAACGGGGTCCAGCCGAACACGGCCCGCAAGGGCGGCACGAGATAGCTCCGCAGGAACGGGATCAAGACGAAGATCCCCCACAGCCCGTACACCACGCTCGGAATCGCGGCCAGCAGTTCGACCATGAACGCCACCGGCTGGCGCAGCCAAGCGGGCGCGAACTCGCTCAGGTAGATGGCGACGCCGAGCGCGAGCGGCACCGCGATGAGGAGCGCGAGCAGGGACGAGGCGAGCGTCCCGAAGATGAGCGGCGCCGCGCCGAACACCCCGCGCACCGGATCCCATACGGATGTCCACAGGAACGACACGCCAAACTGCTTCACGGCAGGCCAGGCGCTCACGAGGAGCTCGCCGAGCAGCGTCACGAACAGCAGGGGGAGCAACAACGCCAATCCCGTGAGCACCCCGCGGTACAGCCGGTCTCCGGCGTTGACACCGCGCAGCACCTGCCAGCCCTGCTGTCCGGCGGCGTCCTCGGTCGGGGGGTGAGGCAGCGGTGCGATCGGGACCGTCGTCATGGCGGCCGGAAACGTATCGGCCGTCTGTCACGGGTCTGTAACGGCGCGGCCGCACAGGAAAACCCCCCCGCAGGCGAATAACACCGTGCGGGGGGTGAACGACAGCCGGAAGGAGGGGTTACCGGGCTGCCGTCGTCTTCCAGGCCTGCTTGCCGTCTACCGTGATGGACTCGAGTCGCTCCTTGATCCACGGCGCCAGCTGCTTCGGCAGCGGCGCGTAGCCGAGCGGCTCGGCGCGTACCTGACCCTCCGTCTCCGCCCACCACACAAACCGCAGCAGCTCACGCGTTTTGGCGGCGTCGGTGTAGCTCTTGTGAAGCAGCAGGTACGTCATCGTGGCGATCGGGTACGCGTCCCGCTCGTCGGGGTCAGTGATCGAGACCCGGAAGTCCGTCGTGGGCGCCATGCTGCGGAGCGCGCCCGCGAACGCGGCGGTCGTGGCCTTGAGGGTCGGCGCCACGAACGCGCCAGCCTTGTTCCGCACGAGCGCCACCGGCAGCTTGTTCGCCGTCGCGTACCCCAACTCGACGTAGCCAACGGCGCCGGGCGTCTGACCCACAGTGGCGGCGACGCCTTCGTTCCCCTTGCCCCCCAGCCCCACCGGCCAGTTGACCGCCGTCCCCTTGCCAACCTTCTCGGCCCACTCGGGGCTCACCTTGGTCAGATAGTCCGTGAAGTTGTAGCTCGTGCCGGACCCGTCGGAGCGGTGCACCACCACGATGTCGAGCGCGGGCAGGGTGACGCCGGGATTGGCCGCCGCGAGGCGCGCATCGTTCCACTTCGTGATCTTGCCCAGGTAAATGTCCGCCACGAGGTCCGGCGTGAAGCGCAGCGGTTGCTTGGCGTCGGCCACGTTATAGGTCACGATCGTCGCGCCCAGCACGGTGGGAATGTGGAGCACGTTCCCTTTGATCGCCGCGATCGCGGAATCGCTCATCGGCGCGTCCGAGCCGCCGAAGTCGACGGTCCCGTCCGAGAACTGCCGGATGCCGCCGCCCGAGCCGATCGACTGGTAGTTCAACTGCACCTCGGGGTGGGCCTTGTTGTACGTCAGGATCCACTCTTGATAGATGATGTTCGGGAACGTCGCACCCGCACCCGTGAGCTTCACCTGCGTCGCCGCGGGAGCGGCGAGCGCCAGCGTCGCGCCGAGCGCGAGCAGCGGAGCCTTGGTCATGTGCTGATACCTCGTCCGTTAGAACGTGAACTGCGTCTGGAACAGGGCCTGCGACCGGGTCGCGTAGTTCGCGGTATTCAACGGGTCGGTCTGATAGTTGACGTTGTCCACGTCCGCGAGCAGCCGCCAGTTGGGCGACAGCTGGTAGGACACCCCGGCGATGAACCGCGTCTGCTTGTCCACCGCCCCGGATTGGTCGTGGCGGATGTCCACCCGCGCGATCACGGCGGCCTTGGTCTGCGGGAACTTGTATACGCCGAACGCACTGTAGTAGTGGCCGTTCGCGGCGCTCAGCTGACCATCTTGGGTCGCCGAGGCCTCCCCGGCGAGCGTGATCTGCTTCGACTTGTACGAGACCACGGCGTCGTAGCGGTCGCGGTCGCCCGCGGGCGCGCGGCCGTAGCCGCCGTACAGCGTGACCCGCAGGCCGCCGACCCGGCTCGGATCATCCGTGTCGAGCACCCGCACCGAGACGCGGCCCTGAATGTCCTTCCCCTGGGCGGTCGAGGTGTTCGAGTAGAACGTCCCGTTCACGATGACGGCCTGAAAGTTGACCTTCTCCGCCTCGAAGGCGCCGTCCACGCCGACCCCGAAGTCCGCCGCCGACATTTTGCCCGCGCGATCCAGCACCATCGGCCCCTGCATGCGGTAATCCCACAGCGCTTCCTCCCAGTCGAGGAACGGCGTGTGAATCAAGCCGGCCTTGTA
>DATBBW010000012.1:0-48451 GCA_036270795.1 Gemmatimonadales bacterium | reverse complement strand
CAACACCGCGCCCACCACGAGATCGGCCTTGCGCAGCTGGTCGAGCAGGTTATGCCGGTTCGAGTAGAGGACATCGACGTTGGGCGGGAGCACATCGGCGAGATAGCGCAGGCGGTCGAGCGAGAGATCGAGCAGCGTGACATGGGCGCCCAGACCCGCCGCCATCTTGGCGGCGTTGGCGCCGACCACGCCGCCACCCAAGATGAGGACTTCGGCCGGGAGCACGCCCGGCACGCCGCCCAGCAACACGCCGCTCCCCCCGTACACCTTCTCCAGATACTTCGCCCCCTCCTGGACCGCCATCCGCCCCGCCACCTCGCTCATCGGCGTCAAGAGCGGCAGCTCGCCCGAGGAGAGTTGCACCGTCTCGTAGGCGATCGCGACGATGCCCGACTGGATCACCGCCCGCGTGAGGGTCTCGGACGCCGCAAAGTGGAAGTACGTGAAGACGACCTGGCCTGGGCGCATGCAGGGCCATTCCGCCTCGACCGGTTCCTTCACCTTGACGACCATTTCGGCCTGCGCCCACACATCCCCCGGCCGTGGGACGAGCCGCGCGCCGGCATCGCGGTAGGCGGCGTCCGGGAACCCCGACCCGACACCCGCCCCCTGCTCCACCACCACCGTGTGCCCGTCGCCCACCAGCGACTCCACGCCCGCCGGCACCAGCGCGATCCGGTGCTCGGCCGTTTTGATCTCTCGTGGGACGCCGACGATCATGCCCGCTCCACCCCGCGTAGCCGTCAGTTGGGCCCGAGCCAGACCGTCGTCAACCGCTCGGGATCGAAGAACTCGGCCGCCACGCCCGCGAGCTCGTCGGCCTCGAGCCCCGCCACGGTGGCGAGCACCTGGTCGAGGCTCTCGTACGGCTCGCCGTAGACGGGAAATCCCGCCAAACGATACATCCGGGCGGAAGGACTCTCCAGGGACAGCATCAGTTGGCCCTGCGTCTGCTGCTTCGCTTCGGCGAGCGCCGCGCCGGCGAGTCCCGTGCGCGCGAGTTTCGCGTACTCGTCGCGGATCGCGGCCGCGGCCTGCGCCGCCGTCTTGGGCTGCGTGCCCACGTACACCCCGGTCACGCCCATCTGCCGGTAAAAGCTGGTGAAGGCGTAGATCGCGTAGGCGAGCCCCAACTCTTCACGGATGCGCTGGAACAGCCGGCTCGACATGCCCCCACCGAACACGTTGGCCAGGACCAGCAGCGCGTACTTGCGCCGGTCCGCATAGGGCACCGTGTCCGTCGCGAAGACGATGTGGGTCTGCGCGGTGTCCTTGGCGTGGCGCGTCTCCCGGCCCCGCACGGCGGGGCCGACCGGCGCCGCGGCCGGCGCCTCCGTCGGCCCGTTCCCCGCGCCCCGCTCGAACCAGCCCAGCCCGCCGAGCTCCACCAGCAGCTGCTCGTGCGTCAGGTTGCCCGCGGCCGCGATCACGCAGTTGGCCGGGAAATAGGCGCGCGTGTGGAGCTGCTTCAGGTCGTCCGTGGAGAGCGCGCTCACCGTGTCCCGCGTGCCCAGGATCGAGTAGCCGTAGGGATGCTCCGGCCACAGGGTGCGGGCCGAGAGATCGAACACCTGGTCGTCGGGGGTGTCCTCGACGGTATTGATCTCTTCGAGGACCACGTTGCGCTCCAGCTCGAGATCGCTGGTGCGCAGCACGGGATGGCGGACCAAGTCGGTGAGGACGTCGAGCGCGCGCGCCAGATCGCGATCGAGCACCCGGGCCTGAAACGCCGTGGTGTCGCGGGAAGTGTAGGCGTCGAGCGAGCCGCCGCGGGACTCGAGCGCGAGCGCGATCTCCTGCGCCGTGCGGCGCACCGTGCCCTTGAACACCATATGCTCGAGCAGGTGCGACACGCCCATCTTGGGCCGCGACTCGTGCGCACTGGCGGTGCGCACCCAGATCCCCACCGCCGCCGAGCGGACGCTCGGCACCCGCTCGGAGAGGACGATCACCCCACTCGGCGCGCTGGTCTGGAAGATGTCCCGGTCGAGCCGGACCGTCTCCATCAGCGCGAGCGCGCCGGCTCCGCCTTGTCGAGCAGCGCCTTGCGCGACAGCCGCATGCGCCCGCGCTCGTCCACTTCGAGGAGCTTCACCCGCACGTGGTCGCCCTTCTTCACCACGTCCTCCGTGCGCTCGGTGCGGCCGTGCTGCAGCTCCGAGATGTGCAGCAGCCCCTCGACGCCGGGCAGGATTTCGATGAACGCGCCGAACGCCGTCGTGCTCTTCACGACGCCCTCGTACACCTTGCCGACTTCGGGCTCCTGCACCAGGCCGGCGACCATGTCCCGCGCCCGCTCACCCCCCTCGCCCACCGCCGAGATGGTGACGAGGCCGTTGTCGTCCACGTTGATCTCGGCGCCCGTCTGCTCCTGGATGGCCCGGATCGTCTTGCCCTTGGGGCCGATCAGGTCGCCGATCTTGTCGGGGCGGATCTGAATCGTGATGATGCGCGGGGCATACTTGGAGAGCTGCGAGCGCGGCCGCGGAATCGCCTGGTCCATGATGTCCAGGATGTGGATGCGGGCCGCTTTCGCCTTCTCGAGCGCTTCGCCGACGATCTTGAACCCGAGCCCCTCGATCTTGATGTCCATCTGGATCGAGGTGACGCCCTGCCGCGTGCCGGCGACCTTGAAGTCCATGTCGCCCAAGTGATCCTCGGTGCCGAGGATGTCAGTGAGCACCGCCACGCGGTCGCCTTCCTTGATGAGCCCCATGGCGATCCCCGCGCACGCGGCCGTCATGGGCACGCCCGCGTCGAACAGGGCGAGCGAGCCGCCGCACACGGTGGCCATCGAGGACGAGCCATTCGACTCCAGGATGTCCGACACGATGCGGATCGTATAGGGAAACTGCTCGTACGGCGGCAACAGCGCCTGCAGCGCCCGCTCGGCGAGCGCGCCGTGCCCCACCTCGCGGCGCGACGTGCCGCGGATGGGCCGCACCTCGCCGGTCGAGAACGGCGGGAAGTTGTAGTGCAGCATGAACGACTTCGACGTCTCCTGGGCCACGTCGATCGAGTCGATGCGCTGCTCGTCCGACACGGTGCCGAGCGTCGCCGAGACCAGGGCCTGCGTCTGGCCGCGCGTGAACAGCGCCGACCCGTGGGTCCGGGGCAGCACGCCCACCTCGCAGCTGATCGGCCGCACGGTGTCCAAGTCGCGCCCGTCGACCCGCTCGCTCCGCGCCAGCACCTGCTCGCGCATCGTGCGGTACTCGATGTCCTCGATGACGCTGGCGACCTCCTTGACGTTCTCGGGGAACTCGGCGGCGAGCTGCTCCTGGATGGTGGCCCGGAGCGCGGCCAGCGCCTGGGCCCGCTCCGCCTTCTCGGGAAGGTTCAAGGCCTCGGTCACCCGCGCCTCGGCGAGCGCTTTCACCCGCGCCACCAGCGCGGCGGGGGGCTCGACCTTGGTCCACTCCATCTTGGGTTGGCGCACGTCCGCGACGAGCTCCTGCGCCGCGTCGAGCAGCTCGCGGATCCCCTTCTGCCCGACTTCGAGCCCCTTCACGATCTCGGCCTCGGTCAGCTCCAGCGCGCCGCCCTCCACCATCACGATCGAGTCGCTCCCGCCCGACACCACCATATCCACGTCGGAGAACTCGAGCTGCTGGAACGTGGGATTCAGGATCCAGGCGCCCTCCACCCGGCCCACGCGCACCGCCGCGATCGGGCCGTTCCACGGCACCTTCGACATCTGGAGCGCCGCCGACGCCGCCGTCACCCCCAGCACGTCGGCGTCGTTCTCCTGGTCCGCCGAGAGCACGTAGAGGAAGATCTGCACCTCGTTCTTGAACCCCTCGGGGAACAACGGGCGGACCGAGCGATCGATCACCCGGGCGGAGAGGATCTCCTCGTCCGAGGGTCGACCCTCCCGCTTCAAAAAGCCGCCGGGGATCTTGCCGGCGGCGTAGCTCTTCTCGCGGTATTCGACCGTCAGGGGAAAGAACGGCAGAGTCGAGATATTGTCCGACACGGTCACTGCGGCCAGGACGACCGTCTCCCCGAACTGCAGCAGGCAAGCGCCGGCGGCCTGCTTGGCCAGGCGGCCCGCCTCGAGCTTCAAGGGACGGCCCGCAAACTCACGTTCGACGTGCTTCACCATATCGCCAGTCTAGAGCATCAAAGAAAGACGCGAGGCGCCCCGGTGCTCTTCCCGGGGCGCCCAGCGCGACGCCAGCACGGCTAATGGCGGAGACCCAGCTCTTCGATGAGCTGCCGATACCGTCCCAGGTCGCTGCGCTTCAGGTACTCCAGCAGGCGGCGGCGCTGGCTCACCATCTTGAGGAGGCCGCGCTGCCCGTGGAAGTCCTTGACGTTGACCCGGAAGTGATCGGTGAGGCTGTTGATCCGCTCGGTGAGCAGCGCGATTTGCACCGGGGCCGACCCCGTGTCGCGCTCGTGCTGCCCGTACTTCCTGACCGGCGTCGTCTTGTCGTACATCTGACCAGGTTCCCTAATTGTTGAGAGCGCAGTAACTTAGACGGCCGATACGCGTTTGTAAAGCCCCGCAATGACGCACGCACCCACCGACCTCGTCGGCCGCTCCGTCGGCCCCTACCAGCTCGAGCGGTTGCTCGGTCAGGGCGGATTCGCGTGGGTGTTCGTGGGACGCGAGCCGGACGGCACACCCGTCGCGGTGAAGCTGCTGAAGCCGCGCTACGCCGGCGATCCGCAGTTTGAGACGCGGTTCCGCAACGAAGCGGAAACGGCGGCGAAGCTGGAACACCCCAACATCATCCACATCCGCGCCGTGGCCCGCACCGGCGATCACGTGTACTTCGGGATGGACCTGTGCGCCGACAGCCTGAGCACGCGCCTGCAGCGCGAGGGCCCGCTGCCCGAGGTGGACCTCGTGCGCATCGCCAGCGACGTGGCCCGGGGTCTCATGTTCGCCCACGCGCAGGGCGTCATCCACCGCGACTTGAAGCCCGACAACATCCTCATCCACTCGAACGGCCGCGCGGTCATCTCGGACTTCGGCATCGCCCGCGCCGTGTCGGGCTACGTGGCCTCGACCGGGGTCAACATGACGATCGGCACGCCGCAATACCTGTCGCCCGAGCAGGCGCAGGGACGACCGCTCGATTTGCGCGTCGATCTCTATGCCCTCGGGATCACGCTCTTCAAGGCGGCGACGGGCGAGGCGCCGTTCAGCTCTCCCGATTGGTTCGAGCTTGCGCGGATGCACGTGGAGGACCCGCCGCCCGGCCTGCGCAAGAAGCGGCCAGAGCTGTCGAAGCGGTTCGAGCGCGTTGTGTTCCGGTGCCTCGCCAAGCACGCCGACGACCGCTACCCCAACGCCGCGGCGTTACTCGCGGATTTGAACGAGGTCGCGGTGCGTCAGCGGGCCACCCGCGAGATCGCCCTGGCCCCGCTCGGCACGCGCCCACGCCGCGCCCTGCTCAGCCCGGGAGGGACAACGCCCTGGCGCCTGATCGCCGTCGTGGGCCTAGGCCTAGCCCTGCTCGTGGCGCTCGTCGTCAGGCTGATGCGCTGAACAGCCGGCGCAGCGCGCGCACCAGCCGCACCACTACGCCGTCCGTCGCCGGACGAGCGGCCGGCCCCGGCGCGGACGCCGACGAGGGCGGGGCCGTGGGTGGCGGTGGGGGCGCGGGCAGCCGCGCTGGCGGGGCGCCCGGGCGCGCGAGCACGGCGGCAGCGACGCGACGCAACTCGGCCTCGAACTCCGTCGGGAACGGGCGCTCGGCGAGCCGGACGTCGAACCCCGGGCCCCCCTCCACGCTCGCGAGCTCGACGATTCCCGGCGACGCCCGGTCGATGACGTCGATCACGGCCTGCAACTCCTCCCCAGCCGCCACGCCCTCCCGGCGCGCGCCGCGTGCGCCGCGCGCGCTGCCGGCGTCGCCCCCCGCTCCGTAGAACGCCGCGGCGACCGTGATGACGAGTCGCTCGGGCTTCAGGCGGCCGGCGACGTAGCTCTCGAGCGCCTCTCTAACGGGGGAGGACCCGGAGGGCATCGTTGGTGAGGGCGAGCAGGATGATGCCGAGCAGCACGACGAAGCCGATCTGGGTGAGGCGCATGCGCAACTCGAGCGAGAGCGGTTTGCGTCGCACCGCCTCCGCCACGAGGAACACGAACTGCCCGCCGTCCAGAATGGGGATCGGCAGGAGATTCAGGATCGCGAGGTTGACCGAGATGAAGGCCAGGAACTCCAAGAACTTGAACACGCCGAGGCGGGCGACTTGGCCCGAGATCTGGCCGATCAGGATGGGCCCGCCGACGTCCCGAAGCGGCACGGCGCCGACCAACAGTCCCTTGACCAACCCGAGGACGTCGCCGACGCGCCGCGCGGTCTCGCGCAGCCCGAGCCCGAGCGCCCGGCCCAACGGCTCGCGCACGAAGGCCAGGGGAATATTCGCCTCCGCGCCGATCACCCCGATCGTGCGCGGGCGACTGCCCGGTGGGTCGACGGTGTCCTTGGCGAGAGGGACGACGGTGATGTCCAGCACCTTGCCGCTGCGCAGCACGCCGAGCGTGAGCGGGCGGCCCGGGCTCTGGCGCACGACGCGCACCATGGCGCTCCAGGACGGGACGGTATCACCGTTCAGGCGCACCACGACATCCCCGGGCCGCACCCCGGCGCGGAGCGCGGGATAGCCGGGCAGAAGCAGGCCGATCTGCGGGGCAAAGAGCGGAACCAACGCATCGTAGACGCGCTGGCGCGCGGTCGAATCCGCCGCCAACGTCACCACGAGCGGGCTGGCGCGCCCGGCGATCTCGAACCGGAGCACGGCCGGTCCCGCGAGAATCGCCTGACGCAGGGCGACCCAGTCCCGCACCGTGTCCCCGTTGACGCGGAGGATGCGCGCCCCGCGCCCCAGCGAGCCGAGGGCCTCCGCCCCGGGGGGGAGCTCCGCGGCGACGACGGAGTCCAGCGACGTGATGGCGGGGCGGGGTGTGCCGTACGTCGCGGCGGCGCCCGAGTAGATCGCGACCGCGAGCAGGACATTCATCGTGACCCCGGCGAGGATCACGATGGACCGCTTCCACACCGGTTGACGGTCGAAGGCCCGCTGCGGATCGACGGGGATATCGGACTTCCCGCCCTCCAGCGTGCCGCCGACGCCCTCGTCCTCGAGTCCCGCCATCTTCACGTAGCCGCCGAGCGGCAGCCAGGAGATCCAGTACTCGGTCTCGCCGCGGCGCCAGCGCGCGACCGGCCGGCCGAAGCCCAGGGAGAACCGCAGCACCTGGATGCCCACGGCCTTGGCCGCGAGGAAATGCCCCATCTCGTGGACGAAGATCAGGACGCCGAGGACGACGGCCAGGGCCGCTACCGTCAGGAGCACGCCGCCTCCCGCGCCACGAGGCGGGCCGCGTGGTCGGCCGCAAGCACCACCTCAAGTGAGTCGGCGGCGAGCGGCCGGTGCACCTCAAGGACCCGCTCGATCGTTTCGGCGATGCGGCCGAAGCGAATCGCCCCGGCGAGAAACAACTCCACCGCGACCTCGTTCGCCGCGTTGAACGCCGCGGGCGCCGTCCCCCCCAGGGCCGCCGCCGCCCGCCCCAGCCCGTACGCCGGGTAAAGCTCGGGGCGTACCGGTTCGAAGGTCAGGGTGCCCGCGGCCACGGGATCGAAGCGCCGTGTGCCGGCGTCCGGGACGCGCTCGGGGTGCGTGAGCGCGTAGAGAATCGGCAGCTCCATGGTCGGAAAGCCCACCTGGGCGAGGACCGCGCCGTCCACGAACTCGACGAACGCGTGCACCACCGATTGCGGATGCACCACGACTTCCACGGCGTCGTAGGACAAGCCGAACAGGAAGTGCGCTTCGATCACCTCGAGCGCCTTGTTCACGAGCGTGGCCGAGTCGACGGTGATCTTCTTGCCCATCTTCCAGGTGGGGTGGCGCAGGGCCTCGTCCACGGTGGCCCCCGCAGCCCGCTCGGGGGTCCACGTGCGAAACGGGCCGCCCGACGCGGTGAGGATGAGGCGCGCGAGCTCGGTGGGGCGGCGCCCGCTGATGCACTGCAACACGGCGCTGTGCTCGGAGTCGACCGGCACGATCTCCCCACCGCCCTCGCGGGCGGCCCGGGTCACGAGCTCGCCCGCCATGACGAGCGCCTCCTTGTTGGCGAGCGCCACGCGTTTCCCGGCGCGCAGCGCCGCGAGCGTCGCCTCGAGCCCCGCCGCGCCCACGATCCCGTTGACGACGATCTGCACGTCCGGCCGGGTCGCCGCTTCGACGAGGCAGGCGGCCCCGTGACCCTGCCCCCGCACGCCCGGCCCCGCGCCGCCGTTCACGATCCCCACATACGCCGGGTGCCACTCGGTCGCCTGCTGCTCGAGCAGCTCGGCGTTCACATGCGCCGTGAGGGCCGCGACCCGGAACCGCTCGCGCTGGCGGGCGAGGACCTGGAGCGTCGAGCACCCGATCGAGCCCGTGGATCCGAGGATCGCGACGCCGAGGCTCATGCGATACCGAACAGCCGGAACAGGCCGGCGCTCACCGGGACGACGAAATACAGGGAGTCGAGCCGGTCGAGCACCCCGCCATGCCCGGGGAGCAAGCCCGACGAGTCCTTCACCCCCGCTTCGCGCTTGAACAGCGACTCGGCCACGTCGCCCACCTGCGCCACCACGGCCAGCACGAGGCCGGTGAGGGCGAGCTGCCACACGCTCAAGCCGAGTGCCATGCGCGTCAGCACGAGCGGGCCGTACACCAGCGCGGTCACGAGGGCGCCCACCGCCCCCCCGATCGCCCCGGCCCACGTCTTCCGCGGCGATAAGACGGGCGCGAGCTTCGGCCCGCCCACCAAGGTGCCCGCCGCCATGGCGCACGTGTCGCCCACCCACGTCACGATGAGCGGCAGGGCGACGAGCGCCATGGAGCCCCGGGGATGGGCGTCGCTGTGCGGGCCGTGGCGGATCGCCACGATGAACGCGAGCAGCGCGGAGGCGTAGAGGCTGCCGAACACCGTCACGGCGACGGCCTCGAGCGGTCGCCGCTCGGGCCCGCGCGCCCGCACGGCGGCGACGAGCACCACGAGCAGCCACAGCGCCGCGCCGTACAGCACCGGCTCCCACTCCGCGAAGTCCTTCACCCAGTAGGTGGCGAACGGAATCGCCACGGCCGCGAACAGCCCCAGGCCCTCGAGCGGCTCGACCCCGCGCCGGCGCGCGAGATCGTAGATCTCGCGGGTGCCGAGCACCGCGCACAGGGCCACGAGCGATGCCAGGACCCAGGCCCCCAGCCACAGCGCGGCCAGCGTCACGGCGATCGCCGGGACGGCGAACGCGATCCGCACGAGGAGATTGCGGGAGATCACACCGTGACCCGGCCGAACCGGCGGTCGCGCCGTTGGTAGTCGAGAATCGCCTGGAACAGATCGCGCCGGGTCACATCGGGCCACAGCACGGGCGTCACGTACAACTCGGTGTAGGCGAGCTGCCACAGCAGGAAGTTCGAGAGCCGGCGCTCGCCTGACGTGCGGATCAGGAGGTCGGGATCGCTCCACGGCGCGGTATACAGCTTGTCACGCACCGCCTCCTCGTCGATGTCCTCGAGCCGCTTCGCCCCCTTGAGCACCTCTTCGGCGAGCAGCCGTGCCGCGCGCGCCAGTTCGGCGCGCGACGAGTAGGAGATGCACAGGTTGAGCGACAGCCGCGCGCCGCTCGCCGTCTCGCGTTCGATCCGCTCGACCGCCGCGCGCGCACCCGGGACCAGCCGGGCGCGATCCCCCAACACGTGCACCGCGACGCCCTGGGCGCGGAGCTCCGCCACCTCCCGGGCGATGTACTCCTCCAGCAGTTGCATCAGCGCGGAAATCTCGGTGGCCGGACGCTGCCAGTTCTCGTCCGAGAAGGCGAACAGCGTGAGCACCTCGACGCCCGCCTCGAGCGCCCCCTCCACGACCTCGCGCACCGCCGTCATCCCCGCCCGGTGCCCGAACGGCCGCGGCAGGCTGCGCTCGCGCGCCCAACGGCCGTTGCCGTCCATGATGACCGCCACGTGCCGCGGCACGGCACCGTTCAAGCGGAGCTGCGACAGGAGGTCGTCCGCCATCTAGACCTCCATGATCTCCGCCTCTTTGGCCTTGAGCGCTTCCTCCACCAGCTTCAGGTGCTCGTCGTGCACCTTCTGCACGTCCTTCTCGGCGTGTTTCTTCTCGTCCTCCGAGACGTGCTCGGCCTTCTTCACGCGGCTGATCGCCTCGGTCCGGGCGTGCCGCACCGCCACGCGGCTCTCCTCGGCGAACTTGTGCACCACCTTCACCAGCTCCTTGCGCCGCTCCTCGGTGAGCGGCGGCACCGGAATCCGGATCAGGTTCCCGTCGTTCGACGGGGTGAGCCCGACGTCCGACGCCAAGATCGCCTTCTCCACCGCCTTGAGGAGCCCTTTGTCCCACGGCTGCACCGTCAACAGCTTCGGCTCCGGCGCCGCCACGCTGGCGACCTGGTTCAACGGCATTTCGCTCCCGTACGCCTCCACCCGCACCAGATCGAGCAGCGCCGTCGTGGCCTTCCCGGTGCGGACGGTGGCGAACTCGCGCTTCACGGCCTCCACCGCCTTGTCCATCGCCTGCTTGGCTTGCTTCACATGGTCCGCGAGGGTGGTCATTGCACGATCGTGCCGACGCGCTCACCGGCCAGCGCCCTGGCCGTCGCGCCCGGCTGGTTGATGTTGAACACCACGATGGGCAGCTTGTTCTCCTTACATAAACCGAATGCATTCGCGTCCATCACGGCGTAGCCGTTCACGAGCGCGTCGTGGAAGGAGAGCTCGGGCAGGAGCTGCGCCTGGGGATCGCGTTTCGGGTCAGCGGTATAGACGCCGTCCACGTTCGTCGCCTTCAGGAGCACCTTCGCCTCGATCTCGAGCGCCCGCAACACCGCGGCCGTGTCGGTCGAAAAGTACGGGTTTCCCGTGCCGCCGGCGAAGATCACCATCCGCCCCTTCTCGAGATGGCGCACCGCCCGCCGCCGGATGTAGGGCTCGGCGAGCTCCTCCATCCGGATCGCGGTCATCACCCGGGTGTCGACGCCCTTCTTCTCCAAGATGTCCTGCAGCGCCAGCGCGTTGATCACCGTGGCGAGCATCCCCATGTAGTCGGCGGACACGCGGTCCAACCCCTGCTCGCTCGCCGCCGTGCCACGCAGGATGTTGCCGCCGCCCACCACCAGCCCGAGCTGAATCCCCAGCGCTGCCACCCGCTTCAGCTCATCGCCCAGCGTATCGAGCACCCCGAAGTCGAGCCCCCCGCCCGCGCCCCGCTCCCCCGCGAAGGCCTCGCCCGAGAGCTTCAGCAGGGCGCGCCCATAGGCGAGCCGGGGCCGGGGGTGCGGCGCGACCGCCACCCTAGTTCCCGCCGAGCTCAAAGCGCACGAAGCGGCGCACTTCGATCTTCTCGCCGGTCTTGCCCGCCAGCTCCTTGACGAGCTCGCCCACCGTGCGGGTCTCGTCCTTCACGAACTTCTGCTCCAGCAAGACGCGCTCCTGGTAGAACTTCTTGAGCATCCCGTCCACGATCTTGCCGCGCAGCGCCGCCGGCTTGTTCTGCTCGGCGACCTGGCCCTCGTACACCTGGCGCTCCCGCTCGACCACCGGCGGCGGGACCTCCTCGATCCGCACGGCGAGCGGCTTGGTGGCGGCGATGTGCACCGCCAGATCCTTCGCGAGCGCCTTGAACTCCTCGGTGCGGGCCACGAAATCGGTCTCGCAGTTGAGCTCCACGAGCACGCCGATCGCCCCGTCGTGATGGACATAGGAGCCGATCAACCCCTCCGACGCCTCGCGGCCGGACCGCTGATCGGCCTTCGCCGCGCCCGACTTGCGGAGCGCGTCGATCGCCTTCTCCAAGTCGCCGCCCGTCTGCTCGAGCGCCCGCTTGCAGTCCATCATCCCCGCGCCCGTCCGGGCGCGCAGTTCCGCCACCAGCTTCGCCGGTATCTCTTTCACCGTAGCCACGCTCCTCACTCCTCGCAAAAAACGCCGCCCTCGCGCCAGAGCGCTCGAAGGGCGGCGGTCGGTTGTCTCCCGGGACCCTGCCGGCGGCTAGCCTTCGCCCCCGCCACCTGATTCCGCCGGCGCGGGCGCCTCCTCGGTCTTGAGCTGCGCCGCGATCGCCTCAGGCTTCGGCCGGCGCTTGCGGCGCGCCGGTTTCTTCTTCTTCTCCCCTTCCGCCTCCGCCTCGACGCCGGTCTCGGTCGAGTACGTCAGGCCCTCGCCCTCTTCGGCGGCCTCGCGCAGCGGCGACTGGCGCCGCGCCTCGCTGATCACGTCCGAAATGGCGGCCGTGATGAGCGAGACGGCGCGGATCGCGTCGTCGTTGCCCGGGATCGGCACCGTGATGAGATCGGGGTCCGCGTTGGTGTCGACGATCGCGACCACGGGGATGGCCAGCTTGTTCGCCTCGGCCACCGCAATGCGCTCTTTCTTCGAGTCCACGATGAACAGGGCACCCGGCAGGCGGCCCATGTTCTTGATCCCCGATAAATACTTCTCGAGCTTCACGCGCTCGCGGTCGAACAGCAACTGCTCTTTCTTGGTGTAGTTCTCGAACTCGCCCTCGGCCGTGCCCTGCTCCAAGTCTTTCAGCCGCTTGATCTGTCGCTTGATCGTCTGGAAGTTGGTCAGTGTGCCACCCAGCCAGCGCTCGGTCACGTAGAACGCCCCGCAGCGCTGCGCCTCGGCCTGGAGGATGTTCTTGAGCTGCTTCTTGGTGCAGACGAAGAGAACGCCCTCCCCCTTCATCACCACGCCGCGCAGCAGCTCCTGCGCGGCCTCGATCTGCCGCAGCGTCTTCTGGAGGTCGATGATGTAGATCCCCGAGCGCTCGGCGAAGATGAACCGGCGCATCTTGGGATTCCAGCGGCGCGTCTGATGGCCGAAATGGACGCCCGCTTCCAGCAGATCCTGCAACTGAGGCTGCGTCATGCACTCCCTCTCATGGGTTCGGCTGCCACCGCCCTCATCTCCCGCTCACATCCGCCGCGCGGCGGACACCCAGAGCGGAATCCGGCAGTGTGATTGATGCCTGCGTTTACCGCTTGGAGAACTGGAACCGTTTGCGCGCCCCGGCCCGGCCCGGCTTCTTGCGCTCGACCACCCGGGGATCGCGCGTCAGCAGGCCCTGCTCCCGCAGCTTCTTGCGATGCCGCTCGTCGGCGAGGCAGAGCGCGCGCCCGATCGCGAGCCGCAAGGCGCCCGCCTGGCCCGTCACCCCACCGCCGCGCACCAGCGCGCGCACATCGAACGCCCCTAGCGTGTCGGTCGCCGTGAACGGCTGCTGGATGTGCGACACAAGCGACGCCCGCGGGAAATAGTCTCCCAAGGTGCGCTTGTTGATATTCCACTTGCCCGAGCCGGGCGTGAGGTACACCCGCGCCACACTCACCTTGCGCCGCCCCACCGCGTGCCAGCGCAGCTCGGGCGTCACCGCGCTGCTCATCAGGCCTCCACCAGACTGAGCGGCTGGGGCTGCTGCGCCGCATGGGGATGCGCGGGTCCTGCGTACACCTTGAGCATCTGCTTCACCTTTTGGCGCGACAGCGTGGTCTTGGGAAGCATCCCCCACACCGCCCGCTCGATCACACGCTCGGGGTGCTTCGCGAGCACCGTCGACAGCGACGCGAAGCGCTCGTGCCCCATGTAGCCGGTGTGTCGGAAATAGCGCTTCTGCTCGAGCTTGCGGCCCGTCAGCTTCACCTTGGCGGCGTTCACAACCACGACGCAGTCACCACCGTTCAAGTGCGGGGTGAAGGTCGGCTTGTGCTTGCCGCGCAAGATCTGCGCGACGCGACTCGCGAGCCGGCCGAGCGGGTGCCCGGCGGCATCCACCACGAACCAGTGGTGCGTCACGTCCTCTTTGCGCTGGCTGAAGGTCTTCATTCCCCGCCTCTCACGAGCGTCCGATGTCGGCACAGCCGCGAACTATACCCGGGGCGTAAGGGCATGTCAACCAGAGGGTTCCGTCGGTAGTGGTCGGGCCCCACTACCGTTCCGTCGGTAGTCGGTCAATCTGATGAGGCGACGTTTTGGGGTGTCCAAGAGCGGGACGATATCCGCCACGATGGCCTAAGGCGACCTCACTCACTAACGCGATGTGACCGGCGGCAGCAACCTCGCGGGCCGGGCGCCGTCGTGAGACATCGCGGCGTCCCCAACGGCGCTGATCAGCAGCGACGGAGCTGGCCCTCTCGACGCGACGGCCGCTGCCCGCGCCGCTCCACGGGGTCGGGAACGTATGTTTAAGCGTGCCCGACTGCCCCCCGGCCGGCCGCCGCGCCCAGGCGCCCTCCGTGCTGCGCTCCATGCAGCACCTGCCTGCGTGGGCCCCCGACCCGGTCCCCGGCGCAGCGGCTCCGGGCCCCGACGGGCCCCGACGGGCCCGTGGCCCACGCCACAGGCGGGCCGAACGACTGGAGATTCCCGCCGCGATGAGCCCCGCTCTGAAGGGTGCGACATGGCCCGAGTGCTGATCATCGACGACGACCTGGCGTTTGCCCAAGCCCTGACGAAACACCTCGCGCGCGCCGGCCACGAGGTGAGCCACGCGTCAGACGGCGACGCCGGGATTCGGGCGTGCCAGCGCGAGCCGGCCGATGCGGTCGTGGTGGACATCTTCATGCCGCGGCAAGGGGGGCTGCAGACGATCGGCCGGCTGCGCCGCGAATGGCCGGCGATGAAGATCGTGGCGATCTCGGGCGTGACGAGCGCGGGCTCGCTGGACGTCGAGGGGCACGCCGTGGCGCTCGGGGCCGATCGTTTTATCAGCAAGCCCTTCGAGGCCGCGACCTTGGTGGCGCTCGTGGCGACGCTGCTCGGGAACGAGGACGAGCAGCCTGAAGGACGACCCTAACGGGTCACCTGGTCGGCTCGAACTCGTCCGCCAACCGCTGCGGCGCGGCGCGGCGCCACGCGGCCACCAACGCGCTCCGCACGGCCGGCTGCTTCCCCGCCTTCAGGCGCACGTTGGTGCTGCCCTGGCGTCCCCACGTGCCCTTCACCGGCACGAAGGCCTCCGGCTCGGCGTGGATGAAGAACTCTTGCTCCTCGGGCGTGAGCTTGACCATGGCCCACGCGGCATCGGGCCAGGCGAGGGTCGCGAAGATCTTGCCGCGCACCCGAAAATCGGGGTGTCCCGAGTGCGCGCCCTCGGACGTTTCGGGCAATCCGAGCGCGAGGCGGCGAAACGCGTCCGCCGTCACCGGTCCATCGCTCCGGCGCCATTCGGGTCTGCTGGCACATCGCTCGCGTCGCGCACGAGCGGCCCCGCGCCGGCGGATCGGTCCGGCACCTCGGGCCCGGACTCATCGGGACGCGCCAGGGTGACGAGCGGCGCACCGCGCTCCACGGCCTGGCCGGCCGCGACATGCACGGTGCGCACCACCCCTGCGCTGGGTGCGCGCAGTTCGTTCTCCATCTTCATCGCTTCGACCACCACCAACCCGGCGCCCGCCTCGACTCGCTGCCCGACTGCGACCTCGACCCGGAGCACGAGCCCGGGCATCGGCGCCTTGAGCGTCCCCCCGGCATCCGCGCTCGCGCGCGGCGCCGCGGCGGCGGCGCTCGCGTCGGCCTGCTCGCCCACGACTTGGACCTCGGCGCGCTCCCCGCGCGCGCCCAGCGCCCACTGGCCCGCGGACGCGAGCGGCTCGGCCGCCACCGTCCAGGATTCGTTCCCGAGGAGCAGGTGAACGAGCGGCGTACCGGGCACCGCGGCGAGGTGGGCCTCGAGCGGTGTGCCGTCGAGCACGACGCGGTCACCGTCGACCTGGACGTCGAACGACCGGCCGGCGATGAGGACGCGGTACTTCACGCGGCCTCGAGTGCCACGACGGTCGCGACCTCGGCCGTCTGGGGGCACAGGTCGAACGCGCGGACCTGGGCCACGCGGTAGTTCACGCTGAGGCGCGCCAGGTCGCGGGCCAGCGTGGCCGGGTCCGACGCGACGTACACGAGGCGCCCCACGGGCTGGCCGGTGAGTCGCAGCGTGACGTTCCAATCGAGCCCCCGCTTCGGGGGCTGCACCACCACGGCCGTGGGGTCCGGAAGCGTGGGCAGCACGTCGGCCGCCCGCCCCGCGATGAAGCGCACCGGCCGAGCCGCCGGGCGCCGGCCCGCCCAGGCGATCGCCTTCTCGTCCGCGTCGACGCTCACGACCTGCGCCCCGCGCTCCGCGAGCTCCAGGGCCGTATCGCCGATCCCCCCGTACAAGTCCCACACCACGGCGCCCCGCACTTCGCCCACTTGCTCCACCGCCCAGCGGCGCGCCAGGTGATCCATGCTCGGGTTCACCGGCTCGAACCCGGTGGCCGGGAATCCGGTGACCGGCCCCGCCACGACGCGCGCGGCCCCCTCGGCCGGCTGCCACCAGCACGTGACCGCGTCGCCCGCGGGAAGCGCCCGGCGCAGCCGCTCGGCCTGTAACCACGGCTCCCCCGCCGATTGGGCCATCACATGCCGCCCGCCCTCGCGGTCGAGCCGCAGCGTGAGCTCGAGCAGACGCGCCGGGAGGAGATCGCGGTGGTGGCGCACCTCCCGCCACAAGGCCATCAGGCGAAAGTCGGTGATGTGGCAGTCCGTGAGCGCAAACACCCGGCCTGGTTGGTTGTAGGGGTGCAGCCCGATCGCGCGCGTTGGGGCGCGACTCCCGGCGACCACGAGGGTGAGCTTGGCCCGGTAGCGCCACTCGTCCACGGCCTCGACGATCTCGGGATCCGCCACGTCCAGCTTCCCGATCCGCCGCAGGGCATCCCCGACAATCGCCTGCTTCGCGGCGAGCTGCGCATCGTAGGCCAGGTGCTGGAGCTGGCAGCCACCGCAGCGGTCCTGGACGTAGTGCGGACAGGGCGGCGTCACGCGCGCCGCCCCCGGCGCGACCACCTCGGCGAGCTCCCCCTTCGCGAAGTGCTTGTGCAGCTTGACCCCGTCGCGCAGGCGCACGCGCTCGCCCGGCGCGGTGCGCGGCACGAACACCGCGCGCCCGTCATCCAGCCGGCCCACGCCGTCACCGCCGGCGGCGATGGCACTGATCGCCACGAGCCCGCTCACTCCCGCACCGCCTCTCGCCGGGCCGCTACGAGCCAGGGCGAGGGCCCCGCCGCCGGCCGTTCGGCCTCGGCCTGCGCGGCCGCGGCCACGCGCTGCTCGTCGGCCAGGAGCGCCGCGACCACGGCAAGCGGGCGGGTGAGCTCGGAGCGCAGCGGCTCCGCCAAGAGCCGGGCTCCGGCGTGCTCCAAGTACGTGACGTCGAACTCGCCGCGCTGGAACGCCGGATCGTCTAGGACGCGGAGGTGGAACACCTGGGACGAGGGAATCCCGACGATCACGAGCTCGCGCAGCGCGCGCCGCATGCGCTCGAGCGCCACGGCCCGCGTCTCCCCCCACACGATCAGCTTGGCGATGAGCGGGTCGTAATACAGCGACACCTCGTTCCCCGTCTCCACGCCGCCGTCCCAGCGCACGCCCGGCCCGCCGGGCACCCGCAGGTAGCGCACCGTGCCCGTGGTGGGCAGAAAGTCGTTGAAGGGATCCTCGGCCGTGATGCGGCACTCGATCGCGTGCCCGCGCGGCTGCAGGGTGCCCGCATGGATGCGCAGCGGCTGCCCCTGCGCCACGCGCAGTTGCTCGCGCACGATGTCGACCCCGTACACGAACTCGGTGACCGGATGCTCGACTTGGAGCCGGGTGTTCATCTCCAGGAAGTAGAACTCGCCCGTGGGCGTGAGCAGGAACTCGATCGTCCCGGCCCCGAGATACCCGACGGCTCCGGCGGCGGCGCTCGCGGCCTCGCTCATGCGGCGGCGCAACGCGGGCGTCACGGCCAAGGACGGCGCTTCCTCGAGCAACTTCTGATGCCGCCGCTGGATGCTGCACTCGCGCTCGCCCAACGCCACGACGCGGCCAAACGAGTCGGCTAGCAGCTGGATCTCGATGTGGCGCGGCCGCTCGAGGTACTTCTCGACGTAGACCTCCCCCGCCCCGAACGCCTTCTCGGCTTCGCTCTGCGCGGCTTGGAAGGCGGACTCCACCTCACTCTCGCGCGCCACGAGTCGCATGCCCTTGCCGCCGCCGCCGGCAGCCGCCTTCAGGAGCACGGGGTAGCCGAGCCGGGCGGCTTCGGAACGGGCCTGCGCGTAGTCCGCGACGGGCCGCGTCGTGCCGGGCACGATCGGCACCCCCGCCGCCTGCAACCGACGCCGCGCTTCGGTCTTGTCGCCCATCGCGCGGATCGCGGCGGCCGGTGGGCCGATGAACACCAGCCCCGCTGCCGTCACGGCCTCGGCGAAGGGCGCGCGCTCCGACAGGAAGCCGTAGCCGGGGTGGATGGCCTGACAGCCGGCGTGCTGCGCGGCGGCAATGAGCTTCCCGCCGTCCAGATACGATTCGAGTGCGGGGGCCGGCCCGATCGGCAGGGCGATCTCGGCGGCGCGCACATGGGGCGACAGACGGTCCGCCTCGGAGTACACTGCGACGGCCTCGAGCGCTTCCTCGTGGCAGGCGCGAATGATGCGCAGCGCGATCTCGCCGCGGTTGGCGACGAGGACTCGCTTCAGTGCCGGCATGACGCGACGTCGCTCGCGACCTTGAACGTGCGGAGCGGCTCGCACAGCGCGGGCGTCACCCGCGCCCCGTGCGCGTACACCGTGAGCGCCGGCGCCGCCCAGGGGTCCCGCTCGTCGAGCGCGATCCGGAGCGCCGCGAACACATAGTCGCGCGCCGGGACGCGCTCGCGGCGACCCTCGGGCCCCGCGACCCACAGAAAGGGCCGCACCGCCCACCCGATGCGCGGCCGCGGCTCGGGCGGGCGCTCGAACGCCATGGTCACGCACACGGGCCGCCGCTTCACGAGCTCGTGCAGCCACGCGTCCCCGGCGGTGCGTCGCCCCAGCCGCAGATCGGCGGCGACCCGGGCGCGGAGCCCCGAGTCGGCCCGCAGCGCGCTCAAGGGCACCGTGAGCAGGTCGGGCCGCAAGCCGCGGGCGAACCGCATGTACCAGGCGGCGTACGAGTCCGCGTCGCCTGCCGTGAGCAGCACGCCCCACATGGGACAGGCGCGCAACAGGTTCTCGCCCAGCTCCTCGAGCACCGGCGGCACCTTCAGGTCGGGCGGGACCGGACCCCACTCCTGCGGCCCCGTGGCGATCCCCCGCTCCGCCCAAGCGAGCCGGGCGCGCGCGCTCCACACCCCGACCCGCAGCGCCCGGGCGCTATCCCCCGGGACGCTCGCGCCCGCCGGTCCGAACAGCGTGGCGGCCCGCACCAGCGCTTGATCCGCCGTGTCGAGCCAGGCGCGCACCACCACACTGTCCGCGGCCGCGCGGCGGAGCGCGCCATGCGCGTCGTCGCCCCGCTCGAGGTAGCCCCGCCCGAGCAGCAGCCAGCCCGCGGCGTCGGTCGAGTCGCGCGCCACGCGCGCGCGCAGCACCGCGAGCGAGTCGGGGGCCGGCGTGGTGGCGGGGACCGGCGGGCCGACCGCGCTCGCGGGCGTCTGCCACAGCGCCGCCGCTGCCAGCAGGCTACAGAGGGATGTTGCCATGTTTCTTGGGCGGGTTGCGGTCGCGCTTCGTCAAGAGCGTCGTGAGCGCGTCGATCAGCCGCGGCCGGGTGTCGCGCGGGTCGATGATATCGTCCAGGTAGCCCCGCGCCGCCGCCAGGTAGGGGTGCGCGAACCGCTCGCGGTATTCCGCCTCGCGCGCGTCGCTCGCCTCTCCTTTATACAGGATCTCGACGGCCCCCTTGGGCCCCATGACGGCGATCTCCGCCGTGGGCCACGCCACGTTGTAGTCGCCCCGGATGTGCTTCGAGTTCATCACGTCGAAGGCGCCCCCGTACGCCTTGCGCGTGATCACCGTGAGCTTGGGCACGGTCGCTTCGCAGTAGGCGTACAGCAACTTCGCGCCGTGCTTGATGATGCCCCCGTGCTCCTGAGCCACCCCCGGCAGGAAGCCCGGCACGTCCTCGAAGGTGACGAGGGGGATGTTGAAGGCGTCGCAGAAGCGAATGAAGCGCGCGCCCTTGAGGGAGGCGCTGATGTCGAGCACCCCGGCGAGCACGGCGGGTTGGTTGGCGATCAGGCCGACCGCCCGGCCACCGAGCCGCGCGAACCCGACCAGGAGGTTCCCGGCATACCCGCCGTGCACTTCGAGCCACGTTCCATCGTCCACCACGCGGCGGATCACGTCCCGCATGTCGTAGGCCTTGGTGGGAGTGTCGGGCACGACCTCCAGCAGCGCCTCGTCGCGCCGGTCCACCGGGTCGCTCGACGGGCGAAGCGGCGGATCCTCCAGGTTGTTGGCCGGGAGGTAGCCGAGGAGCGCGCGGATTGCGGTGAGGCACTCGCGCTCCGAGTCGTGCACGAAGTGCGCGACGCCCGAGGTCGTGCCGTGGACGTCCGCCCCGCCCAGGCCCTCGAAGTCGACGTCCTCGTGCGTCACCGTCTTCACCACGTTCGGTCCGGTGACGAACATGTAGGAGACGCCCCGCACCATGAACACGAAATCGGTGATCGCCGGGCTGTACACCGCCCCGCCGGCGCACGGGCCCAGGATCGCGCTGATCTGCGGCACGACGCCCGACGCGAGCGTGTTGCGCAGGAAGATTTGGGCGTAGCCCCCGAGCGAGGCGACGCCCTCCTGGATCCGCGCGCCGCCCGAGTCGTTCAGGCCGACGCAGGGGGCGCCGTTGCGCACCGCGAGGTCGAGCACCTTGCAGATCTTCTCGGCGTGGGCCTCCGACAAGGAGCCGCCGAACACGGTGAAGTCCTGGGCAAACACATACACGAGGCGGCCGTCCACCCGGCCGTACCCCGTGACCACGCCGTCCCCGAGGTACTTCTCCTCGGCGAGCCCAAACTCTGTCGCGCGGTGCGTCACGAAGCGGTCGAGCTCGACGAACGTCCCGGCATCGAGCAGCACGTCCAGACGCTCGCGCGCCGTCAGCTTGCCTTTGTCGTGTTGGGCCTGAACGCGCTCCGCCCCACCGCCGCGCTCCGCCTCGGCGCGCTGTCGCTGCAGTAGCTCGAGCTTCTCCCGCATGGACATGGGCGAGAATTTAGGCGGCGAAGCGGCCGGACGGATAGGGAGACCGCGCGCCGGAGCCCCACGCGCGCCGCAAAAACGCGCAGGGCGGCCTCTTCGGAGACCGCCCCCGGCCGGCGCGCGCGCCTCCCTGGTGTGCTACGCGGGGCTCACGCCGCGTCCGGCCCCGGCTCCGCGTCGGGCGCCGCGGCGGGCGGCGCCTCGGACGTGGCGTCGGGTGTCGGGGGCGCGGGGCTGGGCGGCGCCGGCTCGCGCGGCTCCTCTTTCGGCCACCCGGTGGCCGCGAGCACGATGCGGTGATGGATCGGGTCCACCTCCAACACCTTGAGCTCCACCGCCTGGCCTTCCTTCACCGCGTCGCCCGGGTTCTGAATGTCGGCGATCCCGAGCTGTGACATCGGGACGAAGCCTTCGATGTAGTGCCCGAGGTCCACCACCACGCCCTTGTCCATGAGGCGCAGCACCCGGCCGCGCATCTCGGTGCCGACCGGGTAGGTCTCGCCGATCCGCAGCCACGGATCCTCCTGCGCCTGCTTGAGCCCGAGCGAAATGCGCTTGTTTTCGGCATCGACGTTGAGAATCAGCACCTCCACCTCGTCGCCCTTCTTCACGACCTCGGAGGGGTGCTGCACCCGCTTGGTCCACGACATGTCAGAGATGTGGATCAAGCCGTCGATGCCCGGTTCGAGCTCGACGAAGGCGCCGAACGACGTGAGGTTGCGGACCTTGCCCTTCAGACGCGTGCCCACCGGATACTTCTGGGGCAGCGCCATCCAGGGATCCTCCGCCGTCTGCTTCATGCCGAGCGAAACCTTCTCCTCGGCCTCGTCCACCTTGAGCACCACGGCCTCGATCGTTTCGCCGATCGAGACGATCTTCGACGGGTGCCGCACGTTGCGCGTCCAGCTCATTTCGGAGATGTGCACGAGGCCCTCGATCCCGGGCTCGAGCTCGACGAACGCGCCGTAGTTGGTGATCGACACCACTTTGCCCTGCACCCGCGTGCCCACGGGATACTTCGCCGCCACATTCTTCCAGGGGTAGGGCTGCAGCTGCTTCAGCCCGAGGCTGATGCGCTCGCGCTCCCAATCGATGTCGAGCACCTTCACTTCGAGCTCCTGGCCGATGTGCACCATCTCGGAGGGGTGCGACACGCGACCGTAGCTCATGTCGGTGATGTGCAGCAGGCCGTCCACGCCGCCGAGATCGATGAACGCGCCAAAGTCCGTGATGTTCTTCACGACGCCCTTGCGCACCTGACCGACCTGCAGCTCCTTCATCAGTACGTCGCGCTTGGTCTTGCGCTCGGCCTCGAGTAGCACGCGGCGCGACACCACGATATTGCGGCGCCGCTTGTTCAACTTGATGATCTTGAACTCGAAGCTCTGCCCCAGCAGCTCATCGATGTTGGGCACGCGGCGCAGTGCGATCTGACTGCCCGGCAGGAACGCGTCCACCCCCATCAAGTCCACCACCACCCCGCCCTTGATCTTCTTCACCAACGTGCCGGCGACCGGCTCGTCTTTCTCATATGCTTCGCGGATCCGCTCCCAGACCCGCATGAAATCGGCCTTTTTCTTCGACAGGACGACCGCGCCCTCCTGATCCTCCAGGTGCTCGAGGAAGACCTCGACTTCGTCGCCCTCCTTGAGCGTGTGCGCGTCCTTGAACTCGTCGATCGCCACCGCGCCTTCGGACTTGAACCCGACGTCCAGGATGACGGCGGTGTCGGTCACGCGCAGCACCTTCGACTTGACGATCTCGCCCTCCTCGATGTTGGAGAGCGTGCCCTCATACAGCTCCGTCATCTTCGCGATTTCGTCGGCGGTATACTCCTCCTGGAGATCGGGCCGGACGCGGAGATGGGAGTGGTGAGCGGGGGAAGGAGTGTCGGGTTTCTCGGGCAGGTCTTCTGTATCTACGAGCATCGCATACACCGGTTTGGTTGTGCGTTTGAGGTCGAGCCTCGCCGCGAGCCCCCGCGGACGCGCCGCAGGGGGTACGAGGAGGCGCGAAACCTACCCTGGGAAGCGCTCACGCGCCAGCGCTACGACCCGCTCCACCTGCTCTTCCAACGACAGGTGCGTGGTGTCGAGATGCACGGCGTCTGCGGCGGCTCGCAACGGCGCGACCGGCCGGGTCGCATCGGCCTGGTCGCGGGCCGCGAGCGCCGCGGTTTCGCGCGCCAGTTCCGCCGCGTCCCCCCCGCCCCCACCCGCGCGCCGCTGGGCCAGCCGTCGCCGCGCCCGCTCCTCCGGACTCGCGGTGAGAAAGATCTTGAGCGGGGCGTCCGGGAACACCACGGTCCCGATGTCGCGGCCGTCCACCACCACCCCGTCGGGGCGCGCTGCGGCCGCCTCGCGCTGGCGCACGTTCACCCAATGGCGTACGGGGGGCAGCGCGGCGAGCTCCGACACCCGCGCGGTCACCCGCTCGGCGCGGATCGCCTGCGCCACGTCCACGCCCGCCACTTCGGGCCGGAACACGTCGCGCACCAGCACGAGCCGCACCGGCAGATCCTCCGCGAGGCCGATGATTTGCTCGGGGCTCCAGCGCCGCTCCGCCCCCGCTCCCGCGGCCGGGACCGCGTCGCCCAGGTTGTCCAGCACCGCGAGGGTGATGGCGCGATACAGGGCGCCGGAATCGAGATGCGCCCAGGCCAGCCGTCGTGCCACGGCGGCGGCCGTCGAGGATTTGCCCGACGCCGCTGGTCCGTCAATCGCGATGACGCGCACCGCCCACCATTCGCCGCAAGTCCCGGAAGAACCGGGGGTAGCTGATCGCCACCGATGCGCGCTCCGAGAGGCGCACGGCCGCGCCGGGCACGGTGCCCAGCACCGCGAACGCCATGGCGAGCCGGTGGTCGCGCGCCGTCTCGATCCGCCCGCGCGGTGGCCGGCCCGAGCCGAACACGGAGAGATCGTTGCCGCGCGCCTCGGCCTCGACCCCCACCGCGCGCAAGTTCGCCGCCAAGAGCTCGAGCCGGTTGCTCTCCTTGACGCGCAACTCGCCCACCTCGTGGAACACCGTCTCGCCGCGCGCGCGGCTCGCCAGCACGGCGAGAATCGGCACCTCGTCCACGAGCGTCGGTACCTCGGCGGCCGAGACCTCGGTGCCCACGAGCGCCGCGGGCCGCGCGAGCAGGTCGGCCACCGGCTCGCCGCCCTCGTCACGCAGGTTGACGCGCTCGACCGGCGCCCCCATGCGTGCGAGCACCACCAGGAACCCGGTCCGGGTCGGATTCACGCCGACGTTCGCGACGCACAGCTCGCCGCCCTCGGCGAGCACCGCGGCGGCCACGAGAAACGCGGCGGAGGAGGCGTCGCCCGGGACCGCCAGCTGGAAGGCGGGCAGCGGGGCGGCCGGCGGCGGGCGAAACACGATGGCGCCGCGCGCGAGCTCGAGGTCGAGACCGAGGTGGAGGAACAAGCGCTCGGTGTGGTCGCGCGACAGAAACGGCTCACGTATCGTGATCCCCACGCGGCCGGCGAGGCCGGCGAGCAGCAGGGCGCTCTTGATCTGCGCGCTCGCCACGGGGGTGGTGTAGGTGAGCGGCCGGAGCGCCCCACCGCGAATCTCGAGGGGCAGCGCATCGCCCCGCTCCTCCGTGATCTCGGCCCCCATGGCCCGCAACGGCTCCGTCACCCGGCGCATCGGACGGCGACGCAGCGATTGGTCGCCCGTGACCCGCGCCGCGAACGGCTGGCCCGCGAGGAGGCCGAGCAGCAGCCGTGCCGTCGTGCCCGAGTTCCCGCAGTCCAGCGTGGCCCGCGGGCGACGCAAGACGCCGCCGCGCACGCGGACCGCGCCACCGCCCCGCACCGGCGACACGACGGCGCCGAGTTGCCGTAGTACCCGGGCCGTGCTCTGCACGTCCTCGCCCGGGAGTAACCCCGCGAGCTCGCTCGTGCCCCGCGCGAGGCTCGCGACCAGGAGCACGCGATGCGAAATGCTCTTGTCGCCCGGCGGCTGGAGCGTGCCCCCGACGTTCACGCGTCGAGCGTCCGGCGCCACTCGGCGCCGCGAGCCAGCCACGCCGTCAGGGCCGCCGCGTCCCCCAGCTCGAGCGCCCGTTCGAGCGCCCCGAGCGGCTCCTCGAGCGCGCGCAGCGCGGGCAACAGCTCGTCGCGGTTCATCAGGAAGATGTCGGTCCAGAGGACGGGCGGGCTCGCCGCGACGCGCGTGGTATCGCGCGCGCCCGGCCCGAACGTGGCGCCCGTGGGCGCGGCCCCGGCCAAGTACCCGGCCAAGAGCGACGCGACCGCCTGCGGCAGATGGCTCGTGAGCGCGAGCTGGCGGTCGTGCGCCGCGGCGTCGATTACCACGGGATGGGCGGCGAGCGTGTCGGCCCAGAAATGCGCCACCTCGCGGGCCGCGCCGGCGCCGTCCCCGGTCGGCGTGACGTAGACCACGACGTGGGTGAAGAGGCCCAGGCGCGCGGCGGCGAAGCCGCGCGCGTGCGTGCCGGTCAGGGGATGGCCGCCGGCGAAGCGGGCGCCGAGCCCGAGCGCCTCGGCTCGAGCGACGATCCCCCGCTTCACCGAGCCGACGTCGGTGACGATCGCCTCAGGCCCGAGCGCCGCGCCCAGGCGCGCCAATAGCTCCAGGTTTGCGGCCGGGGGCGCCGCGAGCACCACCAGGTCGGCGGCGCCCACCACATCGGCCGATCGGGCGGGCGCATCGTCCACGGCCCCCTGCGCCGCCGCCGCGGCGCGCTCGGCGGGCTCCGGGGACCACCCCAGCACCGTGGCGATCCCGGCCCGCTTGGCCTGGAGCGCCAGCGAGCCGCCGATCGCGCCGAGACCGAGCACGCCGAGCGTGGTGGGACGCACGGAGAAGAAGCTAGCCGTGCCGCGGGCGGCGCCGCTACCGCCGGCAATGCAAAGCGGCGGGCAAGGGCCCGCCGCTCGCGCCGCGCGTCGTCGACGACGCCTGCTACGGCAACAGCGGACCGAGCGGCGCGGTGGCCGTCGCGCTGAACGTCGCGGCGCTCCCCGACGCGCCCGCGACGCTCGCGGTCAGCGTATTCGTCCCCGCCGTCGGGCCGAGCGTCCACGCCGTGAGTGCCGCGGCGCCGCTCGCGTCCGTCACCACCGCGGCCGTCGGGCTCACGGTGCCGCCGCCCGAGGCCACGGCAAACGTCACGGGGACCCCCGTCACGGGATTGTTGAACTGATCGAGCACCACCACGGACGGCGGCGTCGCGACGGCGCTCGAGACCGTAGCGCTCTGGCCATTTCCCGCGGTGAGCACCAGCTGCGCGGCCGGCCCCGCGGCCGCCGTCACGGTGAGCGTCACGGTGCTGTTCGTTGCTCCCACAGTCGTGGCAGTCATCGTGTTGGGGCCGGATTGCGACCCGAGCGTCCAACTGCCGACGCGCGCCACTCCGTCACTCCCGGTCAGCGCGACGGGACCCGTGATGGCGCCACCGCCCCCGGCTACCGCGAACCGTACCGTCGCGCCGGCGATCGCGTTCCCGAGCGAGTCGGTGACCAGCACCGCTGGCGGTGTCGCGACGGCAGTACCCACGACCCCCAACGGATTGTCGCCCACCACGCCCAGCAGCCCCGGCAAGGCCCACCCGAAAGTGCTGTAGGAGCCCGCATCCCCTCCGACCCCGAGATGCGAGGCGTGCAGCTCGGCCGGCGCGAGGAGCGAGCCGAGCAAGCGCGCCAGCGCGCGCAAGCCGCCCGAGAATCCGCTGCCCACCGTGGTCACGTGGTGCGGATCGCATGGCATAAACGTGGCGGGCACGTTCGTCAGCATCCGCACCGGTTGCCCAGCGTCGAATTGGGCGATGTGGAGCAGATCCGCCTGCGCGTGACTCAGCGTCCCCTGGTCGAGACAGATGCCAACCGTGACGTGCGTGGCGAATCCCTGGGCGAGGAACGGATCGGTGGAGAAGTGATAGCACCCGTTGAATTGCGGCAGATCCACTGGCACGCACGGCCGCGTGTCAATGCGGTCAATGGCGAGCAACACGTCCTGGGTCACGGCTCCGGGTGGGAATAACGTGCCAGCGAGCCCGCTCGTCGTGACGAAGGTCCCGCCGGCCGGTCCCACCGTCCCCTCAAAGCAATCGAGCGTCTGGCAGACGATGCCGTTCTCGATCCGGAACTTGATCGGGACCGTGCGCCCGTCCGTCAGGCCGATGTATTGGTCGGTGTTGACGTTCCGCACCTCGCTGTGATTGTCAACGAGTTGAATGTCCGCGAACCCGAGCACCGTACCGCCCGGCGCGGCGCGCACCCGGATGCGGTAGAATCCATCGTCGAGCACCCCGGAAAGGCCGGTGTCCCAATTCACCTGATACAGCCCGTCGGCCAAGTCGAGTACTGGGACGCCAGGGAGGATCAGGGGCGCGGTCGCATTGCAGCCGAGGGGCAGGTTCAATACGTCGACGTCCAGCTGGCAGACCTCGACCACCGGCCGAATGTTAGGATTGAAGGTGCCCGAGAAGCTCGGCTGTGAGACAAGGGGTGGCAGGAAGAAGAAGTGCGGGTTGCCCCCGGTGACGGAGCCGTCAGACAGCGCTGCCGAAAGGCGCCGGGGCGCGGTGAGCCGCGCTTGGTCCTGGCACCCGACCAGGACGGCCACCCCCAGAACCACGAGTGCTGCGGACTTCATGACTCACCTCCGCTTCACTGACTGCCTCCGCTGACTTGAAACGGGGCGCGCCATGCCCTGTTTTGTGGCGCCCGAGCCACACGCATTCTGGCGCCCCCCGAACCAGCCCGCCCGCTGCCCGCTCCTCCGGGGCGTCATCGCCCCGCACGCTCCAGCTGCGCAAACCGCGGGTCCGTTCGTAAGTCGCGCCACCACCACGAGATGTCCCCACCGCGCTTAAAGGCGTGCGCGGGGTTCGCGGCGACGTAGCGCTTCAGCAGGTCGATCGCCTCATCCCGCTCGCCTAACAGCGTGCGGGCAAAGGCTTCCAGCGACACGAGCTCGAACCGCGGATCCAGCGATGCACTGGCGCGAGCAGCGACGAGCACGTGGCGCGCGCTGTCCCCTAACCCCACTCGGGCAAGAATCGCGCCGACGATCATCGCCGCCCGGTGGAGTTCGAGGGGCTTGAGGGGAGCCGGTGTGACGCTGTCGAGCTGCGCATATAAGCGCCACGCCGCCCCCGGGTCGGGCGCTCGGGCCGCCGTGGTCATCAGCCAGAGCTGACATTCGACGAAGCGGTAGTGCCGGGGAAACCGCGCCACCCCCGCCTCGCACCACCGCGTCGCCTGGGTGAGCTGCTCAAGGTCGTAGGACCCGATAAACAGGCGCCACAGCACGTCGCTCGCGACCGCGAGGTAGGCATCCTCCTCGTACGCCCGGCGCGCCGCGAGCACGGCCGCCGCCACGTCCTCGGTCTGATAGTAGAGGTGGCTGAGCGTGCTGAACGCGCCAGCGAGCGTGGGGTCCGCCTGGGTGGCGGCTTCCAGATCGCGTCGTGCCCCCACGAGGAGCCCCGCGCGGGCCGCCGAGTCGGGCGTCAGCTCCAGCAGCCAGCTGGTGTAGCGCGCCGTACCGCGCAGCTCGAGCGCGCGCGGATACCCGGGCGAGCGCTCGAGGGCACGGTCCGCGTATCCCAGCGCGAGGGCGAGCCACCGGGCAAGCTCCGCGCGATCGTTCGTCAAGCGCGCCCGACGGTGGGCCAGGAACCCGCGCTGGACCACCGGTTCCACCCAGGCAGGGTCCGCGGCCGCCGCCTGCGCGAACAGCGAGTCGGCCTGCGCGAAGGCGGCGAAGGCGGCGAGCACGCTGTCGCGGTCGAGCCGCGTTTCGCCGTCCTTGCGCTCCCGCTCCCCCTGCTCGAATAGCGACCAGGCCATGGCGTTGCTGGTACTCGAGCGCGTGGCCCGCAGCTCGACCTCCTCGCCCACGCGCTCCCGCAGAAACGCGGCCACGCGCGGGGCGAGACTGTCCCGGATCGCGAGCACGGCGCCCGCCGGTTGCTCGAAGCTGGCGCGTTTCCCCAGGTCCGCGCCGCTCGCCCCGTCGATCAAACGCACCGACACCCGGTAGCCATCGCGCGTGGGCTCGACGGTTCCGCGCACGATGGTGCCGACCTGGAGCGCGCGCGCGATGCTGTCGGGGGGGAGGTCGGGGCTGCGATACCGCGCGACCCCGTTCCGCGAGATGACCCGCAAGACCGGCACCTGCGCGAGCTGCTCGATCAGCGCTTCGGTGAGCCCGTCCGCGAGATAACGCAGGTGCCGTCCAGCGCTGAGGTCCTCGAAGTACAGCACGGCGATACCCCGCGGGTCGGGGCCGGTCGTGGCGCCTGGCAACCGGGGGGGCCCGCCGCGCAGCGCGCGGGCCAGCCCCCAGAGGGCCACGAGGCCCGCGGTCGCCCCCACGCCCCACAGCAGGCCGCGACGCCACGTCCAGCGCCGCGGCGCCGGGAATCGCGTGCCGGACCAGCGGCGCGCGCCCGTCACACGCGAGGGCGTGACCAGGGCCTCGGCGAACAGCGTCGTGGTGGGGAACCGGTCGGCCGGGAGCTTGGCGAGCGCGCGCAGCAGTGCGTCCTCCACAGCTTCCGGGATCGTCGCACGCACGATGGACGGCGGCGACACGGCGTCGAGCGAGTGGCGGGCGAGGATGGCCTGGGGCGTGGAGCCCGTAAACGGCGGCTCGCCCACGAGCATCTCGTAGGCCACGCACGCGAGACTATACTCGTCGCTCCGGCCGTCGATCTCGCTGCTCCCCGCCGCCTGCTCCGGGCTGACGTAGGTCGGCGTCCCCAGGATCGTACCCGCCTGCGTCAGTTGGTGGCCCTCCCCCGCCGCCGAGACCGCCCGCGCGATCCCAAAGTCGGCCACCACGGCACTGCCACCTGAGAGCAGGATGTTCTCTGGTTTGATGTCGCGGTGCACAATCCCGCGACTGTGCGCGTACGCGAGCGCCTCCGCGACCTCCGTGGTGATCCGCAGCACGTCGTCGAGCGGGAGCTGCTTCTCCCGCGTCAGGCGCTCGCGCAGCGACTCCCCCTCGACATACGGCATGACGTAATACAACAGACCGCCGGCCGAGCCCGAGTCGTACAGCGCCAGGATGTGGGGATGCTGCAGGCGGGCGGCGATCTCGATCTCGCGGAGGAAGCGCTCGGCGCCGAGCGCGGCCGCGAGCTCCCCGTGGAGCACCTTGATCGCCACGGCGCGACGATGCTTCAAGTCCTCCGCGAGGAACACGGTCGCCATGCCACCGCGCCCGAGCTCCCGCTCGACGGCGTAGCGGTCCGCCAGCGCCGCGCGTAGGGACTCCAGAAGGCCGGACACCGAGTGGCGCACGCGCTTGAGAGGTCGGCGCCTAGCATATAGCACCCGGCCGAGCCCCGCCAGCCGCGCGCCGGGCGGGCGCGCTCTTGTCTCGCCCACGGTCCCGGCCCTAGTTATAGACACCGTCATGCGCACCCCGGCGTCGGTCCCGCCCCCGGTCCCGTCTCCGCTCCTCGCATCGCCGCTCCGCCCGCCCGGCTGGTCGGGGGGCTTGCTGCCGGGCACCAGCATGAGCCGCCTGTTCGCCGTCGCGTTCGTGGCCATCGCCGTGGCCGGCGTCGTGGACCTGATCACGGTATGGCAGAGCGCCCGTGCGGTGCAGGCCGACATGGTGGACCTGAGCCAGCGCGTCGGCCAGCTCGACCGCTACTCGGCGTCGCCCACGCTGCGCACCGAGATCGTCGCGATGCAGGAGCTCGCGCTCGAGGTCGGCGATGACGCCATCCATGCCGCGACCCGCAGTACGGTCATCTTCGTGACGGTACTCGTGGCGCTAGGCGTGGGGCTCTGGTACAACCGGCGGCGGCTCGCCGTCCCCTTCGCCCACGTGGTCGGGGCGCTCGAGGAGGTGGCGGCGGGACAATACGACGTGCGCGTGAGCGAGGATCAGCCGGAGGAGTTTGGCGTGATCGCCCGCGGCGTGAACCGCATGGCCAGCGCCCTCGCCTGGCGCCAGCGCTCGCAGGAGCAGGCGGGGCGGCTGCTGTCGGCGCTGAACGCCCCGCCGAGCGAGGCTGGGGCCGGCGGCAGCCTGGGTCCCGCCCTGGATGTGCTGGCCGCGGGGACCGGCGCGGCGGCGCTGGCGCTCTACCAACCGAGCTACGACACGAACGAGTGGGCGCCCACGGCGGTCCGCCGCGCCACCGCCCATCCCCTCGGCCGCGACGTGGTGCGGCAGCTGGTCGGTGAGACGACGCACATCCTCGCCTTCAGCGGCGGCGCCGCGGCCCCGGTGCGCGCCCAGCTCCGCCTCGCGGACGGCGACGCGAGCGCGGGAAGCGCGCTGGCGCTCGTGCCGTTACGGTCGCGCGATCGGCTGGTGGGGGTGCTCGCGGTCATCCTGGCGCACGACCTCTCCGCCGACGCGCGCGCGTTGTTCGAGCAGGCGGCGCCCAACCTCGCCATCGCGTGCGAGCGCGAGTCCGCGCACCAGCACACCCGCCGCCTCGCCGTCGAGGTGCGCCACGCCGCGCAGCGGCTCGAGTCGCAGAACGCGATCCTGACGCGGCTGAACGATCAGCTCGAAGCGCAACACCGCGAGCTGTCGCGCCTCAACGCCGAGCTCGACCAGGCGAGTAAGCTGAAAGACCAATTCCTGGCCAACGTGTCGCACGAGCTGCGGACGCCGTTGAACAGCGTGATCGGCTTCAGCGAGTTGTTGCTCACGATGCACTCGAGCGCGGAGCCGCTCACCGAGACCCAACGCGATTATCTCGAAACGATTGCGCGCAACGGCCGCCACCTGCTCGAGTTCATCAATGAGCTCCTCGATCTTTCGAAGATCGCGGCCGGACGCATGGAGCTGCGGCTCGAGTCACTCGAGCTCGAGGCCCTGCTGCGCGAGGCGACGGAGACCGTGCGCGCCCAGCTCGAGGCGCGCCACCACACCCTGGCGATCGCGCCGCCCGAGCGCCCCGTGACCGTCACGGCCGACCGCACCCGGCTGCGCCAGGTGCTCTTGAACCTCCTCTCCAATGCGATCAAGTTCACGCACGAGGGCGGCCAGATTACCGTGACCGCGCGGCTCGAAGCGGACGGGCAGCGCGTCCGCGTGGCCGTCCAAGACAGCGGGATCGGCATCGCCCCCGACGACCAGGCCCGGCTGTTCCAGGAGTTCGTGCAGCTCGACGCCAGCGCCAGCCGCCGCTACGAGGGCACCGGGTTGGGCCTCGCCTTGTCGCGCCGCCTGGTGGAGCTCCACGGCGGCACGATCGGCCTGACGAGCGAGCTGGGCCGCGGCAGCACGTTCTGGTTCATCCTGCCCCGGGCCGAAGCGGAGCCCCGCGAGGCGTAATGGCGACGATCGTGGTGGTCGAGGATCAGCCTGACAACCTGAAGCTGATTCGCGCCCTGCTCACGCGGAGCGGGCATCGCGTGGTCGGCCTCGCCTCCGGCGAGTTGCTCGTTCCCACGCTGCTCGCGGAAGCCCCGCCCCCCAGCTTGGTGCTGCTCGACATCCAGCTCCCCGGGCGGGACGGCTATAGCGTGTTGCGCGAAGTGAAACAGCTCGCGGGTGCCCAGCCCTGGAAAGTGGTGGCCCTCACGGCGCACGCGATGCCCGGCGACCGGGAGAAAACGCTCGCCGCGGGATTCGACGGCTACATGGCGAAGCCGATTGACGTGCGGAGCTTCGCGGACGAGGTCGCCCGCTACTTGTCGGGTGGCGGTGTCTGAGAGGCGCCCGGCCGGCGCGGCGCGCCCGGCCATCCGGGGCCACGGCCCCGAGGGGCTGCGGAGTGAGGGGGCCCACCCAGGGGCCCGAAGGGGCCGGCGTGCGCGTGCTTCAACGCCACGCCGCCATTCACGGTCACGAGATGGACCCGGCGCCCGCCCCGCCCCAAGGTGCCGCGCAGCGAGTGCCCCACAAATTTCCCCGACACGGTGAGTGGGTAATCGGTGTCGATCGAGCCGTTCACCGTCGTCGCGTCCACATCGGCGTCGAGCTGCGGCGGTAACTCGGCCACGACACCTCCGTTCACCGAGAACAGCGCCACCTCACCCGTATCGCCGAACGCCAGGATCCGCACGTGCACGCCGCCGTTCACGGTCCCCGCCCGCACGGGCCCGGACGCAGTCTCGGCGTCCACGTCCCCGCTCACGGTGACCGCGTCGATCGGGGCGGTCAAGTCCGTGGCGTGCACAGAGCCGTTCACCGTGCTCACGCCCACGCGCACGCCGCGAGGCACGAGGACGGTGAAGTCGACCGCCACGTCGCTGCCGCGCCGTGAGCCGCGCGCTTTGCCATGCTCCCCGGGCTCGCAGCGCGCCGCGCCCGAGGCGCCCGCGGAGTCGGCCTGCCACACGGCGCAGATCGCCACGCCCCCGTCGTAGGGGTGCGTCACGAGCTGCACGTTCGCAGGGTCGGAGTTGTGGTAGGTCTTCACCGCCCTCACTTCGAGCGAGTCGCGCTTGCTCGGCGTGAGCCGCACCGAGCCGTTCACGTCGTGAATCCATACCGTCTGCTTCGGAGCGAGCCGAGCGCGATAGGTCCACACCGGCCCCGTGGTGCGGGGTCCCTCGCTCAAGTCGGCGTCCAGGTTCGCGGGAAGGTCCCGCAGCGCGGCCGGGATGCGGTCCGCGATGGCTTGGTGCACGTGTCCGACGACATGGAACACGGCATACCCCCCCGCGAGCACGGCGCAAAACAGCACCGCTCCGCGGACGATCTCCTTACGCCAGGTGGTCCAAAACCCGCTCATGTGGTCCCGCCTCCCTCACCGCTACCCCTATTCTGGCAGGTCTTACGACTGATTGCGAGGTGGGGTTTCGGAGGGTAGAGCGCGGCGCGGATGGGGCGACTGTGGGTGGGGCCGTGCCCGCCATGCGGCGGCCCGGCGGGCGGGGGACACGTCTCCCCCGCCCCCGCTGCCTTACGAAATGACGCGGTAGGTCCGTGCGGTCCGTGCGCTGCCGCGCGGGGGGCTGTCGGACAGCCACGGCCGAGTCGCCGCGTTCGCGGCGCGCGCGCCCGACTCCACGGTGATCGGTTCGATCATTCCGCCGAACCACACCCGATCGGGTCCGTCGCCTCCGAGCGTGATGGTAGCGGGCGCGAGCTCAGGCGGACGCGCGGCCCCGACCGAGGAGACGGCGACCTGCGCAGCGAATGCGGATCCGCTGGTCAAGACGACGCCAAGCAACAGAGCAGAGATGCGCATCTGAAACCTCCCTAAGGACTGTTCTCGACGGCGCCTTCCGAACTGTTAGACGCTGACGCCCTCGAAAAAGTTGCATCCTCCACGTCAGAGATCGGTTAAGTCCGGGGCCTGCGGACGGTTGCATCCCGCGTCGAGGCGCCCGGCCACGCGAACCGGCCGCCGGGTGACTGCCCGGCGGCCGGGTTTCGCGTCAGGGCGCCCCCCGTCACTCGAGCGGGGAGCCGGGTTGAGACCTGGGCGGCCCACAGCGCATCGGGCCGTTCTCGCGCGACCTCGGGCGTGGCCCGGCCGCTCAGCGCTCGCCGTACCGCCCCTCGGGCGAGGTCCAGGCCGGTTGCGATTGGCGGAACAGCTCGCCGAGCTCCCGCTCCGTGAGCTCGCCGAGCGCGGCGTCCACCTGTTTCGCCCCGAGCGGGGAGTAGCGCGTGAAGCGACGCTTGCGCTCGGGGCCCGTTCCGAGCTCGAACACGAGCCCGAATTCGTCCTTGCCGTAGACCGTCACGCGGCCCGACTCGGACACTCGCCAAGTCTCGCCGTCGACGGTGATGGTGCGTTGCGTCATGACCCCGCGCGTCCCGTGGTGGTGCGGTCCGGAAGCTCGCTCGAGCGGGGACGCGCGGCAACCCGGCGCCTCAGGCGACCCAGGACGGCCTGGCGGCCGACACTTCCGCGCGGTCGCACTCGTAGAGAATTCGATCCCCTCAGCCCGGAGATGTGCGCCGTGTTCAAACCGCTCCTCACGATCGCCGCCGTTGGGTTCGCCGGCTTTGCCCTGTGGAAGGTCCTGTCGTTCCTGTTCCTCCCGGTGCTCGGCACACTGCTGGGCATCGTGCTCACGCTCGTCAAGGTCGCCCTCGTCGCGGGGCTGGTCTGGTTCGTGGTGTCGTGGCTCATGAAGCAGAAGCGCAAGGACGACGAGGCCCCCGCGAGCTGAGCTCAGGTCGCACCTGCCGGGCCGGCCCTTCGGCTGGCACCACGTGGCTGGGTTGGGGATGGTCGCTCCCCCCTCCAGCCACGGTCATATATCCCCCCGCGTCGCGTCACTCATCTTTGGGACGGACCCCGACATGCCACCCCACGACCTCGCGGCCCAACTCGAGCAGTTGCACGCCGCGGCGTTCGGCTGGGCCCTGGGCTGTTGCGGCTGGGACCGCCCCGTGGCGGAGGATGTGCTCCAGGCGAGCTATTTGAAGATCCTCGAGGGGCGCGCGCGGTTCGAGGAGCGCTCGAGCTTCCGCACCTGGGTATTCGGGGTGATCCGACGCACGGCACAGGAAGCGCGGCGCCGCGCCGCGCTCCGACGCTGGCTCCCGCTCGCCCGGCTGTTCCTCGGACCACAGGAGGCGGACGGCCGGCCCGACCCGGAGGCCGCCCTTGCCCACGCCGAGGAGACGGCCCGCTTGGTGGGTGCGCTCGGCCGGCTGCCGCCGCGGCAGCGGGAGACACTGCACCTCGTGTTCTACCAGGACCTGACGATCGCCGAGGCCGCTACGGTGCTCGGCGTGACCCTGGGGACGGCGCGGACGCATTACGAGCGCGGCAAGCGGGCCCTGCGACGACTGCTGGAGGAGCGCGAGTGACGAGCGACGAGGCGGATCGCGGGTTGCACGACCGGTTTCAGGCGTTGCGGCGCGAGGCCGCGCGGGGGACCCCGTCGTTTCACGCGATGCTCGCGCCCCGCGTGGCGCCGCGACCGCAGCCCACCTGGAGGCGGTGGCTGGTCGTCGGCGCCCTGGCGGCGGTCGCCGCGACGGTCGTCCTCACGCTGGGTCGACCCCGGCCGCACCGCGCCACCCTGGTGGACCGCGCCGCGGTTCGCTGGGAGGCCCCCACGGACTTCTTGCTGCGCGCGCCGGGGGCCGAGCTGTTGCGCACGATACCAACATTCACCCTGAACGGGAGACTCTTGCCATGACGCGTACGCCACTGCTGACGCTCTCCATCGCGCTCCTCACGGCGCTCGCCGCCCCCGCGCAACAAGGGCCACAACCCCCCGGCAGCCCGCTAAAAGCCGAAGACGCGCTCGGGCGCTTCGTGTTCCCGCCGGAGCTCGTGATGCAACATGCCCGCGACATCGGGCTCAAGCCGGAGCAGCGCACGGCGATTACCCACGCGATCTCGGAACTGCAGTCGAAGGTGCTGGATCTCCAGTGGCAGATGCAGGACGAGGTACAGCGGCTGACCGAGTTCCTCAACAAGCCGGCGGTGGATCAGGCGGCGGCGCTCGCGCAGATCGACAAAGTGCTCGCCGTGGAACGCGACGTGAAGCGCGCTCATATGAGCGCGCTGATTCAGATCAAGAACACGCTCACGCCAGAGCAGCAGGCCAAGCTCGCCCAGGCGCGGGCCGCGGGGGCCGAGGCGGAGCGCGGGCAGCTCAATGCACCTTGAGGACCGCCTCGATGAAGCTCAAGGTCTTGGTCTCGACCCAGTCGGCGGTGACCGACTCCACCCGCATCGTCCCGATGCGGTCGGTGCTGCTGGTCACCGCCTGGCCTTTTCTGGGGGACGGCTTGATGTCGCGCGCCACCGCGAGGCCGCGGCGCGGATCGTAGCGGAAGGTGAGGACGGAGGCGAGCCCGACGCCGTCCGGTGTGCGCGGTGTGAACGCCAGCGCGACGCTGGGATACGCATCGGCCGTGTCCGTGTTGTCCCGGATCGAGGCGTCGTGCCCCGCGCTCTCGAGCTCGATCACGAAGGCTTGGAGCACGGTGCGGACCACCTTCTGGAGCCGGTCTCCGCACGCGCGCCGCCGTCGCTCCCCCTCGTCGCTGGCCGGCTTCGCAGTCACCGGCGGCGTCGCGGTGCGCTCCGCGTAGCCTTTCAGGAGCAGCCGCAGCTTCTCGGTATGCTTGTCACTCATGCGCGCTAATGCGCTTGGCACGCCGCGCCACGCTCATCCGTCGAGGCGCTGTTCGGAGGGTACCACGTCGCCGTGCTCCACATACCGCTTGAGCACCCGGCGATACAGCGCCCAGCAGGAGCACGAGATCCACGACTGATCGAGCTCGGCGGGGACGCTCACGGCCCGAAACAGCCGCGCCGCAGGCGCCTGGAATGGGAGAGTCGTGGAGGATATCGGGCATCGTTGGGACGTTACTCGCGCTGCGTGAAGCGTCCGCTCGCCTAGTCCGACGCCGGACCGACGCGGTCCACCTGTCGCTGCTGAGCGAGCAGGCGTTCGGCAAAGTCGAGTCGCTCCTCCACCTCGGCGAGGCGCCGCTGCATGGCGTCGACGTCACCCAGCCGGCCCTGCAACTCGTCGAGCAGCGCCGCCTGCTCCGCGGAATCGAACGGGGAGCCTGACGCGCCGGCGCGCCGACGGGCGCGTGCGTTGAGCAGGCCGGGGAGCGTCTGTTTGAGCGCCTCCGCCACGGTCGCCGCGATCACGATGGCCCCGACCAGCAGGCCGATCCCGAGGCCTCCGGCGATGATCGGTATCACAGTCTGTCGCTCATACCGTCACGTCCCACCCGGGCGCGGGCCTGGGTTGCGCGCGACCAGTGCCTTCACCACTGGGACCGGCGAGTGCCCGGGGCAGGACTCGAACCTGCATGGGAGTTGCCTCCCTTGGCATTTTAAGTGCCATGCGTCTACCGATTTCGCCACCCGGGCGTGATCAGCGCTTCGGTGGAGCAATCCGCTCCGCCTCCCGCTGCTGGGCAAGGAGGCGTTCGGCAAAGTCGAGGCGCTCTTCCACCTCGGCGAGCCGCCGCTGCACGTCCTCCAGGTCGGGGACCCGCTGCGGCTGCGCCTCCAACTCCGCGAGCCGGTGCTGCAGCTCCTCGACCGAGCGCGCTAACTCGCGCCGCGAAGCGTTGCGCCCCCGCGGCTGATCGCCCGGGGATACGCTCCCCCGCAGCGCGCGTCCGATCGAGCCTGCCAACGACCCCGCCACGGCGATAAACCCTACGCCGAGCGCCCATTCGGGGATTCCGAACATCGTCCCTCTCCTACACCCGCCACCGGCGCCGCTGCCGGGGGCCGTGAACCGGCACGCCGGGGTCTCCCGCTCGCATCGCCCCGACACCCCAATGTACCGCCCGCCCCCGCGCCGCGCGAAACGCCGCGCCCGGTGACCGTACCCCGCCTCGCGGGCGCCGCTACAGGGTCGTCCGCTGTCCGACCTTGAGCACGCGGAGGCGATGATCGCCCGCAAACGCCGCCCGCACGTCGGATTCTTGCGCGAGCGCCGGGAATGTGCCGTAGTGCATCGGCACGATGACCTCGGGCTGGAAATACTTCTTGATCGCGAGCGCCGCCGTGTGTGGGTCCTCGGTATAGGGCCCGCCCCCGACGTTCAAGAGCACGATGCTCGGGTGGTACAGCTCCTGAATCAGCGCCATGTCGCCGAAGATCCAGGTATCCCCCGTGTCGTACAGCGTGCGACCGCCGGTAAACTGGAGCACGAACCCGATCGGCCGCCCGTCCGGCGCGCTGCCGTGCATCGCGGGGACGATGTGGATCACGACATCCCCCGCCTGGAGCGTGCCGCCGACGTTGCCGCTCAGGATCTGCTTGTCGGGGAGGCCGAGCGACCCGACGAAGTCGTAGGTGCCGACCACCGGCGCACCGGAGGCAAGCGCGATGGCCTTCGCGTCCGCGGAATGATCGCTATGCGAGTGCGACACCAAGACGAAGTCCGGGTGGTAGCGGCTCACGTCCTGCAGTGAGTCCGGAGTGGCGGGGTTGCCCTTCAGCCACGGGTCGATGAGCAGCCGAGTGCCGCCGGGCGACACGATCCAGAAGGCCGCGTGGCCGAGCCACGTGATCTCGATCTGCCCCGCGGGTCGCGCGGGCTCCCGCTTGGCCGGCGAGTGGCTCCCGAGCAAGGCGCCCAGCCCGCCGATCATGAGGGCCGCCGCGCCCCACCCACCTCCCATGCTCACGAGCTGCATAGTCGTCACCTCCGAGTGTTGTGTTCGCCCGCCCCCCCCGCCCCCCCCCGCTCCCCCCGCCCCACCGGCGCGGCGCGCTTATGCCAAGACGAACCGGCCTCCGCCCGACGTGAGGATCACCAGGTTCATCAGTGCCAGCATCAAATCATAGTGCCACCCGTACGCGTGCCCCCCCCAAAACCCCGTCTTCCACGTGAAGATCTTCTTCTGGATCGCGCCGAGCATGATGAGGATCAGCCCGATCGCGGCCAGCTGAATGAGGACGCCAAGCGCCAGGCCGAGACCTCCCGCTACCTCCCCCAGCCCGAGCACGACCGTGAAGCCAACGCTCATGTCGATACTCTTCGCCCTCCCCGCGGGATCCTTGAGGTGCGTCACGCCGCTCCACACAAAGACCACTGCCACCATCAGCCGCAGCAACAGCAGTGCCAGGTCGCGATAGGCCAGCAGGCTGGGAAACAGGATGTTCATGTCGACCCCTCAGGTAAGGGCGCGCGGGTCAGCGCGCGGATTCGTGCCGTAGTCCGCCGGACGGCTTGACCGGCGTGATCGGCGGCTCGCGGCCATAGGCCCGGCGGAAGGCGCGCCGCACACCCGCCACCACCCGCGCCTCGCTGCGCCGGTCCACGAGTACCACGGCGTTGCCCCCCCAGCCGGCGCCCGTGAGCCGCGCACCGAGCGCCCCGGCCCGGCGCGCGGCGGCCACCACGAGATCGAGCTCCGGCGTGCTGCATTGGTAGAGGTCGCGGCACGAGTCGTGCGACTCGTACAAGAGCTGGCCGAACCGTCGCACCTGGCCCCGGGCGAGCAGCTGGGCTGCGAACCGCGTGCGCGCGGTCTCCCCCACGACGTGCAGGGCGCGCGACCGCAGCGGCTCGGAAAGCGCGCGCTTGAGGCGCGGCAGCCAGCCCACGGGCCAGCTGGCGAGCCACACGAGCTCGGGCAACTCGAGCTTGAGACGAGCGACCGCGGCCTCGCACTCCGCTCGGCGCTCGTTCAGCGCGCCAGTCGCGAGCTCGTGCCGGCCCCCGGTGTCGACGAGCAGCAGCCGCCCGCGGAACGCGATCTGGCGGGTCGCCCCGGAGGCACACTCGATCAACAAGGCGTGGTTCGGCTTGGCGAGCGCCGCGATCATCTGGTCCATGATGCCGCAGCCCACGCCGACGTGATCGTGCTCCGCGCGAAACGCCACGCCGGCGATTTGGCGGGGCGTCAACGGCAGGCACGCCAGGACGCTCAACGCCTTGGCGCTCGCCACCGTGAGCGCCGCGGAGGAGGAGAGCCCCGCCCCGACCGGCACGTCGCTCGCGACCGCGACCCGCGCCCCCCCGCCCAACGCCGCCGCCCCGGCCGCGAGCAACTCCCGCATCACGCCGGCGACGTAGCGGCTCCACCCGACCGCGTGGCCCGCCCGATAGTCGACGCGCTCCACCTGGCCGTCCCGTGCGGACACGACCTCGAGCACTCCCGCCTCCGCTGGCCCGACGGCGACGCTGGTGCGGGCGGCCAGGGCCACGGGCAGCACGGGACCGCCGTTGTAGTCGGTGTGCTCGCCGATGAGATTGACGCGCCCCGGGGCTGAGGCCTGGGCTCGAGGCGCGACACCGAAGGTGGCGCGGAAGAACGCTGACGCTTTGCCGCGCATGGGTTTGACAGCGATTGGGGCCAAAAGTTTGACAACGATTGGGGCCAATGCTACCCTTCGCCAGCCGATTCCACCATCTCGCCAATCCGCACTTCCGGAGACCTCCGTATGCGGCGGTACGCCCTCCTTTTATCGTCTCTCGTGGTCGGCCTCCCGGCCCTCGGCGCGGCCCAGGGGTTCGGGATCTACGAGCTGAACACGTGCATGATGGGACGCGCGGGCGTCGGGGTCGCGCAACCCTGCCCCGATGGGTCGGCGATCTTCTTCAACCCCGCCGGGCTCGCCAGCCTCAAGGGCACCCACATCAGCGTCGGCGGGACCCTGATCCGGCCGATGGGTGGCTTCACGGACGACCTCTTCGGCCAAAAGACCGACATGGCGAGCCAAACTTTCGTCGTGCCGAACGTCTATGTGACCCACAACTTCGGCAACGGCCTGGCCGCTGGCATTGGACTCTACGTCCCCTACGGGCTCGGCACGGAGTGGCCCACCACGTTCCCGGGCCGGTTCTCCGGGTACAAGACGCGGCTCAACACGCTCTACATCCAGCCGACGCTGGCCTATCAGGTGGCCGACCGCTTGCAGCTGGGGATCGGGATTGCCTACATCCACAGCTCGGTGGAGCTCAACCAGCGCCTCGATTTGTCGGCCCAGGCCCTTCCGGCCACGGGGGGCATTCTGCCGCCCGGGACGCTGTTCAGCGCGATCGGCATCCCGGCCTATACCGACTTCGCCGACAGCAAGCTGACGGGGTCCGGCAACGGCGTCGCCGTGCACATCGGCGCCATTCTCAAGATCACCGATCGCCTGTCCCTGGGCGGGCGGTTCATGACCCGGAAGACGGTCACCATCAACGGTGACGTCGCATTCAGTCAGGTGAATACCGGACTCGTGTTCGCGCCGGGGACGACACCGCTGAACCCCACGACGCCCCTGCCCATCGATCTCGTCTTGGCCCCGGAGTTTGCGCCCGGCGCCCCCTTGTCGAATGGCACCGCCACGACCCAGCTCACCCTCCCCGACCAATGGACGCTGGGACTGACCTACCAGCTCAACCCCAAGTGGATGGTGAGTGGGGACTTCCAGCAGGTGGTCTGGGGGTGGTTCAACGCGTTAAACGTCACGTTTGCAAACCCGGCGACGCCGCCACTCGCGCGGTACGAAGGGTTCAGGGACACCTACGGCTACCGCTTCGGCACCGAGTACCAGTACAGCCCCAAGTACACGTTCCGCGCGGGCTACTTGTACCACACCTCCGCCGCCCCCGACATCACCGTGACGCCGCTGCTCCCCGAAGGGTCGCGCAACGAGTTCACGCTCGGCATCGGCGCCACCCTGACGCCGCAATGGCACGCCGACCTTGGCTACCAATATGTCCGGCAGAACGACCGGCGGGGTCGCACCATCGATCCGGCGACCGGGACCATCGCGACCACCGGGGTGAACACCGGGCTGTACCAGTTCTCGGCCCACTTGGTTGCCCTCGGGCTGGCCCTCACCTTCTGACGAGAGAGGCACGGAGCGCTATGTCTCGGACGACGACGCTTCTCGGCGCGGCGACGCTCGGGCTCGTTCTCGGGGCGGGCTGCAACGACGAGCAGCTGTTCCGGCCGACCTCGGTCATCCCGGTCAACGCGCTGTTCACCCGCTACGTGGCGATGGGCAACTCCATTACCGCGGGGTTTCAGTCCGCCGGCATCAACGACAGCACGCAGCGCCAGGCGTATCCGGTGCTCCTGGCGGGCCAGATGCAGACGCCATTCTTCCAGCCCCTGATGAACAAGCCGGGCTGCCCGCCGCCGCTCGTCAATGTGTTCACCGGCGCCGTGGTCCAGCCGCCGGTACCGCCACTCAACTGCGCGCTGCGCGAGCCACAGCCCCTCCCGCCGCCGTTCTTGAGCGACGTCGCGGTGCCCGGCGCCAAGGTGATCGACGCGCTCAGCAACTTCGCCCCCACCGGCGACGCCAACGCGCTGACGACGCTGTTCCTCGGCGGCATGACGCAGATTCAGGCGATGGAGCGGGCGAATCCGACCTTCGTGACGATTTGGATCGGCAACAACGATGTGCTCGGGGCCGCGACCGATACAGCCAACGCGGGGAACCCGGCCCTCGTGACGCGGGTCGATAGCTTCACGACGCGCTACACCGCCATGCTCAACTCCGTGGACTCCACGCCGAGCAAGGGCCACGGCGTCCTGATCGGGGTCGCGGACGTGGGATTGATTCCCTACCTCTCCTACGGCCAGGTATATCTCTTCGTCAAGAGCACGGGGGCCCTGCCCGCGAACTTTGCCGTGTCCAATGATTGTGCGCCGTCGGCCCTCGGCGGCGTGGGGGACACGGTGCTCGTGCCGTTTCGCTACGGGTTCGGACTGATCGCCGCGGCCCAGGCGAACCCCTCGACCACCTACACCCTGGACTGTCTGAACGACCACAACATCGAGCCGGCCGAGCTCGCGAACCTCCACGCGGCCGTCAAGGGATACAACGCGGCGATTGCCGCGCTCGCGGCCGCCCGCGGCTACGCCTACGCCGATCCCAACCCTGCGCTCCTCGCCCTCAGGGCCGACACGGCGCAGGTTGCGCCGTTCCCGCACGCCAACCCGGCGGACCCGAAGTTCACCACGGCGCCGTTCGGCACGGCGTTTTCCAAGGATGGCGTCCATCCCAGCGCCGCCTCGCACAAGCTCATCGCCAACCTGCTGATCCAGGCGATCGACGCGCAGTACGGGACCACCGTCCCGGCCGTCCCCTGACGCGAACCGCCCGCGTGCGGTGGGGTAGCGACTGACGGCATCCGCCCTTCGGCGGATGCCGTTTCGCTAAATGCGCGCCTCCCTCGTCGTCGTGTGCACGCTGTGCGGCGCCGCCTTCCTGGGCGGCGGCGGGCTCGGCGCCCAGGCCATCGAGCGGAGCGACGTGGCCGTACCCGGCACGATCCGTGTCACGTTCGACCCCCGCATCATGACCTGGAACTCCGAGTTCACCGACCGCGGGCGGTTGGGCCTCGGACGCGGGCTGACCGGCGACTCCGTGGGCGGGAGCTACATCCCGAGCCTGGCGCGACTCCAGCAGGACACGCGGTTCGTGACCCGCATCGCGGGCTTCGTGGCGAGCTTGGGCCGGGGCCAGCTGGACGTGCGCCAGGAGCGCCGCACCTACCCCATCGCCGCGGACGTCGGGGTCACGAGCCGCCTTTCGCTTAGCCTGATGGTGCCGATCGTGCGCGTCGCGACCCGCACGGCGCTCACCCTCTCGCCCACGGGCTCGAACCTCGGGCTCAACCCGAGAATCACCGACCCCGCCGGGGCCCTCGGCAAGTATCAGACCTTCTTCGCCCTGTTCAACACGGCGCTCGATACGCTGAACCAACGGATCACGCGTGGCGGCTACGGCTGCCCTGCGAGCCTCCAGTGCGCCGCGCAGGACAGCCTCGTCCAGTGGCGCAAGATCCGCGACGCGCTGCAACGCTTCGTAAACGTGGCCTTCCTGCCGAATGACACCTCGGCGGCGGGGGATAGCATCCGCGCCACGCTCGTCGCGATCCAGGGGCACATGCAGCAGCTGTATCAGGACAGCGCGTTCACCGGCGCCACGCTGCTGTTGCCGCAGGACACGATCGGCGCCGCGATGACGCTGGCCCTCCAAGCCGACGCCCCGGGGTTCGGATACCGTGGCACGCCGTTCCGCAACAGCTTCCGCTACAACCTGGGCGACGTGGAGCTCGGGGCGAAGTACCGCTTCGCGACCGGGCGGCGCTACGCCGCGAGCGCCGGTCTCGTGTTGCGGTTGCCCACCGGGGCGCGGGACTCGGCCGACGATTTCCTGCGCCAGTCGATCGGGGATCACCTGTGGGGTGTGGAGGGGCGCGTGATCCAGGAGGCGACGCTCGGGCCCCTGTGGCTCAACGTCGCCCTCCGCGCCGGCACCGCGCGGGCCGGGACGCGGATCCGCCGCGTGGCGCCGTGGGATGCCGTGCTCGTGCCATTCGGGGCGACGGCCACGCTCGGCTGGGCGCGCGGCGACTACCTCGGGCTCGATGTCGCACCGCTCCTGCGCCTCGCCCCCCAGCTCGCCGCGGGAGTCACGGCGGGCTACTGGACCAAGGCGCGCGACCACTACTGGTACCGGAGCGCCCAGGACTCGACCGCCGTGGCCACCGCGCTCGACGGCGCGACGCCGGCGAGCGTGCTCGACGGGGGTACCTCGCAGCGCTCGCTGCGCTTCGGGTTCGCCGTGACCTACGTCGGCCCCACCCTGGAAGGCGGGTTTTCCATCGAGCAGACCGTCACGGGCGCGGGGGTGGTGCCGGCGGCGACGGTGTATCGGATCGTGCTGCGGACGGCCCGGCGGCTCTTCTGAGGAGCTCCGTGGCGTGGCGCAGGGCGCTCTCCATGTCGGGGTCGCCGAGCATGCGCGCCAGCTCGCGCGTGCGCGCGGTCCCCGTCGCCACCGTCACGTCGCTCGTCGCGACCCCGCCCTTCGCCCCCTTCGCGACGACGAGGTGGTGGTCGGCGTACGTCGCGATCTGCGGCAAGTGGGTGATCACGAGCGCCTGACGCCCCGCCGGGCGGCCGCGCACCACCCGGGCCAACGCTGCGCCCACCCGAGCACCGACCTCGCCGCCGATCCCCTGATCCACTTCGTCGAACACGAGCGTGGGCACGGCGTCGTGCTCTGCGAGCACGACCTTCAGCGCCAGCATGAGCCGGGACAGCTCGCCGCCCGAGGCCACCTTCGCGAGCGGGCGGCTCTCGAGACCGACGTTGAGCTGCACCTGAAACACCACGTCCTCGGCCCCGTGCGGCCCCGGCGCGGCGCGCGGCTCGAGCCGCACGAGCAACCGGCCGCCCGCCATGCCGAGGGCCGGGAGCAGCTCGGTCACCGCAGCGCCGAGGCGCGCGGCCGCCACCTGCCGCCTGCCGGACAGCGCGCGCGCGGCGCGCGCGAATTCCCGTACGGCAGTGTCGCGCTCCGCGCCGAGGACCCGGAGATCGAGATCCGCCGTGTCCAAGAGCTCGAGCTCGCGCGCCGACCGGTCGCGCGTCGCCAACATGTCGGGCAGCGTCGGGCCGTACTTCTGCAGCAGCCGGAACAGCACATCGCGGCGCTGCTCCACCACCACCAGTCGTCCGGGGTCGCCCTCGATCCGGGCGGCGTAGGCGCGCGCCGCCTGCGCCAGCTCCTCGACATGCGTGAACGCGCCGTCCAACAGCTCGCGCCACGCGGCGACCGACGGATCGAGCCGCTCCAACCCGGTGACGAGCTTCGCCGCGCGGGCCAAGCCCGCGGGATCGAGCGCCTGCTCCAGCTCCCGCGCCAGCCGGCCCAGCTCGTCGGCATGCGCCAAGCGCTGCGCCTCGGCCTCGAGCGCCTCGACCTCACCGACCTGGGGCGCGGCGCGCGCGATCTCCTCCACCACGTGACGCAGGTAGTCCGCCTTGCGGCGCACCCGCTCCCGCTGGGCCGTCAGCTCCGCCTCACGTCGCTCGAGCTCGCGCGCGCGCTCCGCAGCGTCCCGCACCGCGGTACGCTCCACCGCCGCGTCGCCGTAGGCGTCCAGCATGTCCCGCTGTGCCTCAGTGCCGAGCAGCGACTGGGTCTCGTGCTGCCCGTGCAGGTCGACGAGCCGCAGGCCCAGTTCGCCCAGCACGCCGACCGTCGTGGGGCTGCCGTTCACCCAGGCGCGCGAGCGCCCCTCCCCCGTGATCTCCCGTTTCAGCACCAGCCGGCCGTCCTCGACCTCGACGCCGAGACCCGCCAGCACGGGCAGCAGCCGGTCGAGTTCGGCCGGGGTGAGGTCAAACGCTCCTTCCAAGACCGTTTTCGCCGCCCCGGGACGCACGGCCTCTGCCGAGGCGCGCTCGCCCAAGAGCAACGCCAGGGCGTCGACCAGCATCGACTTGCCCGCCCCGGTCTCGCCGGTCAGGACGTTCAGCCCGCTCGCGAGCGGGAGCGTCACGTCGGCGATGACGGCGAGATCGCGCACCCGCAGTTCGGTGAGCACTAGTGACGTTCGCGGTCGGAGAGATCGCCCCACTGCAGCTTCTTGCGCATGCGGGCGAAGAACCCTTCGGGCCCGAGCCGCACCAGCCGCACGGGGGACGCGGCCCGCTTCACTACCAGTCGCTCGCCGGGATGCATCGTGGTGCCGGTCTGGCCGTCGAACGACACCAACACGTCCTCGCTCCAGGGTGGAATCGGCTCGACCGTGACGTGGGCCGTGGAGGGCACGACGAGCGGCCGCACGGCGATGGTGTGGGGGCAGATGGCGGTGACGACGATCGCGTCCACGCCCGGCACGACGATCGGCCCTCCGGCGGAGAGCGAGTAGGCCGTCGAGCCCGTGGGCGTCGCGACCACGATGCCATCCGAGGAGTATTGCCCCACCTCGTCGCCGTCCACCGACACGCGCAGCCGGATGAGACGCGCCACGCCGCCCTTGTGGACGACGGCGTCGTTCAGCACCACGGGCTCGGGACGACTCCGTCCCTCCTTGTCTTCGATCGCGGGGGCGAGCGCCAGCCGCGCCTCAGTGGCGTACGCGCCGCGCACCAGGGCGTCGAGGGCCCAATCGAGCGTTTGGGCGTTCGCCGTGGTGAGGAAGCCGACGCGGCCGAGATTGACGCCCAAGATCGGCGTCCCCCCGCCGTCCCCCAGCGTGCGCGCGCCGCGCAGCAGCGTGCCGTCACCCCCCAGGGTCACGAGGCAGTCGAGGGTGGGGGCACGCGCCAAGAGCGGCGGGCGCGGCTCAGGCCACAAGGCCGCGATCGGCTCTTCGGTGTACAGCGTTACCCCGAGGCGCGGGGCTACCTGCGCGAGATGCGCCAGCAGGCTCTTCAGATCACGGTAGCTCGGGTTGCCGACGACCCCGACGTTCATGACGGTGCGAGCGAGTCCTCCGCCGCCAGCGCGCGCACCCGCGCCGCGATCCCCGGCCCCGTGAGGCCGACCTCGGCAAGCTGCGCCGCCCGCGGCGCGTGCTCGTAGGTCCGGTCGGGCACGCCGAGCGGCACCACTCGCACCTCGGGTGCGATCGTCTCTACCAGGCCCGCGAGATACGCCCCGAAGCCGTTCGCGACCGTGCCATCCTCCACCGCGACGAGGAGCCGGTGCTCGCGCATGAGCGCGTCCAGCACGGCGCGGTCGATCGGCTTCAGGAACCGGCAGTTGACGACCGTCACCTCCAGCCCCTCGGCCGCGAGCGCCTCGGCGGCGGCGAGCGCCGGCTGACACATCACCCCGACCGCGAGCAGCGCGCACTCCTTCCCCTTGCGCAACACCTCCCAGCTGCCGTACGGCACGGGCGCCACCTCGGCCGCGGGAGGCGCCTCGCCCGGCGCCTTGTCGCGCGGATACCGCAGTGCGAAGGGGCCGTCCGTGTGCCCCAGCGCACACCGCAACAGCCCGATCAGTTCGGCCCCGTCTTTGGGCGCGGTCACGGTCATGTGGGGCACCGCGAGCAGGTACGCGATGTCGTACAGCCCCATGTGGGTCTGGCCGTCCTCGCCCACCATCCCCGCGCGGTCGAGCGCGAAGATCACCGGGAGCCGTTGGATCGCGACGTCGTGGATGATGCTGTCGTAGGCGCGCTGCAGGAACGTCGAGTAAATTGCCAGCACGGGCCGGATGCCTTGGGTGGCGAGCCCCGCGGCGAACGTCGTGGCGTGCGCCTCAGCGATCCCCACGTCGAAGAAGCGGTCGGGCCACTTCTTCTGGAAGATGTTGGTGCCCGTGCCCGACG
>DATBBW010000011.1:0-2504 GCA_036270795.1 Gemmatimonadales bacterium | reverse complement strand
CGGGATTCTTGCCGTCGAGCGTGCGGCGGGTGACGGCGGCATAGACGCCCAGGATCGGGTCGAGCGGGGCCACCGTCCAATCGGACCCGAACGCCAGCTTCGCCCCCGTGTCGAGCAGCGTGCGGAACGCGTAGGTCGTCTTGATGCGCACCGGACCGATGCGCCGCTCCACCCAGCGCCCGTCATCGATCGCGTGGTGGGGCTGCATCGAGGCGATCACGCCCAGCTGGCCGAAGCGGGGGATGTCCGCGGGACGCAGGTGCTGGGCGTGCTCGATCCGGTCACGGCGGTCGCGCGGGCCGTGTGCGCGCGCCACGCTGTCGTAGATCCCGAGCACGATCGCGTTGGCGCGGTCGCCGATCGCGTGCACGGCGACCTGGAGTCCCGCCGAGTCGCCGCTGCCGATCCAGCGCGCCATGTCGGCCTCGGGGTGCTGGGTCAGCCCGTAGTAGCCGGCCGAGTCCGCATACGGCGCGAAGAAGTAGGCGGTGCGTGAGCCCGCCGAGCCGTCCATGAACCCCTTGAGCCCGCCGATCCGCACCCAGTCGTCTCCCGCCCCCGCGCGCCGCACCGTGTCCGCCACCGCGCGCCAGTCTTCGAGCGGCAGATAGACGGTGACCCGCAGCGTGAGCCGTCCCGCCCGTGCGAGGCGGCGATAGCTCGCGAGGTCGGCCCACGAGGCGTTCATGTGGGCGGTCGCGGTCACCCCGAGCGATGTGGCGTGGGCGAGCGCGCGGGCGAGCGCCGAGTCGCGCTCCTCGGGCGACGGCGCCGGGATCGCCCGCCCGATCAAATCGAGCGCCTGATCTTTGAAGATCCCGACGGGCTCGCCCGTGTGTGCGTCCCGCACGATCTCCCCGCCGGGCGGAGTGGGCGTGTGGCGCGTGATCCCGGCGGCCCGCAGGGCCGCGGTGTTGGCGAGCGCCTCGTGCCCGTCCAGCCGGTTCACGAACACGGGGTTCTGGGGCGTCACCGAGTCGATCCACTCGTGGCGCGGCAGCGGGGCGCCGGGCCAGAGGGTGTGGTCCCAATCGCCGCCCAGAATCCATTGTCCCGGCCGCTTGGTGGCGGCGAATTGCTTCAAGCGCCGGATGAACTCGGCGGGCGTGCGGGCGTCGCGCAGATCCACCGAGGCGAGCTGGAACCCGCCATCGATGAAATGCGTGTGGCCGTCGGTGAAGCCGGGCAGGACCAGCCCGCCGTTCGCGCGCAGCACCTCGGTGTTGGAGCCGACGTAGCGCGCCACGGCGCTCGAATCGCCCAGCGCGAGGATCTTCCCGCGCGCGATCGCCACCGCGCCCGGCTGGGGCTCCCCCGAGGCCAAGCCGGTCCACACGGGGCCGCCGGTGATGACGATGTCGGCCTTGGGGCTCGAGAGGCCCGGGGTGCACCCGGCCGCCAGGAGGCACAAGAGTCCCGCGCCACAGCGCAGTCGGTTCATACCAATCCTCAGCGGAGTTTCGTGATGCGACGGATGGTCTCGAGCGCGGTGATCGGATCGGGTCCCGGATCCCGGTCGGGTCGCGCGTCCGGGGTCGCCGGGAGCGCACCCAGCGCGTCGCGGATATCGAGCAGCACCTCGAGCAGCAGCTGCTCGCGCTGGTACGCGGCGTCGAGATCGGCCATGCGGGCTTGGTCCCCCGCCGCCTTGGCGCGCTCGTAAGCCTCGCGGTAGATCGATTCGAGGTTCGTGAGGACGCGGTCGCGGGGCCGCCGGCTCATGGCGCGAAAGATACGCGCCGCAGCACCAGCCCGCTCGGCACCTTGGGCACGAAATACGTTGACTTGGGCGGCATGAAGTCACCGGCGTCGGCGACGGCGACGACCTGCTCCAGCTTCGGCGGATTGAGGAGCACCGCGGCCGCGGCGTTCCCCTGCCGCACGGCGTCGAAGGCGGCGCGCGGATCGGGCGTATAGCCGAGCGACGGAGTCGACGTGCTGGCGCCGAGAATCGCCTGGACCACGAGCGCATCGACGCGCGCGACATCGAGGGCGCGCACCGCTGCGGTTCGCCCGAGGCCCGGCACCGTCGCGAGCGGCGCGTCCCGCTTGAGCACGAGGGTCACGTCGTACGCCCCCGGGAACGCCACGAGGCACGCCGTGCGGTCGTGCCCCAGCTCGGCCAGCCGCTCCATCCGGTCCATGCAGGGCGCCACGCGCCCGACCTCGAACCAGCGACGCCAGGACTCGACGAGCTGGGCCGCGTCCCGCCCAGGGCCGAAGATGAGCCGGTGCGTGGCCAGAATGGTGAGCCCGGGGTCGCCCGCCGAAACGACGAACGAGAGCACGCGGTCGGCCGCCGGCTCGTCCCGGGCATAGGCGACCGCCGTTTCGTAGCGGTGGTGCCCGTCGGCAATGTAGAGCGGCCCCCGGCTGGCGAGGGCGGCGAGCCGCGACGCCCGCTCCCCGGACACCACCCACAGGCGGATGCCGACGCCCTCGAGCTCGGCCCGCGCGGTCGGCACCCCGGTCGCGCCCGCGGCGAGCGCCTGGGCCAGCGCGCG
>DATBBW010000010.1:0-7479 GCA_036270795.1 Gemmatimonadales bacterium | reverse complement strand
CGAGCGCGGCCGACCAGGAGCGACGCATGTCACGCGCATGGATGCCCGAAGAGCCGGCTGATGAGCTGGAGAACTTGTTCGTCGCGGAGCGCGAAGCGTGGCGCGGCGAGCTGCATCCCGCGGAGGAGTCCTGGCGCGGCGCCGAGCACCTCGCCGACTGGCCGGAGTCGGCGGCGGGGCCCGAGTACTGGATGTACAAGCGAGCGGCGGACGAAGGGTGACGGTTCGGGAGACGGGGAGGTCGTCTGTGTGAGGTCTCACCCAGACTACTGCCCTCATTCCGGAGGTCCTATGCGTTCCATGATCGCCCGCGGGCTCGCCGTCGCCGCGCTCACCGCCTTGTGTACGTTGCCGCTCGGCGCCGCGGCGCAGCCCCATAGCCCGCCCGCGCACGCCACGAGCATCGCCGCCGAGCCTCATCCCGAGATCTACGCGGCGATTCGCGCGCTTGAGCGTGCCAAGCAGCATCTCCAGCGCGCCGCGCACGACTTCGGCGGCCATCGCGTCGAGGCGATCCAGGCGATCGACGGCGCGCTCGTGCAACTGCGCCTCGCGCTGCAATACGACAAGAAGTAAACCGCTCCGCAGGATTCCGGGGGGCCCGGCTGCTCGCATCCGCAGCCGGGCCCCGCGTGTTTAGGGTTGCGCCGCTTGCGGCTCCCCCCGGGCAGCGATATGCTGCGAGCCGCTCCCGGCGCTGCTCGTCAGGTGCGCCACCACTCCGCCTCCGGAGTCGAGTCATGCGCAACGTGGGTCCCGGTGTGAGCCTCCTCCTCCTCAGTCTGTGCGCCACCCGTCCACTCACCAGCCAGCAGCGCGCGGCGCGCGACACGGGCGCCGCCCTGCCGGTCGACCCGGCACTGCGGGCGTTGCACTGGCGGCTGGTGGGTCCGTTCCGGGGTGGCCGCGCCGTGGCGGTCGCCGGGGATCCGACGCGCCCCCTCGTGTTTTACTTCGGCGCAGTGGACGGCGGTGTCTGGAAGACGACGAATGGCGGCGAGGCCTGGACCAACGTCACCGACGGCAAGGCCGAGATCGCCTCGGTCGGGGCGATTGCCGTCGCCCCGTCCGACCCCAACGTGATTTACGTGGGCGCGGGCGAAGCCGACTGGCGCGAAGATCTGACGTACGGCGACGGCATGTGGCGCTCCACTGACGGGGGCGAGACGTGGCGGCACCTGGGCCTCGAGGACACGCGGCACATCGCGGCGGTGCGGGTCGATCCCAAGAACCCCGACCTCGTCTACGTCGCGGCCATGGGACACGCGTTCGGCCCCAACCCCACGCGGGGCGTGTTCCGCTCAGCGGACGGCGGTCGCAGCTGGCAGAAGGTGCTGTTCGTGGACGACTCGACGGGCGCCATCGACCTCGCCCAGGACCCCGCGAACGCGCGGGTGCTGTACGCCGCGTTGTGGAAGAACCAGCGCACGCCCTGGGGGTTCTCGGCGGGCGGCGGCAAGAGCGGCCTGTGGAAGAGCGCGGACGGCGGCGATACCTGGAGCGACCTCACGGCGAACGAGGGCCTCCCACGCCGGCCGCTGGGGCGGATCGGCGTCACGGTCTCGCCCGCCAAGCCGGCGCGCCTGTGGGCCAGCGTCGAGGCGCCCGACTCGGCCGGCGGCATCTTCCGCTCGGACGATGCGGGGAAGAGTTGGGAGCGCGTGAACGCCGACCAGAAATTCATGGTCCGGCCGTGGTACTTTTCGTTCGTCACCGCGGACCCGGCGGACGAGAACACGATGTACGTCCTGAACTTGAGCACGTGGCGTTCGGTCGACGGCGGCAAGACGTTCGCGCGCCTGCGCGTGCCGCACGGCGACTGCCACACGCTGTGGATCGACCCGCGCGACCCGCAGCGCATGATCGAAGCGAACGACGGCGGCGCCACCGTGTCGTTCGACCGGGGCGCGAGCTGGTCCACCGTGCACAACCAGCCGACAGCGCAGTTCTACCACGTCATCACGGACGATCAGTTCCCCTACCTGATCTACGGGGCGCAGCAGGACAACTCGACCGTCGCGATCGCGAGCCGGTCGGATGACGGCGCGATCACGGAGCGCGATTGGAACCACGTGGCGGGCGGCGAGTCGGGCTACATCGCGCCGCAGCCCGGGGACCCCACCATCGTGTACGCCGGGACCTACATGGGCACCCTCACCCGCTTCGACCGTCGCACTAACCAGGCCCGCGATGTGTCGGTGTGGCTCAACAACTACGACGGCCACGCGGCCGCGGAGGTCCCGTATCGCTTCCAGTGGACCTTCCCGATCGTGTTCTCGCCGCACGACCGGAACACGCTGTACACGAGCGCGCAGCAGGTGTTCAAGACGACCGATGGCGGCGCGAGCTGGCGCGCGATCAGCCCCGATCTCACGCTCCACGATCCGGCCACGCTCGGCCCGGTGGGCGGGCCGATCACGCGCGACATGACCGGCACCGAGTGGTACGGGACCGTATTCACGTTCGCCGAATCGCCGGTGCAGGCCGGGGTGTTGTGGGCGGGCTCGGACGACGGCTTAGTGCACGTGTCGCGGGACGGCGGCGCCACCTGGGAAGATGCGACGCCCAAGGGGCTCGGCCGGTTCACGCGGATGAGCATCGTCGAGCCCAGCCACTTCGCCGCGGGCGCGGCCTATCTCGCGGCCAATCGCTACCAGCTGGATGATTTCCAGCCCTACCTCTTCAAGACGACCGACTGGGGCAAGAGCTGGACGAAGATCACCGGCGGGATTCCCTCCGGCGCCTACACGCGCGCCATCCGCGAGGACCCCGTGCGCCACGGGCTCCTGTTCGCGGGCACCGAGACGGGGCTGTACGTGTCGTTCGACGACGGCGCGCGCTGGCAGCCGTTGCAACTCAACCTGCCGCGGAGCTCGGTGCGCGACATCGCAATCCACGGAGGCGATCTGATCGTGGCGACGCACGGGCGCGCGTTCTGGGTGCTGGACGACATCTCGCCTCTGCGCCAGCTCACCGACGCCGTGCGGGGCGAGAGCGCGCATCTCTTCGCGCCCGACCCGACCGTGCGGTTCGGGGGCGGCCGGAGCGAGCGGCCGGCAACGGGCGAGAACCCCTGGCCCGGCGTCGCGGTGACCTACTCCCTCCAGACCAAGCCGGCGGGCGACGTGACGCTCGCCTTCCAGGACAGTGCGGGCACGCTGATCCGCAGCTTCACGAGCAAGCCCGACACCGCTAAGACGCACGCCCCGGTGCCGGATAGCGCGACCTACGCGCCCAGCGATTCGATCGTCGCGGTGCACGCGGGGACGAACCGGTTCGTTTGGAACCTGCGGTATCCCGCGGCGGCGAAGGTGAAGGACGTGGTGGTGGACGAAGGCACGGTCGATGGACCGATCGCGCTGCCCGGGCGCTATACGGTGAAGCTCACGGTGGGCGGCAGGAGCTACACGCAGCCCTTCACGGTCGTCGCCGACCCGCGCCTCAAGACGACCGCGGCGGAGCTCGCGCGCCAATACGCGCTCGAGGTCCAGCTCCACGACCGGATCGACACGCTCGTCGCCGCGGTCGAGCGCATCGAGCAGACCGAGCGTCAGCTCACCAGTTGGACGGAGTGGACCGGCAAGCGCCCGGACGCGGCGCGCATCAAGTCCCAGGCCGACTCGGTCCGCACCAAGCTCGAGGCGGTGCGCGGCCGGCTCGCGGAGCCGCACGCGCACGCCGACGAATCCACGCTCCACTGGCCGATTCAGATCTACAACCAGTTCCTGTCGCTCAACGCCATGGTACAGAGCGCCGACGCCGCGCCCACGAAGCAGGAGCAGGAGGTGTTCCAGGAGCTCTCCGGCCGCCTCGATCGCGAGCTGGCGACGCTCGCCGGCCTCGAAACGTCCGAGGTCGCCGCCTTCAACCGGATGCTGCGTGATCTGAACGTCCCCGCGGTGGGCGGGAAGGCCGCAGCCGACAAGCGGTGACGGGCGTAGCGCTGGAGTCACGGAACCTGGTCCGAGGCACTTCTGCCATCCACCCGCTTCGCGCCATCCCGGCTGCCCTGGCGCTCGCAGCGCTACTCGCCTGGGCCGCCAACGCGCCGGCGCAAACGATTACGGGAACCGTGCGGAGTGCCGGCGATCCCGTCGTCGGCGCGACGGTGCGCCTGCTGGAGCTCGATCGCGTCGAGCACACCGGGCGCCGCGGACAGTTCGCCTTTTCGAGTGTTCCCAGGGGGACCTACCGGGTGTTCGCGGGTGCCACGGGCTATGCGTCCGCGACCCAAACCGTTCAAGTCAGCGGCGACACCGCGACGATGGCCTTTGAGCTCAAGCCGTCCGCCATAACGCTCCAGGAGATCGTCGTGTCTGCCTCCCCCGTGCCGCGGACGGCTAGCGACCAGTACCAGCCCGCGGCATCCAAGTCTCAGGTGGATTTGCTGAACAGCGCCGGGGCAAGCTTCGCCGAGAAAGTCTCGGACCTGCCCGGCGTGACGGTCCGCGGCAACGGCTCCGCTCCTTCCCGCCCGATCCTGCGAGGTCTGGGCGACAACGAGGTCTTGGTCCTCGAAAACAGCCTCCGCACGGGCGACATCGCGACCTTCGATCCGGCCCACGCGACACCGATCGAGGCGATCGGCATTTCACAGGTCGATGTGGTCCGTGGCCCCGCGACGATCCTCTACGGGCCCAACACCATCGGCGGGCTGGTGAACGTCATCACCAACGTCGTGCCCACGGTGGCGGACCGCCCGCTCTCCGGCACCGTCGTCCTCGAAGGCAACTCCGTGAGCGACCAGTACGCCGGTCACGTCAACAGCGTCTTCAGCGGCCACAATCAGGCGCTCAGTGTGTCGGCGGGCGGCGTTCACGCACAGGACGTCCGCATTCCGTCCGGCACGTACACCGACCCCGCGAGCGGCATGAGCTTCAACCTCGACCGGATGCCGCAGACGTTCGACCGCAGCAGCGAGGCGGGCCTCGGCTATGCCTATCAGGGGACGTTCGGTACGGTGGGCATCGGGGCGAAACACTACGAAATGAATTACGGAGTCCCGGGCGTCCCGCCCAACCCCGACTGGCAGACCGTGCCCCCGACCACCTCGCGCATCACGCAGAATCGGAACACGGTCGAATTGCGAGGCCTCTTCAACGTCGGCGGCGCGTTCGTGAAGCAGGGGAGGCTGCACGCCAGCTACAACGACTACAATCACTCCGAGTTTCCCACCGCCCAGGATTCCACCGGTGTCTCCGAACCCCAGGCGAACCACTTCCACAAGCGCGAGTTCAACGGCGTGCTGCAGTTCCAGCACCAACCGCTCGGCAGACTCCAGGGTACGGTGGGACTGTGGACGAACGTCGAGGATCTGACGATCGAGGGCGACAAACCGCTGGGGCCGAACTCGCTGACCACCGGCTTCGCGGGCTACGCGTATGAGGAGTATCTCGCCGCACGGAACACGCGCCTGCAGGCCGGCCTGCGCTTCGACTACAACAAGATCCAAACCCGTCCCTACCCGCAGTCCACGGACTCGGTGTTTCGCACACTCAGCGTCTCGCGCCTCGCCAACGCGGTCACGACCTCACTCGGCGCGATCCAGCGGCTCACTCCGGAACTCACCGGCTCCCTGAGCCTCGCCCGCTCCTTTCGCGCCCCCACCGTCCAGGAGCTGTTCGCGAACGGGCTCGATGCTGCGAGTGGGACCTACTCGATCGGCAGCGCCGGCCTCGGTCCGGAAACGGGCTTCGGGGTGGACGCATCGCTCAGCGGGAACGCCGCGGACGTGGCCCTCGAGATCTCGCCCTATCTCAACGTCATCCACAACTACATCTACGCGTTCCTGCGGGGCGATACGATTCAGAATTTCCCGGTGCGCCAGTTCGCCGCCACCAACGCGCGGTTGCTGGGGTTCGAAGCGAGCGTCACCGTCCAGCCAGCGGCGCATTTGGCCCTCAAGGCCAGCTCGGACTACGTGAACGCCGAGGATACCCAGCGGCACGTGCCGCTCCCGTTCACGCCGCCGCTCCGGGGGTTGCTGCGCGGCACATATCAGGACAAGACGTACACCGGGATGGTCGAGTGGCGGGTGGCCGCCCGCCAGTCGCGGCTGGGCGACGGCGACACGCCTACCGCCGGATACGCTGTCATGAATCTCGGCGCAGGCGTCCGCCTCGTGCAGCAAAGCGTCGTCCACTACATCAGCATCCGGTGCGACAACGTGTTCAACCGGGTGTATCGCGATAACCTGTCGGTGGTCAAGGATTTCATCCCGCAACCGGCGCGCGGCTTTCGGCTGAACTACGAGCTCCTGTACTGAGCGATCGCTCGGCTCGCCCCTCAGTAGCTGACGCGGCTCGCGCGCCTTGGTATCTTGCGCCGTCGGACGCAGCGCTCCACCCAAGCCCGGGAAGGTCCGTCGTGAGAATCGCGCTCGCCGCGGTATGCCTCGCGCTCGTCGCCCAGCCGCCCGCCGCCGCCCAGCTCCGGCAGCGGGACTTCGACGCCTACGTCGCGCGCGGGCTCCAGGTGCTCGAAACGCCGGGAGCCGCGATCGCGGTCGTGAAGGACGGCACGCTGCTGTTCGCGAAGGGCTACGGCGTCCGCAGCCTGGGGGATACGGGGCGGGTGGACGCCCACACGCTGTTCCAGATCGCCTCCAACACCAAGGCGTTCACGACGGCGCTACTCGCGATGCTCGCGGACTCGGGCAAGCTGTCCTGGGACGACCCCGTGACGAAGTTCCTCCCCGGGTTCCAGCTGTACGACCCCTACGTGACCCGCGAGTTCACGGTGCGTGATCTCGTCACGCACCGCAGCGGCCTCGGTCTCGGCGCAGGCGATCTGTTGTGGTTTCACTCCACGTACGGACGGGGCGACATCGCCTACCGCATCCGCTACGCCAAGCCGGTGTCCAGCTTCCGCAGCCAGTATGCGTACGACAACGTGCTCTACATCGTCGCGGGCGAAGTGGTGCGCGCCGCCGCGAGCAAAGCGTGGGACGATTTCGTGAAGGAGCGGATCTTCGTCCCACTCGGCATGACCGAGACCGGCACGACGATCAGCTACTTCACCACCCAGCCCGACGCGGCGCGGCCGCACGCCGTGGAGCGCGGGAAGCTGCGGGTCGTCCCGATCGATTCGGTCGACAACACCGCGCCCGCGGGCGGCATCGTGTCCAACGTGACCGACATGGCGAAATGGCTGCTCTGCCGGCTCGACTCCGGGCGGTATGCGGGAGGGCGGCTGTTCAGCGAGCGCCAGGCGCGCGAGATGTGGTCGGGCCAGACCATCCTGCCGATCGGCGACCCGCCGCCGCCGCTCGAGGCGCTGCGGCCCACCTTCGCGGAGTACGGGCTGGGCTGGCGGCTGCGCGACTACCAAGGCCGCAAGCTCGTTTCCCACACCGGCGGGCTCGCCGGCATGACGTCGCAAGTGACGCTCGTGCCCGCCGAGCGGCTGGGGATCGTCGTCCTCACGAACGGCGAATCGGACCTGATGGCGGCGCTGACCTACCGGCTGCTCGACAGCTTC
>DATBBW010000009.1:0-9197 GCA_036270795.1 Gemmatimonadales bacterium | reverse complement strand
TACGGCGGCGACGAATTCGCGCTCATCTTCCCGGAGACCGACGCCCAGGGAGGCAAGGAGTTCGTGGACCGGCTCCGCCAGGTCATCGCCCGCCATACGTTCCCCGACCTGAGCCCGGGGCAGGTGCCGAACGTGTCGGCGGGGGTCGTGGCGTTCCCCCACTCCGAAGTGCTGCGGCCCGAAGATCTGTTTACCCAGGTCGAAGCGGCGCTGGAGCGGGGGAAACGAAACGAAGCAGACCGGATCGGCGTGGCGGGCGAGAAGACCTAGACCGGCGGCCCGCGCGTGGGACCGCCCCAGCGTCACCAGCTCAGCGCCGGCTCCGCAGCCAGTTGATGGGATCGAGGGCGATCCCGCCTTGCCCGCGGATCTCGAAATGCAGGTGGGATCCCTGGTCGCTCGACTGGCCCCCGACATGGCCCAGCACCTGCCCCTTCGCCACGCGCTCGCCTTGCGTGACCGTCTTGTCGTTCAAGTAGCCGTAGAACGAGTAGTACCCGCCGCCATGGTCCAACAGCACCGAGGTGAGATAGGTGCCGAGCGGCCCCGCGAGGCTCACCGTGCCCGCGGCGATCGCGCGCACCGGCGTGCCCACCGGCGCCGCGATGCCGATGCCGTGCCACGGGATGCGGGTGTTGTTCGGCCCCGCCGCCGTCCCGAACTGGTAGAGCAGGCGGCCCTCCACGGGCCAGTCGAGCTGACCGAGGTCGGCCGTTGTGATCGCGGCCACGGGGGTCGCAGCGCCCCGCGCCAGCGCCTCGCGGCGCGCGCGCTCGAGGGCGGCGATCCGGTCGTTCAGGCTCTTTTCGTCGCGCTCGAGCTCCGAGAGACGCTGCTGCGCCTCGCGCGCGCTGCGGCGCGTAGCGCGCAGCGACGCTTGGCGCTCGTGCTCGAGCTGGAGATAGCGGTCCAGCTCCTGGGTCCGCTCGTGCTTGCGGCGCCCTAACACATCCCGCGCATCCACCAGCGTCTGGCGCTCGCGCGCGATGCGCCGTTGCAACTTCGACATGTCGTTCGCGAGCAGGCGGTCCTGGCGCGTCACGAGATAGAGGTACTTGTAGCGCGACAGGAGGTCGCCGAAGCTCTCGGCCGCGAAAAACACTTGGTAGGCGTACAAGGGCCCGCGCTTATAGATATCCACGAGCCGCCGCTCGAGCACGGCGCGCTTCTCGCTCAGGGCGTCCTGTGCGAGCAGGAGGTCCACCGTGGTGTGATCAATCTGGTCCGAGAGGCTGTTGATCTGGCGGTCGAGCTCGTTCACGATGCGGTTCGTCGTTTCCTTCTGCCGCTCGATGTTCGAGAGCTCGTCGGACAGGGAATGCGCCTGGGTGCGGAGCCGCTCGAGTTCTTGCTCCACCTCCGAGCGCTCGCGCCGGATGCCCTCGAGCCGCTGCTGGTTGTCGCGCAGCTGCTGGTCGAAGGGCTGCGGCCGTTGGGCGACCAGGGCGCCGTGGCAGAGGGCGGCCGCGACGAGCAGCAGCGGCACGCGGGCGCCCCCCCGGGCGGGCACCCGCGACCGGCTCCGCGGGCTCACACGCGGCGCAAGTGGCGACCCACCGATGCCGCGCTGCCGCACAGCCCGATCAACGTCCCGAACCCGACGATCGCAATCGCCTGCTCGCGTGAGAAGAACGCCGCCTGGATCAGCAAGCGGTTGATCAGGGTGTAGGCGCCGAACGAGAGTGCGATCGCCACCAGCCCGCCGAGCATCCCCTTGATCGCCCCTTGGAGCAGGAAGGGCCGCCGGATGAACCCGTCGGTGGCGCCGACGAGCCGCATGATCGCGATCTCGCGGCTGCGCTGCAGCACGGCCATCCGAATCGTGGTGCCGATGATGATGATCGCCACCACGGCGAAGGCGGCCCCCACCACGAGCCCCACGGCGGCGGCGATCTGGCGCAAGCGGTCGAGCTTGTCGACCCAGTCGCGGCCGAACCGCACGTCGTCCACGAACCCGAAGCCGCGCAACCGATCGGCGACGTCGTTCACGTGCTCCGCGTCGCGGAACGTGGGCTTGAGCTTCACTTCGATCGAGGGCGGGAGGGGGTTGCGCTCGAGCTCCTGCAGCACGTCGCGGAACTCGATCAGTTCGGCATGCGCGCGCGCCAGCGCCGAGTCCTCGCTCACGTAGGTGGCCGACTGGACTTCGGGGAAGGCCTCGATGTCCTTCTCGGCGATGGTGCGCGTCTCGATCGGCGTGCCGGGCAAGAGATAGGCGACGATCTCGACGCGCTCGGCGACGCCCCGGAGCGCGCCCTGCAGGTTCACCGCCACCAGGCCGAACAGGCCGATGACGAAGAGGGAGAACGCGATCGTCGTCACCGACAGCGCCGAGAGCAAGGGCGCGCGGCGAAACGCCAGCAGGGCCTCGCGGATCACCAGGTTCACGGCGTCGCGGCCTTATCGCGCGGCTCGTCCACCTGGGAGTCGTATACCAGCGCACCTTCCTGCAGCTCGATCACCCGATAGGGTGCCTGGCGTACCAGGTCGAGATCGTGCGTCGCCATCAGCACGGCCGTCCCGCTGGCGTTGATGTCGCGCAACAGCTGGAACACGCCGCGTGTGGCTCGCTCGTCGAGGTTGCCGGTGGGCTCGTCCGCCAGGAGGACGGTGGGCTCGTTCACGAGCGCGCGCGCGATCGCGACGCGCTGCTGCTCGCCCCCGGACAACTCACGCGGGAAGGCTTGCGCCTTCGCGGCGAGCCCCACCTGCGTGAGCACCCGCATCACGCGCGCCGGGATGGACGCGCGGCGCGCGCCGGTGACTTCGAGCGCAAAGGCCACGTTCTCCTCGGCGGGGCGGTCCTCGAGCAGCCGAAAGTCCTGGAACACGATGCCGAGCCGGCGCCGCAGCATCGGCACGTCCCGGGGACGCAGCTCGGCTAGGTTGAAGCCCGAGACCCGCACCTCGCCGCTCGTCACGGGCTCGTCGGCGTAAATCAGCTTCAAGACTGTGGACTTCCCGGCGCCCGAGTGGCCCGTGAGGAACACGAACTCGCCCTTCGCGATGTGGAACGACACGTCCTTGAGGGCGAGCCCCCCCTTCTGGAAGGCCTTGAAGACACTCGTGAATTTGATCACTCAGAGTTGCGCCAGAGCTTGCGCGAAGTCCGCAATGATGTCGTCGGCGTCCTCCAGTCCGATGGAAAATCTCAGGAAGCCATCGGGAATGCCAGCCCGCGCCCGGTCCTCCGCCGTGATCATCGCGTGCGACGTGAGCCGGGGCTCGGAGACCAGGGTCTCAACCCCCCCCAGGCTGGGCGCGTGCGCCGCGATCGTGAGCGCCCGCAGGAACCGCTCTGCCGCCCGGGCCCCGCCCTTCAACTCCACGCCCAGCATCCCGCCGAACCCGTTCAGGATGCGCCGCGCCACGTCGTGGTCGGGATGGGACGGCAGGCCGGGGTGGTGCACCTTGGCAAACGCCGGCTGCGTGGCACACCACTCGGCCACCGCCAGGGTCGTGCGGTTCTGCCGCTCGACGCGCACCGCCAGCGTCTTCATCCCGCGATCGATCAACCACGCGGCCATCGGGTCCAGCGCCTGGCCCCACACCTGGAGCAGGCGGCGCACTTCTTCGATCACCGATTCGGTGCCCGCCACGGCGCCGGCCAGCACGTCGCTATGGCCGTTCAGGTACTTCGTGGCGCTGTGGATCACCACGTCCGCGCCATGCTCGAGCGGCCGGAAGTTGAGCGGTGTGGCGAACGTGGAATCGACCACCAGCGCCAACCCCTCGGCTTTGCAGAGCGCGGCCATCGGCTCGAGGTCGAGCACCCGCAAGAGCGGGTTCGTGGGGGTCTCGACGAAGATGGCGCGGGTGGTCTTCTTGAGGGCGCGCTTCCATTCCCGCGCCTGCAGCGGGTTCACGAACGACACGTCGATCCCGAAGCGGCCGAACTCCTGGGCGAACAGCCGCTGCACTCCCCCATAGATCCACTCACTCGAAATGAGATGGTCCCCCGGGCGCAGCACCGCCAGGTGTGCCAGGGCGGTGGCCCCCATCCCGCTCGCCACGAACAACGCCGCCTCGGCCCCCTCGAGCAGGGCGAGGCGTCGCGCGATCGCCAGGTGGTTGGGGTTATTGCCGTAGCGGGTGTAGATGACTTCTTGGGTGGACCCGATGGGATTGGTAAACGTGGCGCTCTGGTACAAGGGCGGCGCGATGGGTGTCCAGTCCGGCCGGGCCTCCGGATCGCCATGCACGGCGCGGGTGGAAAAGCCGAGGCGACGCTTCACCGGACCCTCACGCGAGCGTCAGCGCGATGGACCCCCCCGGCATGCGCACGGCAAGCTGGCGCGCCACCAGCTCCTCGACCAGGACCGCCGCGGCTGCGGGCGCGCCCAGCGTGTCGAGCGTGCCGCCCGGCTCCTCGATCAGGGCGGCGAGTCCCGCGCGGGCGAGTACCGGCTCGATCGCCTCGCGGTGCCCGTCGGAGAGCCCGGACAGGACGAGCACGGCGGGCCGGCCCTGCACCAACTTCGCCACGATCTCGTCGGCGCACGAGTAATCGATGCACCCGACGCCGGCGAAATCCATGCGCGCGATCGTGACGTCGCCAGCATGCGCCGCCGGGACGATCGCCCGCTCGATTCGCTCGCGCACCACCCGGCCGGTGGGCCGCGTCACCAGGTCGGCGTACACACCCGCCACCGACTCCTGGAGCACCGCGTGCACGTCGATGTGTTGTATCACCGCGTCGTGGACCCCTGCTCGGGTATGATGATGAGCACCTGGGCGCCGGGGAACGGCGGCAGGCCGTCCTTCAAGGGTACGTCGTCGTCCCACGGCGGTACGATGGCGATGCGCGCCGTGCCGCTCCGGATCGCGATCTTGCCGTCCCAGCGGGCGAGATAGCGCCGGATCCCGGCCAGTCCCTGCCCGCGCCCGGGATCCCGGAAGCGGCTGACGCCCTGGATCAGCGCCGCCTCGAGCGCCGCCGCATCGCCCCAGCGCGCACCGAACCGCTTCCCCTGGGTCGGCTCGAGCGAATGCCGGAATCCCACGCCGGCGTCCGCCACAGCGATCACCACGACGCGCCGCGCCAGTGTGCGCCGCCAGTGGTAGGCTTGCACCGCCACCCACCCGCTCGTGCCCGCGTGCTCTACAATATTCTGACACGCCTCCGAAAGCGCCATAGCGAAACCCATCGTCGCCTTCGGATCGAGCCCCAACTCGGACGCCAGGATGGCCGACGCGCGCTGCTGCAACTTGCTGACCACGGCGTGCACATCCTCGGCCGCGCGCACCGCCGTCACGGGCACCAGCACGTCGCTCTCGTCCTCGGCCTTCGGCTTCGGCACTCGGCCGTGGATCTCGAACAGCTCCGCCGCTTCGCGGAAGAACCCGGCGCGCGCCCAGTAGCTCAGCACCTCGCCGTGCGTGGGCGCCGTGAGGAGCGGCTTGTCGGCGGCCCCGCTGCGGCGGGCCGCTTGGCCCGCTGCCAGCAGCCCCACGAGGCCGTAGGGCGACGCCCATTCCGCAGCGTGCGCATCGAACAACAACCGCTCGCCGTCGGCGGCCGCGGCGGCGAACGCACCCGCGAATTGGTCGAACGAGCGGTCGTCGAACTGCGCCGGCACCTCGACGAGACGGGTCACGCCGGCGAGAGGCGGCCGAGCAGGTGGTCGCGCAATCCGCTCGCGCCGCGGTGTGACACGTTGCGTGCGCCCATCCGCGTGCCGAGGCGCAGCGCCGCGTCGAGGCTCGCCCCGGCGACGAGCGATGCCACCACGGAGGCGCCGAACACGTCGCCGCAGCCGGTAGGATCGCCCTCGGGCACGGCCGGCCCGTCCGCGGGAACGCGCGCCGCGCGCACCGGCGTCCCGGTGAAGGATTGGGCGCCGTGCGAACCGAGCGTGACGACCAGGGCGCGGCAGCCCCACGCGAGCGCCCCCGCGGCCACGGCCAGCGGGTCGCTGCCGAGCTGGTGGAGCTCCTCTTCGTTGAGCTGCACCACGTCGAAGCACGCGAACCAGCCCGGGGCGTCGGGGAGCGCCTGTGGCACGCGGGTGCCGTCGGGCGCCTTGCCGAGAAACAGGCTGTGGAGGTCGGCGTAGATCAGCCCGGAGAAGCCGTGCCGCAGCTGCGCGGCGCTCGCCAAGTCCAGCTCGTAGCCCGAGATGAAGTTCACGTACAGCGCGTCCAAGTCCGTGACCAGGGGCCCGAGCTCCGGCCAGGTCCAGGGGGGCACGCCACCCGTCATCTGCTCGCAGCGCCGTTCGCGCTGATAGTAGCGGAGGGTGACGCGGTTGTTCGGGGCCCCGACCTCGAGGAAGCGCGCGCCCGGGGCGACGTGGTCGAGCGAGCCGAGAAACTGGTTCGCCCGGGGCGCGAGGTCGCGGCCCACCTTCACGAGCGGCACGATCTGCCAGTCGGCCGCGAGCGTCGCGTCGAGCGCGGCGAGCGAGTACGAGATCCCGCCCCACTCCTCCACCGCCGGCTGCGCCGGGTCGCGGCCATAGATGGTGTCCCACACCATCGAGCCGACGACCCCCAGACGTCTCACACCTTGCCCCAGGTGCGCAGCATGAACACCGCCGCGGCGCCGTACACCCCGGCCGTGCCCGTGAGCTCGCCGGGGACGACGCGGCAGGCCTCCACGGCAGGCTTGAAGGCCCGGCGCTTCACCTCGCCCCACAGCGGCACGAACAAGGTGTCGCCGGCGAGCGTCACCCCGCCGCAGATCACCACGACTTGGGGGTTAAAGATGTTGACGATGTTCGCGACGCCCGCCCCCAGGAACTTCGCCGTGTCGCGCACGATGTCGAGGGCGTAGGGGTCGCCGTCGTGCGCCGCTTCGTACACCAGCTGGGCGGTGATCCGCGACAGATCGTCTTTCACGTAGCGCGGGAGCGCCGAGTCGGCCCCGGCTTCGATGCCCTCGACCGCCCGCGCCGCGATGGCCGGCCCCGAGGCGTACGCCTCGAGACAGCCGTAGTTGCCGCACTTGCAGCGGCGGCCGTTCAGATCGATGGTCATGTGGCCGATCTCGCCGGCGATGTCGGACGCGCCGTGGTAGATCTCGCCATAGAGCACGATCCCCCCGCCGATCCCCGTGCCGATTGTGAGCCCGACGACGTGGTCCGCCCCCCGCGCGGCGCCGCGCCACCACTCGCCGTAGATGGCGCAGTTGGCATCGTTGTCGAGGGTGGCGGGCATGCCTAGGGCCGCCGCCAGCCGATCGCGCAGGGGGAAGTTCGTCCACCCGAGATTCGGCGTCAGCAACACCACGCCCGTCGTGGTATTGAGCGGCCCGGGCGAGCCGATGCCGATCCCCACGACGTCCTTGCCGCGCGCCCCGGCGATGGCGGCATGCGCGAGCTTGACGAGCCGACCCACGACTCCCTCGGCCCCTTGTTCGGCGCGCGTCGGCTCCGAGACGAGGCCCAACACCTCGGAGCCGTCCTCCGCCACGGCGCCAGCCACGAGGTTCGTCCCGCCGATGTCCAGCCCCACGACGTAGCGCATCGGTCTCCTTAGCGTTGCTCGCCGGTGTTCACCTGCTGCAGTGGCTCCCGCCGCTTCCAGGCGTGGTCGATCGCCGTCACTACCTGTTGCACCGTGAGCTCCCGCATGCAACGGTGGTGCCCCAGCGGACAGCTGGGCGGGCCGTGCGCGGAGCAGGGGCGACAGGCCAGCCCGGGAAGCTCGACCACCCGGTCGTCGGCCCCGCGCGGCCCGAAGCCGAACGCGGGCACCGTCGAGCCGAAGATCGCCACCGTCGGTGTCGCCACCGCCTGCGCCAGGTGCAGCGGCGCGCTGTCGTTCGTCACCAACACCGCGGCCCGGCGAATCACCTCGGCTGACTGGCGCACGCTCAAGCGGCCACAGCCGTTCGCCGTGGCCCTGGCGCCCCGCGCGAGCGCCGCGGTGATCTCACCGGCGAGCGCGGCATCGTCGGGCCCGCCGACGATGACCAGCGGGACGCGCGCGCTGAGGCGCTCGGCCAGTTCCCGATAGTACGGCCAGCGTTTCGTGCCCCAGATCGCGCCGGGCGCGAGCGCGATGAAGGGTGCGCCGATACCGTGCTCCCCGAGGAACCGCTCGGCCGCCGCGCGATCGGCCGCCGTGAGCGCGAGCGACGGCCGCTCGGCGCCAGGGGCGATGTCGGCGAGCGCCAGCAGGCGATCGATCTCGTGGGCCGCGCGCGGCCGCTCCCGCACGGCGGTGTAGAGGAGCGGCCACCCGTCGCGGAACCCCACGCGTCGGGGAATGCCGGCGAGCCACGCGAGCGCTGCGCTGCGCAGCGACCGGTGCGGAAGATACGCCGCTTCGTAGCGCTCCGCCCGGAGTCGCCGGGCGAGCGCCACGAACCCGCGCGGCCCCCCGTCGCGCCCGTGCTTGTCGTAGGCGATCACGCGCCGTACCGCCGGATGGGTCTCGAGCAGCGGCGCCGCCGCCGGCGTGGTGACCACATCGACCGGCCCGTGGCGGCGCGCGAGCGCCCCGAGCAGCGGGGTCGTGAGCACGACGTCCCCCAGAAACGCCGTCTGGACGACGAGGCTAGTCAACTTGCAGGACCGCGAGGAAGGCTTCCTGCGGGATCTCCACCGTGCCCACCTGCTTCATCCGCTTCTTCCCCTCCTTCTGCTTCTCGAGCAGCTTGCGTTTGCGCGTCACGTCGCCGCCGTAGCACTTGGCGGTCACGTTCTTGCGCAGCGGGCGGATCGACTCGCGCGCGATCACCTTGGTCCCGATCGCCGCCTGGATCACGACTTCGAACAGCTGGCGCGGGATCAACTCCCGCAGCTTTTCCGCGATCTTCCGCCCCCAGTCGAACGCCTTGTCGCGGTGAATGATCACCGAGAAGGCGTCTACGGCGTCGCCGTTCAGGAGCATGTCCAGCTTTACGAGGTCCGACGGCCGGTACTCGAGGAACTCGTAGTCGAGGGAGGCGTACCCGCGCGAGATCGTCTTTAGCTTGTCGTAGAAATCGAGGATGATCTCGGCGAGCGGGAATTCCCAGGTGAAGTCGACCCGCGTCGGGTCGACGTAATGCATCCCCTGGTACACGCCCCGGCGCTCCTGGCCGACCTTCATGATCGCGCCGATGTACTCGGCCGGGGCGAGAATCCGCGCCTTCACAAAGGGTTCCTCGATGCGCTCGACGCTCGAGCCGTGCGGCATGCGACTCGGGTTCTCGACGAGCTCGCGGGTGCCGTCCGTCTTGTACACGTGGTACTCCACGTTCGGGACGG
>DATBBW010000008.1:0-3286 GCA_036270795.1 Gemmatimonadales bacterium | reverse complement strand
GTCGCGCTGCAGCACGGAGCACGCGCCCTGGTTCATCATCCCCGCCGACCACAAGTGGGTTCGCAACCTCGCCGTCTCCCACATCTTGGTCGAGACCCTCGAGGCCCTGGATATGAAATTCCCCGCGCCGTCGTTCGACGTCGCGCGGATCAAGTGGTCCTAGGTTTGTTGGGGATGGGCGGGCTAGCGACCGACGACGCCCTCGCGCTCGGGGAACGCTGGCGCACGACGCTCGTTGGCGTGAAACTCAGGCATGTAGAGGATCGGCTTAGCGCAGGTGCAGGGCTGCTCGCGGCGCGGCGCGGCCCGCGACCCCGCCGAGCGCGCCCGGTACTCGGCCCGACGCATGTTGGCAACGTAGCCGCCACATTCAAGACAATGGATCGAATCCATCCCGCGCTCCTATCGACCAGCGAAGTCCACCGTGGCCGGGTGTGCCCCGACCTGCTCCGAGGGAAGTTGCACTCCGGCGGCTGCGTTGGCTAGCGGGGCTGGCACGGACGTCGCCGGGTGCAACGACGACGCCCGCCCGGTCACGCTCGGCCGATGGGGTGGAGTCACGACACTGCGTGGGCGCAGCGACAGCTCAGGAGGGGAGCGAGGGGTTAGGCGCAGGTGACGCCGGGAGCGTAACGGTGGCGCGCCGCAGCCACCCCCAGCGGGCCAGCACCGCGGCGCCCGCGAGCACGCCGAGCGCTAGCGTGTAGAAGCGCCACACGACGAGCAAACGGGCCACCTCGGCCCCGCGCAGCGCGCCCGCGAACCCCGCCACGAACCCGAGTTCGACGGCGCCCGCGCCTGCCGGGGTCGGGAGCACCACCTGGCCGTACACGAGCGCGAACGACCCGCTGATCAAGCCGCCGAGGCTCGTCCCGGGGATGCCGCTCGCCAGCACGGGCAAGACCGCGGTGCGGGCGGCCATGCTCGCGAGCGTCAACGCCATCACCCCGGCGACCACGAGCGGCGGCATGGTGCGCATCAGGCGGCGCGCGTCCCGCAACGGATGCGTGAGCGCGGCGGGCCAGTGGCGCCGGTAGCGCACCGCGGCCACGGCGCTCGCCGCCGCTGCGAGCAGGACGGCCGCCGTGACCCACCACGTCGACGGCGCCCGCACGAGTGCCACGAATCGGGCGACCCAGTCCCGGCCCGCGCTCGCGAACCCGACGGCCAAGAGCGCGGCGCTCGCGAGCAGCAGCACGCCGTCGACCCAGATTTCGGTGGCGAACGCCGCGAGGATCTCCGCAGCGCTCGCCCCCGACCGCTGGAACCCCACGAATCGGATCGGTTCGCCGCCGAGGCGCGCCGGTGTCACGGCCGCCACCGCGTCCCCGCAGGTGTTGATGGCGATCGCCCGCCACAGGGGGACCGGCAGCATGAGGCGGATGCGCGCGCCGCGGATCACCACGTCCGCCACCACGAGGAGGAGGGCGACCAGATGGTGCGAGAGCGGGAGCCTCACCGGTCCGGCGTCACGCCACCTCGGGCTCCGACTTCGGGACGCTCACGGGTCCCGCGAGCGCCGGCACGAGCACCGCGCGGGTCGCGCCCTGGAGCGCCGGGACGCCGTAGCCCTGCAACCACACGGCGAGTACCGCCGCCGCGACGGCATCCACCAGGAAGTGGTTCTGCGTGTAAATCGTCGCCGGCGCGACGCCCGCGGCGACCGCGGTGACGAGCCAGGCGCACCAGCGGGCGCAGTGGCGCCAGGCGAGCCACGCGAGCGTGATCGACCCCGCCACGTGCGTGCTGGGGAACGCCGTCCCGGCGGCGTCACCACTCGCCTGCAGCGCATCGTTCAACGTCCGGAACAGGCCGTGCATCCCCTCGCCGCCGAACCGCGGGAACATCGCCATGGGCCCAACGGTCGGCGCGATGGCGTAGACGATGAAGCAGGCCACGTAGACGGCGGATACCCGCAGCGTCACGTCGCGCGCGGTCTCCCGGCTGCCGCGGACTAGGAGGTACAAGATGAGGCCCACAAACGCGACATAGTACGAGAAGTAGACCAGTTGCATCAATTCGCTGAACCACCCCATCGGCACGGTGGGCGCCCACACGGCGCTGAGGTTGACCCCAAGCAGCGAGCGATCGACCGCGGCGAGCAAGGTGTCGTTCGGCGCGCTGCCCACGAGCTCGCAGTGGATGCCCAACTCGCGCCAGAACACGATCAGCCACAGGATCGGATAGACCTCCCGCAGGGTGCGCACCACGCCCGCCTCGCCGACCGGCGCGCGGGCCAAGAGCCACACGAGAGCGAGGCCGACGACATGCACGACGAGCATCCAGCGGGCGGTGCCGAGTGTCGGGGCGAGGGGCGTCCAGACCCCGATCATCAGCAGGTTGTAGAGCGCGATGAGATAGTCGACCGGGAGAAGGCGCACTGGTCTACTCCGGGGTTCGAGGACGCGCCAGTATTCGACGCGCGTGTCCCGGGCGCGTCCTCGCCCCGTCAAGCCTTCGTCACGACTCGGCGGCGATCTCGCGACGCGGCCCGTCCGCTGGCACCGGCGGCTCCGGCGTCGGGAACAGCTTCCGTCGGAAGGCCAACGCCTGCTGGAGGAAGTAGCCGAGCGGGAACTGCTCCGGATAGCGCGTATAGGCGAGCCCGTAGTCCGAGGCCTTGCGGACCGCCGGGTCGGGGAAGTACGCCGTCCCGAACAGCCAGTCCCACACGGCGAGCTTGGTCGAGAAATTCTTGTCGTAGGCGGCGCGGTCCTCGGCGTGGTGCCAGCGGTGCATCTCCGGGCCGTTGATGACGTATTGCAGCTTCCCGAGCCGCACGTCGATGTTGGAATGGATGAACATGCCCCAGATGGCGCTGATCGCTCCCTTCAACACCGCCACTTGGGGCGCCGCCCCGAGGAGGAGGATGGGGGCGAACTCGACGGTTTGGTTGATCAGGATCTCGAACGCGTGCGACCGGACCCCGGAGAGCCAGTCCACCTGCGGCACCGAGTGGTGCGCTTCGTGCAGCCGCCAGAGGAGGGGCGCACGGTGCTGCAGCCGATGGAACGCGTAGATGTACAGGTCGTGCGTGACGAGGAAGAATCCCAGCTGCGCGAGCACGGGCCACGCGGCGACCAGCCCGAGGCGCGACAGCTGTGTGTGGGCGTCGAGCGCCAGGATGATGCGCCCGATGACGATCCCCATCACGTAGCTCTGCAGGAAGCAGTACAGCACGAAGTCGATCCAGAAGCCCGTGCGCAGGACCTTCTGGTCGCGGTTGTACGGAAAGAGGCGCTCGAGCACGACAAACACGGCACCGGCCGACACGACGGCGCCGAAC
>DATBBW010000007.1:0-2385 GCA_036270795.1 Gemmatimonadales bacterium | reverse complement strand
GCAGCAGGATACACGCCCGGTACTCCGGGCGCAGCTTCGCGATCGCCTGCTCGATGGCGCCACCCAGCTCCCGCGCCTCGACCTCTTGGAGCGGCGACTCGCCGGGCGCGCCGAGCTGGAGCGCGGTGGCGCTCATCTCGTCGGGTGTCGTGGCATGGGGCGAGCCATCGAGCGACAGCGTGTCGACTTCACGCTTGCGCAGGTGGTCGATCGCGGCGTTGTTCGCGATCTTGAAAATCCACGAGGAAAACTTGAACTGCGGATCGTACGAGTCGAGCCCGTTCAACACCTTGATGAACGCCTCTTGCGCCAGATCCTCGGCGAGCGTGCGGTCCCGCACCATGCGGTAGAGCAGCGAGAAGAGGGGCCGCTCGTAGCGGCGCACCAGTTCGCGGAAGGCGGCTTCGTGGCCACGCTGGGCCCACGCCACGACCTCCTGGTCGCTGGCGCCGGTCAGGTTGCCCGGCCTATCTTTCGCGCCTATGGCGCCGTCTCCCGCATGCGAGGTGGACGTGAGTGGGGTCGGGGACGCGAAGCGGACTTCCGTGCGGAGCATCTTCACCGCCATCGCGCCGCGCTACGACTTCCTCAACCATCTGCTGAGCCTCAATGTGGACCGCTACTGGCGCCGCGCCGCCGTGCGGCGGCTCGACTGGGAACGGCGATCGGACGGCCTGTATCTCGACCTGTGCGCCGGCACACTGGACCTCGCGGCCACGCTGGCGCGCGCCGCGGGGTTCCGCGGGCGCGTGATCGGCGCGGACTTCGTGCTCCCCATGCTCGCGCTGGGGAAGCGCAAGGCCGGCAATACCCGTCCAGTGGGCGCCGACGCGCTGGCGCTGCCCTTCGCCGACGCGCGGTTCGACGGCGCCTTGGTCGGCTTCGGGGTCCGCAACCTCGCCGATCTGGACGCCGGCCTCAGCGAAGCCTATCGCGTCCTCAAGCCGGGGGCCCGCTTCGTGGTGCTCGAGTTCACGACACCGCGGGTCGAGCCCCTGCGGTCCGTGTACCTCTTCTACTTGACGCGGGTACTCCCCGCCATCGGCCGCGCGGTGTCGAAACATAGAGACGCCTATACCTACCTGCCAGAGTCGGTGCTCGAGTTCCCCGAGCCGACGGCGCTGGCGCGCCGCCTCACTGCGGCCGGGTTCTCCAACGTCGGGTACGAGCTGCTCACGGGCGGGCTCTGCGCCGTCCATCATGGCACTCGATAACCTGCGCGCCTTGATCGGCGCGATCGAGGCCCAGGGGGACCTCGTGCGCGTGGAGCGCCCCGTGTCGGTGGACAAGGAAATTACCGAGATCGCCGACCGCTGCATGAAATCCCCCGGCGGGGGGCCGGCGCTCCTGTTCCGTCACCCCACGCTGGTGCGTGGCGGCGCCTCCCGTTATCCGGTCGCCGTGAACCTGTTCGGCTCCGACAAGCGCATGGCGCTGGCACTGGGCGTGACCTGCCTCGATGAGATCGGGGATCGGATCGCGACGCTCGCGAACTTGAAGGTGCCCGACGGCCTGTTCGGCAAGCTCGCTTTGCTTCCCCAGCTCGCCGAGATCGCGAAGTACCCCCCGAAAGCGGTCGGCGGGAGACCCCCATGCCAGGAGATCCTGATCCGCGAGGCGGACGTGGACCTGTCGCAGTTCCCCGTGCCCATCTGCTGGCCCGAGGACGGCGGACCCTATATCACCCTGCCCGGCGTGATCACGCGCGATCCCGTGACCGGCGTGCGCAACGTCGGGATGTACCGCATTCAGGTGCTCGGCCGCAACGAACTGGCGATGCACTGGCAGCGCCACAAGGTGGGCGCGGCCCACTGGCGCGCCATGGCCGAACGGGGCGAAACGATGCCGGTCGCGATCGCGCTGGGCGGGGATCCCGCCTCGATCTACGCCGCCTCCGCCCCGCTCCCGCCCGCGATCGACGAGTTCTTGTTCGCCGGGTTCCTGCGCCGCGAGCCGGTGCGGCTCGCCCCCGCTGTGACGTCCGACCTCGAGGTGCCGGCCGAGGCCGAGATCGTGCTCGAGGGCTATATCGACCCGCGCGAGGCGCTGGTGCTCGAAGGGCCCTTCGGGGACCACACGGGGTTCTACTCGCTCGCCGACTACTACCCCAAGGTCCACCTCACCACCGTGACGCAGCGCGCCGAGCCGATCTGGCCGCACACCATCGTCGGCCGCCCGCCCATGGAGGACTACTGGCTGGGCCATGCGACCGAACGGATCTTCCTGCCGCTCTTGCGCCTCACGATCCCCGAGATCGTGGACTTGCACATGCCGGCGGAGGGGATTTTCCATAACCTCGTGTTTGTGAGCATCGACAAACAGTATCCCGGGCAGGCCTACAAGGTGATGAACGGGCTGTGGGGGCGGGGCCTGATGGCGCTCGCC
>DATBBW010000006.1:0-6584 GCA_036270795.1 Gemmatimonadales bacterium | reverse complement strand
CAAGCAGCGGGGCCTGTCCGCCGAGGACGCGGTGTCGATGATCGTCAACGGCTTCTGCAAGGAAGTCTTCAAGGAGCTGCCGATGGAGTTCGCCGTGGAGGCGCAGCGGCTGCTCGGCATCAGTCTCGAAGGGAGCGTCGGGTGAGCGAGCCGCCGTTGCTCGAGGTCACGAACCTGCATGCGGCGGTCGAGGGGCGCGAGATCCTGCGCGGCGTCGACCTCACGGTGCGGCTCGGCGAAGTGCACGCCATCATGGGCCCCAACGGCTCGGGCAAGAGCACGCTGGCCCAGGTGCTCGCGGGCCACCCCGCCTACCGGGTCACGGCCGGCACGGTGCGCTACGCGGGGAAGGACCTCCTCGCCCTCAGTCCCGAGGACCGGGCGCGCGAAGGGGTCTTCCTCGCGTTCCAGTACCCGGTGGCGATCCGGGGCATCACCAATGCCTACTTCCTGCGGGCCGCGGTCAACGCGCGCCGCAAGTACCGGGGCCAGGAGGAGCTCGGGCCCGTCGAGTTCATGGACGTGCTCGCGGAGAAGCTCCAGGCGATCGGGTGGGACGACAGCTATCTGACCCGCCCGGTCAACGAGGGGTTTTCCGGTGGCGAGAAGAAGCGCAACGAGATCCTGCAGCTCGCCGTGCTCGAGCCGACGCTCGCGATCCTCGACGAGACCGACTCGGGGCTCGACATCGACGCGCTCAAGACCGTGGCGCATACGGTCGACCGGCTGCGCCGCCCCGACAACGCCACCGTGGTCGTGACGCACTACTACCGCATCCTCACGCACCTGGAGCCGGACGTCGTGCACGTGTTGTCGGGCGGCCGGATCGTGAAGTCGGGCGGCCCGGAGCTCGCCCTCGAGCTCGAAGCCAAGGGGTACGACTGGCTGCGCGAGGGCGTCGCGGTGACATGACCACCCGCGCGGACGTCACCGAGCGCTACGTCGCCCAGTTCCAGGCGTTCGCCGGGAACGGCGCCGCCGGGGCGCCCCCGTGGCTCAAGGAAATTCGCCAGGGTGCGATGGCGCGCTTCGCCGCGCTCGGGTTCCCCACCATGCGCCAGGAGGCTTGGCGCTTCACCAGCGTGGCCCCGCTCGCCGAGGCGCCGTTCGTGCGCTCCGAGGGCGGGATCCCGGACGCGGCGGCGGCGGCCGTCGCCGCGCGCGGGCTCGGCGCCGGTCCCCGCGTGGTGTTCGTGGACGGCCGGTACGCGCCCGGCCTCTCGGCGGTCGCCGGGCTGCCGGCCGGGGTCGTGGCGCAGAGCCTCGCCGCGACGCTGGGCGGCGACGCCGACGTCCCGAGCGAGGTGGCACGCCGCCATCTCACACGCCACGCGGCGTGGCAGGAGAACCCGTTCGCGGCGCTCAACACCGCCTTCCTGGCCGACGGCGCGTTCGTCTCCATCCCCGCGGGCGTCCGGCTGGTGCAGCCGCTCGAGCTCCTCTTCCTGGCGAGCGGTCCGGCGGGCGCGCGCGGCCCGGCGGTGTCGCATCCGCGCAGCCTCGTGGTGGTCGAGCCCGGCGCCCGGGCGGTGATGATCGAGACCTACGCCGGCGTGGCCGGCGGCGGGTACTGGACCAACGCCGTCACCGAGGTCGTCGTGGGCGATGGGGCCCACGTGGAGCTGTTCCGCGTGCAGCGCGAGGCGGCGGAGGCCTATCACGTCGCCACCACGCACGCCCACCAGGGACGCGACAGCTACTTGGGCCTCCACGTCGTGACGCTCGGTGCCCGGCTCGCGCGACACGACATCACCACGGTGCTCGGCGGCGCGGGCGCGGAGCTGATCCTGAACGGCCTGTATCTCCTGGGGGACGCCCAGCACGCCGACCACCACACCGTGATCGATCACGCCGAGCCGCACGGCACCAGCCACGAGTTCTTCAACGGCGTGCTCGACGCGCACGCGCACGGCGTCTTCACCGGTCGGATCATCGTGCGGCCGGGGGCGCAGCGCACCGATTCGAAGCAGACGAACAACAACCTGTTGTTGTCGACCGAGGCGCGGGCCGACAGCCAGCCTCAGCTCGAGATCTACGCCGACGATGTGAAGTGCACCCACGGCTCGACCGTAGGCCCGGTCGATCCGAACCAGCTGTACTACCTCCGCAGCCGCGGTCTCTCCCCCGAGGCGGCGCGCGGCCTCCTCACCTACGGCTTCGCGGCCGAGATCCTCGGTCGCATGGAGCACGCTGCGGTGCGCGACGGGCTCGACCGGCTGGTGCGCGAGCGGCTCGCCTGATGCTCGACGCCGCCCGCCTGCGCGCCGACTTTCCGCTGCTCGCGCGGCGCGAAAACGGCCGCCCGCTCGTCTACCTGGACAACGCCGCGACGACGCAGAAACCCGAGGCGGTGCTCGCCGCGATCGCCGACTACTACCGCACCTCCAACGCCAACGTGCATCGCGGGGCGTACACGCTGGCGATCCGCGCCACGGAGGCCTACGAGGCGGCGCGCGAGAGCGTGGCGCGGTTCGTGCACGCCTGGGCGCCCGACGGCGTCGTGTTCACGCGCGGGACCACGGAGGCGCTGAACCTCGTCGCCGCCGCCTATGGACGCGCCACCGTGCACGCCGGTGACACCGTGGTGGTGACGGCGATGGACCATCACTCGAACCTCGTGCCGTGGCAGATGCTGTGTCAGGAGCAGGGCGCCACGCTGCGGATGGTCGAGATCACCGAGGACGGGCGCATCGATCTGGCGGACTTCGGCCGCGCCCTCGAGCAGCGGCCCAAGATCGTCGCCTTCCCCTACGTCTCCAATGCCCTCGGCACCGTGAATCCGGTGGCGGCGCTCGCCCAGCTGGTGCACGCGGCGGGCGGCGTGGTCGTGGTGGACGGCGCGCAGGCCACGCCGCACCTCCCGGTCGACGTGCAGGCGCTCGACTGCGACTTCTACGCGCTCTCGGGGCACAAGATGCTCGGGCCGATGGGCTCGGGGGCGCTGGTCGCCCGCCCCGCGCTGCTCGAGGCGATGCCGCCCTACCAGGGCGGCGGCGAGATGATCGCGCGCGTGTTCGACGACCACGCCACCTACAACACGATCCCGCACAAGTTCGAGGCGGGGACGCCCAACGTGGAGGGCGCGGTGGGCTTGGCGGCGGCGATCGCCTACCTCGAGCGCATCGGCCTCGAGCGGATCGCCGCGCACGAGCAGGCGCTCGCCCAGGCCGCGATCGAGCGGCTCACCCAGATCGAGGGCGTCACCGTGTACGGCCCCCGCGACCACCGGGCCGGCGTGGTGTCGTTCACATACGGGGACATCCACCCGCACGACATCGCCACCATTCTCGACCAGGACGGCATCTGCATCCGCGCGGGGCACCACTGCGCCCAGCCGCTGATGCGCCGCCTCAACGTGGTGGCCACGGCGCGGGCCTCGTTCTACCTCTACAACGGACTCGACGACGTCGACGCCCTCGCCGGGTCGCTCGTCAAGGCGGGAGCGCTGTTTGGATACGTCCCCGCCTGAGCCGCAGCTCAGCGCGCTCTACCAGGAAGTGATCCTCGACCACTACCGGCGGCCTCGCAACAAAGGGGCACTGGCGGACGCGACGCACACGGTCTCGCTCACCAACCCGCTGTGCGGCGACGAGATCGACCTCGCGCTGCGGCTCGAGGGGGACGTGATCAAGGAGGCGCGCTTCGTGGGCCGCGGCTGCTCCATCAGCCAGGCCGCGGCGTCCATCATGACCCAGCTCGTGAAGGACCGCTCGGTGGCCCAGGCCCGGGCGCTCGCCGAGCGGATGCGCGCCATGATGCACGGCGACGAGGCGGCGGCGCGCGACAAGGCGCTGGGCGAGCTGCGGGCGCTCGCCGGCGTCGCCAAGTTCCCGGTGCGCGTGAAGTGCGCCCTCCTGCCCTGGAACGCCCTGACGGATGCGGTGAAATCGGCGTGACGAGGCTAGATTAGCCTCGCACCCGTGACCTCCCCTACCCCGCTCTTGGTGCTCGACCAGGTGACCAAGCGCTTCGCCGGCCACACGGCCGTCGATGCCCTCTCCTTCTCCGTGCCCGCCGGCGCCATTTACGGGTTGCTCGGCCCGAACGGCGCCGGCAAGTCGACCACGATCCGCATGATCCTCGACATCCTGGCGCCGGACGCCGGGACCGTGCGGCTGTTCGGCACGCCGGGCGGCGGGCGCACCCATTCGGCGCGGATCGGCTATTTGCCGGAAGAGCGTGGCCTGTACCGCAAGATGCGCGTGCTCGACGTGATCGTGTTTCTCGCCGAGATGAAGGGGGTGGAGCGGCGCGCCGCCCGCGCCAAGGCGACCGACTGGCTCGAGCGGCTGGGCCTCGCCGACTGGCGGCTGCGGCGCATCGACGAGCTGTCGAAGGGAATGCAGCAGAAGGTGCAGTTCATCGCCACCGTGTTGCACGAGCCCGAGTTCGTCGTGCTGGACGAGCCGTTCGCGGGTCTCGATCCCGTGAATCTGCAAGTCCTCAAGGACACGGTGCTCGCGCTGGCGCACCGCGGTGCCACCATCCTGTTCTCGACGCACATCATGGAGCAGGCCGAGAAGCTGTGCGACGCCCTGTGCATCATCGCCCGGGGCCGGAAGCTCGTCGAAGGGGCGCTCGGCGACATCAAGCGTCGGCGGGGCGGCCAGCATCTCATCATCGGGTTCGACGGCAGCGCCGGGGGAGCGGCTGACATCCTCGCCGACCGCCGCGTGGTCGCGACGGTCGACAACTACGGCCACTATGCGGAGCTCGAGCTCGTGCCGGGCGCAGACCCGCAGCAGATCCTCCAGCGCCTCGTGGCGTCGGGGGCGCGGTTGTCGCGCTTCGAGCTGCAAGCGCCGTCGCTCAACAAGATCTTCATCGACTTGGTGGGGCCGGACGCGGCGCGGCCGGGGGCGGGGGCGGGGGCGGAGGCGGCGGTGGGGACCGGGGCGACCGCGCATGCGTAAGATCTGGGCCGTGGTGCGCCGCGAGTTCGTGGAGCGCATCCGCAGCAAGTGGTTTTGGGTCATGGCGCTGCTCGGGCCGGTCTTCTTCACCCTCCTCTTCGTCCTCCCTACCCTGCTGGCGGGCGGCGGCGGCCTCAAACGCATCGCCGTGGTCGACGGGACGACGACGGCGCTCGGGGCCCGCATCGCCGAGCTGCTGGACGCGACTCCGGCGTTCCGCGCGGTGCGCCTCCCGGCCGGGGGACGCGTAATCGACTCGCTCACGGCGGAGGTGACGGCGAAGCGGCTCGACGGCTTCCTGATCGTGACGGACGCCGCCGTGGATTCCGGGAAGGCGGAGTACCGGGGCGCCAGCGTGTCGGACTTCGGGGCCAAGAACGTGCTGGAGCACACCATTGGCGACGTCGTGAACGCCGCCCGGCTGGAGCGCGCCGGGGTGGACCCCCGGGTGGTGGCGCGCGCCCGGATGGCCGTCAGACTGGAGACGCACAAAGTGGGGGGCGGCACGACCGCGGGGGACACCGCGGAGCAGTCCTTCTCGCTCGCCTACTTCATGGGGTTCATTCTCTACACGTCGATCCTCATCTACGGGATCAACGTGATGAGCTCCGTCTTGGAGGAGAAGACGACGCGCATCGTCGAGGTGCTCGTGTCCTCGATTCGGCCGTTCCAGCTCTTGCTCGGCAAGGTCTTGGGCGTGGGGACGGTCTCGATCTTCCAGTTCGCCATCTGGGGCGTGTCCGCTCGGCTGCTGTTCGCCCAGCGCGCGCGTCTGTTCGGCGGCGCGGGACTGACCGGGGCCCAGGTGTTTCAGGTCCCGCACGTCTCGGCGGCCACCGCGCTCGTGTTCCTCGCCTATTTCCTGGGCGGCTTCTTTTTGTACGCGGCGATGTTCGCCGCCGTCGGCGCCATGTCGTCGAGCGAGCAGGAGGCGCGCCAGGCGCAGCAGCCCGTGATGTGGCTGCTCGTGATCTCGTTCGTCAGCATGTTCGCCATGCTGAACGACCCGGGCTCGCGCTTCGCCGTGACCCTCTCCTTGATTCCGTTCAGCGCCCCCATCGCCATGCCGGTACGCTGGGCCGCGGGGAGCCTGCCGGTCTCCGAGATCTGGCTCTCGCTCGCGATCCTCGTCGCCGCGATCGGCGCGGTCACCTGGGTCGCGGGGCGGATCTATCGGGTCGGGATCCTGATGACCGGCAAGCGGCCCAACCTCAGAGAACTGCTGCGCTGGGTCCAAACGGCCTAGCCGGGCGACCCTGGTCCCCGCCGCTCTAGCTGGCGCCGGGCTGGCGTACGTAGCTTTGCCGCATGGCCTATGACTATGACGTGATCGTCGTCGGAGCGGGCCACGCGGGCAGCGAGGCCGCCGTCATGGCCGCCCGGTTGGGCGCCCGCACCCTGCTCTTGACCTCAAACCTCGACACCATCGGCCAGCTGAGCTGCAATCCCGCCGTGGGCGGGATCGCCAAGGGCACCGTGGTGCGCGAAATCGACGCGCTGGGCGGCATCATGGGCCGCGCCACGGACCGGGCCACGATCCAGTTCCGCATGCTCAACCGCTCCAAAGGTCCCGCCGTGTGGGCGCCGCGCGCCCAGTGCGACCGCACGCTGTACCGCCGGGCCGCGCGGACCCTGCTCGAGGGCTTCCCCACGCTCGCCCTGGCGCAGGGC
>DATBBW010000005.1:0-22317 GCA_036270795.1 Gemmatimonadales bacterium | reverse complement strand
CAGCTCACGGTGGATTTCTGGAACTCGCTCGTCGGCTACTGACCGGTGTGACGCTCGGGCTCCTGGCGTGCCGGGGGGAGCGCGCGCGGGGCGCCCAGCTCCCCATCCCCGGGGAGCAGGGCGTCCGCACCACGGTCGAAGTCCTGAACGCGAGCGGCAAGCCGGGGCTCGCCAAGACCGCGACCCGGATGCTGCGCCGGGCGGGGATCGACGAGCTCACCTTCCGCACGGCGCCCGACACGCTCGGCCCGCTTGATTCGACCCGTATTGTGGTGCGCCGCGGCGACGTCGCGGCGGGCGAGCGGGTGCGCCGGGCGTTAGGCGCCGAGCGCGTGACAGCCGCGCCGGACGCGCGCAAGCTGCTCGACGCGAGCGTGTTCCTCGGGACCGACTTCGCGCCGCGCGTGCCGTTTCATCCCTGAGCCGTGCGTTCGCGGGAGCGGCACGGCCGCATGGGGCGCTAGACGCGCGGGGCGGGCTCGGGATCGGCAGGCGCTCCCCGGCGCGCGCGCGCTGCGAGTTCCACGCGGAGCTGCCCGCACGCCGCGCTGATGTCGAGCCCGCGGCTGCGCCGCACCACCGCTTCCACGCCCTGCTGTTTCAGGCGCCGTGCGAACGCGAGCATCTGCGCCCGCGGGCTGGGCGTGAGCTCGGGGGCGCCCCCGGGATGCAGCGGCAACAGGTTGACGAGGGCGCCGAGCGGCTGCGCGAGGCGGGCCAGGCGATCGGCCTCAGCCAGGGCGTCGTTCTGCCCGCCAATCAGCACGTACTCGAGCGTCACCCGCCGACGGAACGCCCCGAGCGCCGTGAGCACTTCGGGGAGGGGGTACTTCTTCTCGATCGGCATCAGCGCCTGGCGCAGCGCCGTGCTCGGCGCATGGAGCGACAGCGCCACCCGGAACTGTTCGGGCCGGCGCGCCAGCTTTGCCAGGTTGGGGAGGATGCCCACCGTTGAGACGGTGATGTGGCGCGCTCCGATCCCGAAGCCCTCAGGATGGTTCAAGATCGTGAGCGCCAGGTCCACGGCGTCCCAGTTGAGGAGCGGCTCGCCCATGCCCATGAACACCACGTTCGTGGGCTTCTGCGCCGCGTCGCGCAGCACGAGCTCGCGCACCTGGCCCGTGATCTCCGCCGCCGACAGGTTGCGGCGAAACCCCATCCGCCCCGTGGCGCAGAACACGCACCCTAAGGCGCACCCTTCCTGGGACGAGAGGCAGAGCGTGCGACGCTTGCCCTCCGGGATCAGCACCGATTCGATCGCCTCGCCCGCGCCGAGGTTCCAGAGGAATTTCTCAGTGCCGTCGGCCGACACCTGGTGCGCCGCGAGCTCGAGGCGGGCGAGGGGGTACGCCTCGGCGAGCGCGCGGCGCAGTGCGCCAGGGAGCTCGCGCGCCTCCTCCCAGGTTGCCGCGGGCCGCTGCCACAGCCGCGGCAGGATCTGCTGCAGCCGGTAGGGCGGTTCCGCGCGGTCCGCGAGCCACTCAGTAAAGGCGGCGCGCGCCGCGTCGGGAGTGAGCGAGAGGAGGTCGCTCACGGGCGGCATCTGGCCCCTGCCCGGGGGCAGGGGGACCCGCGTAAGTGGTACTCGGTGCGCACGTTGCATGTCGCACATAACTTAACTATCTTCAAGCGTTTACGACACTTGGACGAGCGTGCGCCTCTCGGAGCTACTGAGTCCCGCCTCGATTCGCGTCCCCCTGCGTGCGACGGATAAGGAGGGCGTGCTGCGCGAGCTCGTGGCGGTCATGGTAGCGGGGAACGGCGTGCAGTCGGGCGAGGTGTTGGGTGCCATCCTCGAGCGGGAGCGCCAGTTTCCGACGGGGATCGGCTACGGCGTGGCGGTGCCGCACGGCAAGACCCCGGCCTTAGCATCGCTCGTGATCGTAGCGGGGACCACGCCCGCCGCGGTACCCTATGAAACGATCGATGGGCAGCCGGTGCGGCTGTTCTTTCTGCTCGCGGGCCCCGAGTCGGCGGCGGGCGCGCACGTGAAGGCGCTGAGCCGCATCTCGCGCCTGGTGCGCCGCGAGCAGGTGCGAGGCCGGTTACTGGCGGCTCAGAGTCCGGACGAATTCTACCGCGCCGTGTGCGAGGCGGAGGTCTCATAGACCGCGTGAGCAGCACGTCGCGCCGCACACATCGCTGCGGCGAGCTGCGCCGCGAGCACGTCGGCGCCCGGGTCCGGCTGGGCGGCTGGGTGCAGCGGCGGCGCGATCTGGGGGGCATCGTGTTCCTCGATCTGCGCGACCGCGCCGGCGTGGTGCAGGTCGCGGTGGGACCGGACGCCCCCGCGCCGGTGCGCGACCTCGCGGCCCGGCTGACGAGCGAGACGGTGGTGGAACTCGAGGGGCAGGTCCGCGCCCGGCCCGCCGACATGCGCAACCCCGAGCTCGCCACGGGCGACGTCGAGGTGCATCCCACGGTGCTCACGGAGGTCGGGCCGGCGGTCACGCCCGCGATCCCGGTCGTGCGTGCCAAGGGCGAGGAGCTGCCGGCCGAGGAGCTGCGGCTGCGCTATCGCCACCTCGATCTGCGGCGCCCCGAGATGCAGGGGATCTTGCAGCTGCGGCACCGCTTGTTGCAGCGGGCGCGCCGGACCCTCTCCGAGCTCGAGTTCCTCGAGATCGAGACGCCGATCCTCACGAAGCCCACTCCCGAGGGGGCACGGGACTACCTCGTGCCGTCGCGTGTGCACCCGGGGGAGTTCTACGCCCTGCCGCAGTCGCCGCAGATCTACAAGCAGCTCCTCATGGTGGCCGGGTTCGATCGCTATTTCCAGCTGGCGCGCTGCTTTCGGGATGAGGATCTGCGCAACGACCGGCAGCCCGAGTTCACCCAGATCGACCTCGAGGCGTCGTTCGTCGGGATGGAGGACGTGCTCGGCTATGTGGAAGCCGTGCTCGTCGCCCTGTGGGACGAGGTGGGACACACAGTCGCGCGGTCCTTTCCCCGGATCACGTGGCACGAGGCGATGGAGCGCTATGGGACCGACAAGCCCGATCTGCGCTACGAGTTCCCCATCGCCGATTGGACGGCGCTAGTGGCGCCGCTCGCCGTGCCGTTCTTCCAGGCCGCGGCCCAGGACGGGGCGCGGGTGCGGGGCCTCGCGGTGAAGGGGGGCGCGGCGCTGTCGCGCAAGGACGTGGATCAACTGGCGGCGGCGGCGAAGCAGGCGGGGGGGGCGGGGCTCGCGTGGGTGAAGCGGCGCGGCGACGAGATCTCGGGCTCGGTCGCCAAGCACTTCAGCGCCCCCGCCCTGGGCGCCCTCGGCGTGGGGGACGGCGACGCGGCCCTGATGACGGTGGGGCCCGACCGCGTCACCTCGCCGCTCCTCGACCGCGTGCGCCAGGAAGTGATCCGCCGGCTCGCTCCCGCGCCCAAGCTGGCGCACGCGTTCTGCTGGGTGCTCGACTTTCCCCTGTTCGAGCCCGATCCCGCGACCGGGCGGCCGGTGTTCGCGCACCACCCCTTCACGGCCCCGCGGCCGGAGGATCTGGGGCGGTTGGATGCCGACCCCTTCGCCTGCCGCGCGCTGCACTATGATGCGGTATACAATGGGCACGAGCTCGGCTCCGGCTCGATCCGCATCACGGATCGGGACCTGCAGATCAAGGTGTTCCGCCTGCTTGGTATGGCGGAGGAGGACTGGACGCAGCGCTTCGGGTTTCTGTTGGACGCGCTCCGTGCCGGGGCGCCCCCCCACGGGGGGTTCGCGATCGGGTTCGACCGCGTGGTCATGGAGCTCGCCGCGGCAGCGAGCATGCGCGACGTGATCGCGTTCCCCAAGACGACGGCGGCGCGCGCGCTGTTCGAGGGCGCGCCCGCGCCGGCAGCCGCGCGCGATCTCCAGGCGCTCCACATCGAGGTCAAGCGATGAGCGACGAGATCACCCACCGTCTCTCGACCGAAGGGGTCGACCCTCTGGCGCTCGCGGGCGTGAACGACGGCAACCTGATCGAGCTCGCGAGGCAGCTCGGCGTGCGGGTGTCGCTGCGCGGCGACACGCTGACGTTGCAAGGGGCGCATCCGGCGGTGGAGCGCGCCACCCAGGTGGCGCAGGCGCTGGTGGACCTCGCGCGCATGGGCGAGCTGCTCGAAGCGGCGGACGTCGATCGCCTCGTGGCGCAGGAGACCGAAGCGGCGGGCGCCGGGGCGGGTGGCGAGGTGGGGATGGGGGTGGGGGGGGGATCGGGGACGGGGCCGGGGGCCCGCCCGGCCGAGCCCGACTACAAGATCATTCTGCCGGGGCTGCGCCGCGTCATTCAGGCGAAGAGCGCGGGGCAGCGAAGCTATCTCGAGGCGATCGCGCAGCACGACATCGTCATCGCGATTGGGCCCGCGGGCACGGGGAAAACGTATCTCGCGGTGGCGGCGGCGGTGGACGCGCTGTCGCGCAAGCGCGTGCGGCGCATCGTGCTGGCGCGGCCCGCCGTGGAGGCGGGGGAGAGCTTGGGGTTCCTGCCGGGGGATCTGCATGACAAGGTCGATCCCTATCTCCGGCCGCTGTACGACGCGCTCGAGGACATGATGCCGCGCGACCGGGTGCAGAAAGCCATCGACTCCCGCATCATCGAGATCGCGCCGCTCGCCTACATGCGGGGCCGCACCTTGGCGGACGCGTTCGTGATCCTCGACGAGGCGCAGAACGCCACCGGGATGCAGATGAAGATGTTCCTCACGCGCCTGGGGGTGAACTCCCGCGCCGTGATCACGGGCGACAAGACGCAGATCGACTTGACGAACCGCGAGGACTCGGGGCTGTTGCAGGTGGAGCGCATCCTACCGGGCATCGAGGGGATCGCGTTCTGTTATCTGGCCGAGACGGACGTGGTGCGGCACCGCCTGGTGCGCGACATCATCCGGGCGTACGCCGAGGACGCGCAAGGCTGACATGAGGCTCCCGACCGAGGACCAAGTGCGCTACCATGGCGCCCGCTGGGCCTGGGTGGTCGGCCTCGCCGTGTTCGCCTACGTGGCCTTCCCGTCGAGCGCGACCAACGTGGCGCCCCTGCTCGCGCCCGGCGCCGTGGCCGAGCGCGACGTGATTGCGCCGTTCACCTTCCCCGTGAACAAGTCGGACGAGGAGCTGGCGCGCGAGGCCGAGGAGCTCGCCGGCTCGGTGAAGCCGATCTATCAGTTCCAGGAGCGGGCGCTCGACAGCGCCAAGGCGACGATGCACGCCTTTTTCACCGCGCTCGACACCGCGGCGCGCCAGGGGGGCGCGGCGACCATCGGCGCCATGGCGCGCGCGCACGGGGTCGCGCTGACGCCGGCGGAAGCGGGCTACCTCACCAAGGGGGGGAAGCGCCGCGATGTCGAACGCGCGCTCGGCGAGCTGTTGGACCGCACGCTGGCGCTCGGCGTCGCGGGGCCCGGGGTGCTGCTGGTGGAGCAGTCGCCCGATCTGATCGTGCGGCGGCGCGCCTCGGAGCAGTCCGTGCCGCGCGACCAGGTCTTGTCGTACGCGCAGTACCTGGTGCGGGCCCGGGCCGTCCATCCCGACCAGAGCTCGAGCGTGGGCGACGCCGTCTACCTGCGATTGGCGAGCCACTTCTTCCGCGCCACGCTCGTCCCCAACACACTGGAGACCGAGCGGCGCAAGGACGAGCTGCGGCGCAGCGTCGATCCCAGCAAGTACATCGTGCGCGCGGGCGATCGGATTGTGAGCGCCCACGAGGTAGTGACGAACGAGGCGCAGGAGAAGCTCGTGGCGTTGCACAGCGACCTGGTGCGGCGCGGCGCGGCGACCAGCCGCTCGGCCGGCGGCGTGTTTGGCCCGGTGCTGCGCGACTCGCTCATCCTCGGGATCTTCTGGGTGCTGCTGGCGTTGTACCGCCGCGAGACGTACCGCGAGCTCCGCCAGGTCGCCCTGATTGGCGGGCTGTTCGGGTTGGTGCTGCTGCAGGCCGCGGCGGTGGCGCGCTTCTTCCCCGAGCACGCCGAGATCATCGTCCTGCCGTTCGTGGCGATGCTCATGACCGTGCTCTTCAACGGGCGCGTGTCGATGATCGCGGCGATGATCCTCGCCACGGTGATCGGGCTGCAGCCGGTGTTTCACGACCAGCCGGCCCTGTTCTTGTGCGTCGTAGGCGGCGTCACGGCGGCTCTGTCGGTGCGGACGCTGCGGCGCCGCAGCAATTTCTACGTCCCGGTCCTGATCATCGCGCTCGGCTATCTCGCGGCGGCGCTGGCGCTGGGGTTGGCGGGCAGCCGGAGCCTGGGCGATATCGCGCTGCGCGGGCTGTGGGGTGCGGCGAACGGGTTGGTCTGCGCCGGGCTGACGTTCTTCCTGCTCCCGGTCGCCGAGGCCATCACGGGGATCACGACCGATCTCACGCTGCTCGAGCTCTCGGATCCGAGCCGGCCGCTGTTGCGGCGCCTGTCGCTCGAGGCGCCCGGCACGTACGCGCACTCGGTGGCGATGGCGAACCTGGTCGAGGCGGCGGCCAACCGCATCGGCGCCAACGGGCTGCTCGGGCGCGTGGGCTGCTACTACCACGACATCGGCAAGATCAAGAACCCGCAGTACTTCGTCGAGAACCAGACGCGCGGCCAGAATCCGCACGACCGCCTCCAACCGTTCCAGTCGGCGCAGATCATCAAGGCGCATGTGCCCGACGGGCTGGCACTCGCGGCCGAGGCGCGGCTCCCCGAGGCGGTGGCGGCGTTCGTCCCCGAGCATCACGGCACCACCGAGATCACCTACTTCCTGGACCGCGCCAAGAAGAGCGGGGACGGCGGGCCGCCGCGCCCCGAGGACTACATGTATCCCGGCCCCAAGCCCCGCTCCGCCGAGACGGCGATTTCCATGCTGGCCGACTCCGTCGAGGCGTCGTTGCGCGTGCTCGAGGACCTGACGCCCGCGAAGATCGCGGAGGTGATCAACCACATCGTCCGCACCAAGCTGAATGCCGGGCAGCTGGACGAGACCCCGATGACGCTGCAGCAGCTCGACCAGGTGAAGCAGGAGTTCGTCCGCATCATCAGCGGGATGTATCACAACCGGATCGACTACCCGGAGTCCAGTGGCGGCATCACGGCGACCTGGCAACCCGCCGCCAAGGCTTGAGCGGGCCGTGCGGCGGGTGTTGGCGTGGGAGGGAGCCGTGCGGGCCACGGTCGAGCTCACCCTGCTCGACGCCGCCGCCATGCGCCGGCTCCACCGCCGCGCCCTCGGGCGGCGCGCGCTGACCGACGTCCTCGCCTTCGCCCTGCCGCAGCCCGACGGTACGCTGCGGGGCGACGTCTACATCTGCCCCGACGCGGCGGCGCGCTGGGTGCGCGCCGCGGCCGGGCGCGGGCGCCCCGCGCCCGAGCGCCCCGGGGTGGAGCGCGAACTGGTGCGGCTCGCCGTGCACGGCACGCTCCACGTGTTGGGGTACGATCACCCCGACGGTCCGGGCCGCACGCGGTCCGCCATGTGGCGGCGGCAGGAGCGCTACGTGCGGCGCCTCGCTGGCGCCGGGGCCGGAGGACGCGGCTGATGTTCGCGGGCGCGGCCCTGACGCTCGGGGGCGTGGTGATCGCGGTGGCCGCCGTCCTCTGGGCGGGGGTCCTGGCGCTCGGGGAGGAGGCGGCGGTGGGCGAGGCGCTCCACACGCTGGGCGATGCGCCGCCCGCGGCGGTGGGGCGGCGCGTCCCGTTGCACCGGGCGCTGCACGTGGCGCGCCTCACGCTGCTCGTGTTGGGTGGCGTCGCCGCGGCGGACGCGCTCGGCTGGTGGCGGCGCCCGCCGCTCGCGGCGCTCGGCGGGTGGGCCGTCACGGTGGCGCTACTGTTCATTGTGGGGGACGCGCTCCCGCGCAGCATCGCGCGCATCGGCCCGGAGCTCACGGCCGCGGCGCTGCCGCTGGCGCGCCGCACCCTGGTGCCGTTCGGTCCGCTGCTCTGGGTGCTGGGCTGGGTCGACCGGTGGCTGCACGCCCTCGTCGCGACCCCGCGGCCGCTCGCACCCGACCTCGGCGTGGCGCAGCGCGACATGCTGCTCGGTGTCTTCACCCTCGCGGATACCACCGTGGACGAGGTGATGACGCCGCGGCTCGACATGGTGGCGGCGGACGCGGCGGCCCCGCTGAGCGAGCTCGTCGAGCAGTTCCGCACGAGCGGGCATTCGCGCCTCCCGGTGTACGACGGCACGTCGGACAACATCGTGGGCATTGTGTTTGCGAAGGATCTCGTTCCGGTGGCGCTCGGCGTCACCGAGCCGACCGCAGCCGGGCGGTGGCAGGCGCTGGTGCGGCCCGCCGCCTACGTCCCGGAGACGAAGACCCTCGACAGCCAGCTCCGTGACTTCCAGCGCGGCCCGGCGCATCTCGCGATCGTGGTCGACGAGTTCGGCGGCACGGCGGGGCTGATCACGCTCGCGGACATCCTCGAGGAGATCGTCGGGGAGATCCGCGACGAGCACGATGTCGGCGCGCCGCCGCCCATCCGGCGCGACGGCGATCGCTACTGGGTGGATGGCCGCGTCACGCTCGACGACCTGTCGGAGGCCTTGGGCCGCACCTTCGAGCACGCCGAGGTGTCGACGGTGGGAGGGCTCGTCTACTCGGTGCTCGGTCGCGTGCCCCGCCCCGGCGACGAGTTGACGCTCGACGGCTATCGGGTCGTGGTGGAGCGCGTGGACCGCCGGCGAGTGACGCGCGTCGTGTTCCAGCGGGCGTCATGACGATGCCGCTCGGGTTGTTCCTGTTCGGGGTGCTCCTCGCCGGGGCTTCGGCGGCGGTGGGCGTGGGCGCGGCGAGCGTGAGTCAGCTCGAGCTCACGCGCTGGGTGTCCTACAAGCTGCGCGGCGTGAGCGGCGCGGCCGGCGTGCTGGACAACCCCGGGCGGGTCATTGCCACGGCGAACGCGCTCACCTCCCTCGGCACCATCTGTGCCGCCGCCGCCGTCCCGGCGCTCCTCGCCCAGACGACGCCCACGGTGCTCGGCGTCGTCACCGTGGCGCTCGGCGTGCCGGCGCTGTTGAGCGCCGCGTTCCTCGTGCCGCGCGTGGTGGGGCGGCGCTGGGCGGAGCCGATCGTGGCGCGCGCCGTGCCGCGCCTCGAGCGGCTGGGCCGGGTGCTCGCGCCGTTCGTGCCGGCGCGCGACCCCTCGCGCCGCACCACGCTCGCGGCCGTGCTCACGAGCCCCGACACCGAGGCCCTCGCCTCGGCCGACGAGATGGCGGTCGTGTCGGGCGTGCTCGCGTTCGCCGACCGGCCGGTCAAGGAGCTGATGACGCCGCGCACCGCGATCGTGGCGATTCCCGAGGGCCTGCTCGCGGCGGAGGCCGCGCACGTGTGTCTGCAATCGCGCTACAGCCGTTACCCGGTGTACCGCGGCTCGCTCGACGAGGTCGTCGGGGTGGCGCACGCGTTCGACCTCCTGAAGCTCCCCCCCGACGCCCCCGTACCCATGGCGCCGGCGCTCGTCGTGCCCGGCACCACACGCGCCGCCGACCTGATGCTCGAGATGCAGCGTGGCCCGGGCCATCTTGCCGTGGTGTTGGACGAGTTCGGTGGTACGGCGGGCCTCGTGACCTTCGAGGACCTGTTGCGCGATCTCGTCTCGGAGATCTTCGAGCCCGACCCGCCGCCGGTCGACGCGGCCGCGCCGGCGCGCATCGTGGCGCTCGACGGCAGCGCGGCCGTGACGGAGCTGGAGGCGGCGCTCGGGGTGACGCTCGAAGCCCCGGGCCCGGGGAGTCCGGGGGGCGGGGGGAACCGGCCCCAGACCGTCGCGGGGTTATTGGTGCAGGCCCTGGGCCGCATTCCGCGGGCGGGCGAGCGCTTCGCGTTCAAGGGGCTCGAATTCGACATCCTCGAGGCGAGTGCGACGCGCGTGGCGCGGGTCGCGGTGCGGCCGGGCCCGGTGCGCACGGTGCCGCTCGAGCGGACCGAGGAGCGGTCGTGAGGCGGGGCGCGGGACCTGGTTACCTTGCATGATGGTTGACGGGATCCTCGCGGGGCTCGAGCGGCGCGAGCCGGCGGCGCTGGCGCGCGCCATCAGCCTCGTCGAGAACCAGCGCGAGGGCTTCGAGCGCCTCCTGTCCCATGCGCACGCCCGCCTCGGCCAGAGCGGCGCCCGCCGCATCGGCATCACGGGGCCACCGGGCGCGGGCAAGAGCACGCTCACGGAACGCCTGATCCAACAGTTTCGCGCGGCGGGCTTGACCGTGGGCGTGGTCGCCGTAGACCCGACGAGCCCGTTCACGGGCGGGGCACTCTTGGGCGACCGGATTCGCATGGAGTCGGTGAGCCTCGATCCGCAGGTCTTCATCCGCTCCATGGCGACGCGCGGCGCGCACGGCGGGCTCGCGACCACGACCGAGGAGGTGGCCGACCTGCTCGAGGCGTTCGGCTTCGCCCGCATCCTGGTGGAGACGGTCGGGGTCGGACAGACCGAGCTCGACATCGCGCGCAGCGCCGAGACTACAGTTCTGGTGCTCGTGCCCGAGTCGGGCGACGGCATCCAGACGCTCAAAGCGGGAGTGATGGAGATCGCCGACATCTACGTGGTCAACAAGAGCGACCGACCCGGGGCGGAGAAGCTGCGGCAGGAGGTCGAGGTGATGCTCGGGATCCGTCGTGGCAATGCGTTTCGGCACGTGGCGCCACACCATGCGCGCGCCGCGGCCGGCGCCGGCGCGCGTCCGGGAGCGGGAGCACAGGGAGCGCAGGGCGCAGGGGGAGCGGGGGCGCCGCAGGTCGAGTGGGAGCCTCCCGTGCTCGCCACCGTGGCCGTGCGGGGCGAGGGGATGGACGACCTCGCCACGGCGCTCGACCAGCATCACCGCTACCTCGAGACGAGCGGCGCGCTCGCCGAACGGCGGCGGGAGCGCCTCGCGGCGCGCACGCGCGCCGTGCTCGAGCGTGCGGTACGCCGCTGGCTCACCGAGGCGACGCGCGCCGAAGAACTGTTGGCCAGCCGGCTCGACGAGGTGACGGACGGCCGCAAGAGCCCTTATGACGTAGCGGCCGAGATCCTCGATCAGGTGAAAGCCGAGGCGCTGCGATGAGCGGTATCGAGAAGAAGCCCCTCTACACCGCGGCCGATCTGGCGGGGTTCGACTACGAGCGCCGCCTCGGCGCGCCGGGGGAGTATCCGTTCACCCGCGGCATCCACCCCACGATGTATCGGGGGAAGTTGTGGACGATGCGGCAATTCGCGGGGTTCGGGACCGCGGCCGACACGAACGAGCGCTACAAGTTCCTGCTCGAGCACGGCCAGACCGGGTTGTCGGTGGCGTTCGACTTTCCCACGCTGATGGGCTACGACTCCGACCACCCGCGCGCCGAGGGGGAAGTGGGCAAGTGCGGGGTGGCGATCTCGTCACTCGCGGACATGGAGGACCTGTTCCGCGGCATCCCGCTCGATCGGGTGTCCACATCGATGACCATCAACGGCCCGGCGGCGATGCTGTTCTGCTTTTACGTGGCCGCGGCCGAGAAGCAGGGCGTGCCGAGCGCGGCGCTGCGCGGCACGGTGCAGAACGACATTCTGAAAGAGTATATGGCCCAGCACGCCTGGGTCTACCCGGTGGAGCCGGCGCTCAAGATCATCGTCGACATGTTCGAGTGGTGTGCCGCGCATGCGCCGCAGTGGAACACGATTTCGATCTCGGGCTACCATATCCGCGAGGCGGGGGCGACGGCGGCCCAGGAGCTGGCGTTCACGCTGGCGAACGGGCTCACGTACGTGGAGCGGGGACTGGCGCGGGGCCTCGACGTCGACGCGTTCGCGCCGCGCCTCTCCTTCTTCTGGGACATTCACAACGACTTCTTCGAGGAGGTCGCGAAGCTGCGCGCGGCGCGGCGGATCTGGGCCCGCCACATGCGGGAGCGCTTCAAGGCGCGGAACCCGCGCTCCTGGATGATGCGGTTCCATGCGCAGACCGCGGGGGTCACGCTGACGGCGCAGCAGCCGCTGAACAACGTGGTGCGCGTGGCCTATCAGGCGCTCGCGGCGGTGCTCGGGGGCACGCAGTCGCTGCACACCAATTCGCTCGACGAGACGCTCGCGCTGCCCACGGAAGAAGCCGTGCGGCTCGCGCTGCGCACCCAGCAGATCATCGCGCACGAGACCGGCGTGGCGGACGTGATCGACCCGCTCGGCGGGTCCTACTACGTCGAGGCGCTCACCGACCAGCTCGAGCGCGAAGCGGAGGCGCTGTTCGCCGAGATCCAGTCGGTGGGGGGCGTGGTGAAGGGGATCGAGAGTGGCTGGTTTCAGCGCCAGATTGCGCGCTCGGCCGAGGAGTTTCAGCGGAGTCTCGAGGCGGGCCAGCGGGTGATCGTCGGCGTGAACGACTTCTTGAGCGAGGACGACCACCCCGTCGAGGTCCTCAAGGTCTCAAACGATGCGGCGGAAGACCAAGAGCGGCGGCTGGCGCGGCTCCGCGCCGCGCGCGACGGCGCCCACGTCGCCCAGCGGCTCGAAGCGCTCCGCCACGCGGCCGCCACGGGCGCGAACGTCATCGGGCCGATGCTCGACTGCGCCCGGGCGTACTGCACCCTGTACGAGATCCGCGCCGCGCTCGAGACGGTGTACGGCGCCTACCGGGAACCGGTGTTCTTCTGACCATGACGGCGCTACCGCTCGCTCCCGACCTCGATCAGGTGAAGGAGATCGTCCGGCGGCTCCATGCCATCGAGCCCGGCTCGTACCGGGTCGTGTCGTGCTACCTGAAGCTCGAGCCGCGCGACAAGACGCGGGGCAAGTACCTGATCAAGATGAAGAACCGCGTGCGTGAGGCCCGCACGGCGCTCGAGCGCCAGGGCCTCCCGCACACCGTGCGCGAGGGCGTGGCGGCGGACCTGGAGCGCGTGCAGCGCTACCTGGAGGAGCCGAGCCGGCTGCCGGCCGCCCGCGGGATCGCCCTGTTCGCCTGCCAGGCGCTTGGGGTGTTCGAGGTCGTGGCGCTGCCGCACGTGTATCGCTCGCGGCTCGGGGTCGAGCCGACGCCTCTGGTGCGCGAGCTCGTGGCGCTGGAGCAGGAGTTCGGGACGATCCTCGTCGCGGCCTGCGACCGCACCGGGGCGCGGATGTTTGCCGTGACGGCGTTCGGGGTCACAGAGCTGCCGAGCCTCACCGCGGCCGCCACGCGGGCCGGCAAGTTCCACGGGGAGCGGCAGGCGCGGCGGGGCGGCGTGTTGGCGGGCGGGTTTGGGGAGCACCACTACCACATGCGTATCCGCGAAGAGAAGCACCGCCACTACGCCCACATCGCCGACGCCATCTTCCAAATTCACACGCAGCGCCCGCTCGCGGGGCTCGTGGTCGCCGGGATCGGCGTCGACGCGGCGGCGCTGGTGCCGCACCTCCATACCTATCTGCACGACCTGTTGCTCGGCATCGTGCGGCTCAATCCCAAGCAAGCCAGTCCGGCGCAGTTTCGCGAGGCCGCGCTGGCGTTGCGCGACGAGCGGGAGCGCGCCTGGGAGCGGGCCCATGGTGCGGCGGTCAAGGACGGCGTGGGGACGGGCTGGGCGGTGAACGGCATCGAGCCCACGCTGAAAGCGCTGGCCCGGGGGCAGGTCCGCACGCTGCTCGCCGACGGGCCGACCGACGATCCGCGCCTCGACGAGGCGGTAGAGGAGGCCCTGCGCCAGCGGGCGCAAGTCGACGTGCTGTACGACGACGCCGCCCGCCGCGCGATCGACGGCCTGGCCGCACTGCTGCGGTTCCGCCGCTGATGGCCAGCCGGAAGCGCCCGATCCGGGTGCTCGTGGCGAAGCCCGGGCTGGACGGGCACGACCGCGGCGCCAAAGTCGTGGCGGCGGCGCTGCGCGATGCCGGGATGGAGGTCATCTACACCGGGCTGCACCAGACCCCGGAGATGATCGCCCAGGCAGCGATCCAGGAGGATGTGGACGTCGTGGGGCTGTCGATCCTCTCGGGCGCGCACCTCACGCTGTTTCCGCGGGTGCGCCAGCTGCTCGTCCAGGCCGGTCGCGACGACATCCTGGTGACGGGCGGCGGCATCATCCCGCCCGACGACATGAAGACGCTGGAGCAGCAGGGCATGGGGCGGCTGTTCGGGCCGGGCACGCCGACCGCCGAGCTGGTGAAGTACATCGAAGAGTGGGCCGCCGAGCATGTCTCGGCGTAGCCCGCGCCCCGCGGCCCGGCTCGCGCCCCGGTTCCGCGCTCGGTCCCGTTGAGCCGGCTCCGGAGCCTCGTCGCCGAGTACCAGGAGCTCGTCACGCGCCTGGAGCAGGGCGGAGGGCCGGACAAGGTCCGGCGCCAGCACGAGCAACGCAAGCTCACGGCGCGCGAGCGCGTGGCGGCCCTGTTCGATACCGGGGCCGGGTGGCTCGAGATCGGCCTGCTCGTCGCCTATGACCAATACGACGGCCAGGCGCCGGCGGCGGGGGTCGTGACGGGGCTCGGCCGGATTGCCGGCCGGCCCGTCGTGGTGGTCGCGAACGACGCCACGGTGAAGGCCGGATCGTGGTGGCCCGAGACGATCCGCAAGATTCTGCGCGCGCAGGAAATCGCGATGCGCCAGCGCCTCCCGATCGTGTACCTCGTGGACTCGGCCGGCGTGAACCTCCCCTATCAGGGCGGCGTGTTTCCCGGCCAGTACGGCGCGGCGCGCATCTTCTACTACAACTCGATCATGCGCCACTACCTCAAGGTGCCGCAGATCGCCGCCGTGATGGGCCCGTGTATCGCGGGTGGCGCCTATCTGCCCGCCCTCTCCGACGTGATCTTCATGGTGGAGGGGACGTCGTTCATGGGGCTCGGCGGGCCGAACCTCGTGAAAGGCGCCACCGGGCAAGTCGTCGACGCGGAAGCGCTCGGGGGGGCGAAGACGCACACCGCCGTGAGCGCCGTGGCGCACTACCGCGCCCCCGACGACGCGGCGTGTCTGGCGCAGATCCGCGCCTACGTGGCGCGGCTGCCGCGCACCCTCCGTCCCCCGGCGCCGGGCGGCCAGCCCAAGCGCGATCCCACGGAGCTGTACGAGCTGTTGCCCGCCGATCATCGCATGAGCTACGACGCGCGGGCGGTGCTCGAGTGTCTGCTCGACGCGGGGCAGCTGACCGAGTTTCAGCCGGACGTGGCGCCGGAGCTGATCTGCGGGCACGGCGCCATCGAGGGCCGCACGGTGGCGGTCATCGCCAATGCGCGCGGCGTCATCAAGGGAAAGCCGGGCGAGGCGCCCAAGATCGGCGGGATCATCTATACCGCCAGCGCCGAGAAGGTCGCATACTTCATCGAGAACGCCGACCGCGAGCGCCTGCCGCTACTGTTCGTGCAGGACGTGTCGGGCTTCATGGTCGGCACCGAGGCGGAGCACTCCGGGATCATCCGGGCCGGCGCCCGATTCGTCGAGGCGATGGCGACCGCCACCGTGCCGAAGCTCGTCCTCACCGTGAATCACGCGTCAGGCGCCGGCTACTATGCCATGGCGGGCCAGGGGTTTGATCCCGATTTTCTCCTCTCCTGGCCCACGGGGCGGATGGGCGTGATGGAGGGCGAGTCGGCGATCCAGGCGGTGTTCGGGAGCGACGCCACGAAGCCCGACCACGCCGCCGCGGTAGATCTGATGCGCAGCGACTACGAGCATCAGCTCGACGCCCGCTTCGCCGCGGCTCGCGGCTTCGTCGATGCGATCGTGCTGCCCGAGGAGACCCGCGACGTCCTCGCGTTTCTGCTGGAAGTCGCCACCGAATTCACCGGCCCCCATCTCGGAGCCTTCGTCTTGCCCAGCCATCCATGAGTCCGACGCCTCCTGGCGCCTCGCGCGCCCCCGGCAACCCGCGCGCCCCCCGCGCCCCCCGCGCCCCCCGCGCCCCTGCCGCCCCCGTCGCCCCCGCTGCCCCGTGGCGCGCCGTGCTGGCCCTGGTGGTCGCGGGCTGCGGCGGGGCCGTGCGGCCCGCCACGGTACCGACGCCGCGCGCGTCGCCGCCGGCCGTCACCCCCGCGCCGGCCGACGCCACCCGCGCCGCCGCCACCGGGGAACCGGCGCTGCCGCCGCCCGTCGCCTTGCTCTCGGGGCTCATGCCGCTGCACAGCACCGGGGTCGACCAGTTCCGCGCGGCGCATCCCAGCTATGACGGCCGCGGCGTCCTGATCGCCATCCTCGACACGGGCGTCGATCCCGGGGTGGACGGCCTGATCACCACCTCCACCGGCGCCCCCAAGGTCGTCGAGCTGCGCGATTTCTCCGGGGAGGGGCGCGTCGCGCTCACCCCCGTCAGCCCGACGGGCGACGGCACCGTGTCCGTGGGGGGGCGCCAGCTCGGCGGGGCGGGGCGCATCGCGCGGCTCACGAGTGCCACCACCTGGTACGCCGGGGTGCTGCGCGAGCTGCCCCTGGGCAAGCTACCGGCGGCCGATGTGAACGGCGACGGCAACAACACCGACGAATTCCCGGTGATCGTGGTCAAGGCGACCGACGGCTGGGTGGCGTTCCTCGACACGAACCTGAACGGCTCGTTCGAGGACGAGATGCCACTGCACGACTACCGGGCGGGCCACGAGACCATCGCGCTCGGGACCAAGCCGATCACGCTGGCCGCGAATTTCAGCGAGGTGAACGGGGCGCCGCTGCTCGACCTGTACTTCGACACCGGGGGCCACGGCACGCACGTCGCGGGCATCGCCGCGGGCCACAACCTATTCCGCGTGGTGGGGTTCGATGGCGTGGCGCCGGGCGCCCAGCTGCTGGGGTTGAAGATCGCCAACGCAGCCCGCGGCGGCATTTCGGTCTCGGGCAGCATGGAACGCGCCATGTGGTACGCGGCTCGCTACGCCGAGCAGCGCAACATGCCCCTCGTGTTGAACATGAGTTTCGGCGTGGGCAACGAGTTCGAAGGCCAGGCGGTGATCGACTCGCTCGTGGACGCGTTCCTGCTCGCGCACCCGAACGTCGTGTTCACGATCAGCGCTGGCAACGACGGGCCCGGGCTGTCGACGCTCGGCTTCCCCGGCTCCGCCGATCTCGCGCTCTCGGTGGGCGCGGTATTCCCCGGTCCGTTCGGCCGGCCCGCCGAGCCGGGCAATCCGCCGGGACCCGATCGGCTGGGCTGGTGGAGCTCACGCGGAGGCGAGCTCGCGAAACCCGACCTCGTGGCCCCGGGCATCGCCTTCTCGACGGTGCCCCGCTGGGACACTGGCAACGAGATCAAGGGCGGCACGAGCATGGCGGCGCCGCACGTGGCCGGTCTCGTGGCGTGTCTCTTGTCCGCGGCGCTCGCGGAGGGGCGCGCCGTGAGCGCGGCCGAGGTAATCCAGGCCTTGCGTGCCTCGGCGACGCCGTTCGCCGGGGCGACGGTGATCGACCAAGGCGCGGGGGTCCCGCGACTGGAGGCGGCGTACCGCTGGCTCGTGGGCGGGCACCAGGGCTCCGAGTACGTGGTGCGGACGCCGAACGGCGCCTCGGCCGCGTTCCGGCGCGACGGGCTCGCGGGTCCGGGCGATACGCTCGCGGTGTTCCACGTGCGGCACGTCGCGGGCCGGCGCGCGGCCGAGTTCGTGCTGCACCCCAACGCGCCGTGGCTCTCCGCGGCGACGCGCGTCCCCGCCGGTGCGCGCGAGACCGAGATTGCGGTCGCGTATCGCGCCACGGCGTTTGCCGCGCCCGGCGTCTACGTCGGGACCGTGACCGCCTGGAATCCCACGGACTCGCTCGCCGGCCCGCTCTTCACCTTGCCGAACACGGTGATCGTGCCGTACGACCTCGCGGTCAAGCCGTTGTACGACGGGCGCCGGGCCATCGCCCCGGCGGGCGTGGCGCGCTATTTCCTGCGCGTGCTCGAGCCCGGCGCTACGCTCGAAGCCACGGTGACGCTCCCCGATTCCGTCGAACAGCGGGCCACGGTGCGGCTGTACGAGCCCAACGGCCAGCCGTTCCGCGACCGCGACGAGATCGGCCTCGGCGGCCAGGACGCGGGGACCGCGCACCTGACGGTGCGCGCGGAGGATCTGGTGCCGGGCGTCTACGAGCTCGACGTGTTCGCGCCGCCGCGCTCCGGCGCCACCGCGACGACGCGCGCCGAGCTGGCACCGCTGGCGCTCACCGAGGGGACGACGCCGCTCGAGGCGTCGAACCCGGGGCCGGCGAGCGTCACGAGCCGGGTGGTCGCGAGCCTCATCGGCGCGGAGCGGGTGTTCGACGTCGTTGGGCGCGGGGTGCCGCCTGAAACCCTGACGGTGCGCGTGCCCGACTGGGCCGCGCGTGCGGGGATCGACGTGGCGATGCCGCGCGAGCAATGGAACGTGTTCACCGACTTCGGCGTCACCGACTTCGACTCCACGGGGCAGCAGGTCGGGCAGGGGGCGATGAACTACGCCTTCGGGCGGCAGGGCTTCGCCGTGTCCCCGGGTCTCAAGGGGCACCCCCTCCTGATCGAGCTGTTCCCGGCCTTCGCCCGGGTGACCGGGGCCGCGCCGTGGCATGCGCACGTGCGTGTCCACTTCCTGTTGCGCGAGCCTCGGTCGCAAGGCATCGGCGCGGTCACGGTGGTGGCGGGGGGTCGCACGGCGGTCCCGCTCGTCCCGCGCGCGGAGCTCGCGCTGCCCCCGGGGTTCGCGCCGCTCCTCGAGGTCCGGGTTCATGAGGCGGGGGGTGGCAGCGTCGACGCCATCCGGCGGGTGGCGGCCGCGCCGTGAAGGCTCGGAGTCGGCCCGCGACGGTGCGCATTGCCGCGGGCCAGGGGTTCTGGGGCGATTGGCTCGAGGCGCCCTACCGCCAGGTCACGCGCGGCCCGGTCGATTACCTGATGATGGACTACCTCGCTGAAGTGACCATGTCCATCCTGCAAAAACAGAAGGCGCGCGACCCGGCGCTCGGCTACGCCACGGACTTCATTCTCCTGCTCGAGCGGCTGTTGCCGATCCTGGTCGAGCGGCGCATCAAGGTGACGGCCAACGCCGGGGGAGTGAACCCGCGCGCCTGTGCGGCGGCGGTGGCGGAGACGGCCCGCCGGCTTGGGCTCGGGGGGAAGGTGCGGCTGGGCGTCGTGACGGGGGACGATCTCCTCGGGCGGTTGGACGGCCTGTTGGCCCGCGGCCACGCGTTGGCGAATCTCGACACGGGCCGCCCGCTGCGCGACGTGCGCGACCGGGTGGTCTCGGCCAACGCCTACCTCGGCGCGTGGCCCGTCGTGGACGCGCTCAAGCAGGGGGCGGACATCGTCATCACCGGTCGCGTGACCGACACCGGCCTGACGCTCGGGCCGCTGATCCACGCCTTCGGCTGGCCGCGCGACGCCTGGGATTTGCTTGCCGCGGGGACGGTCGCCGGGCACACGATCGAGTGCGGCGCCCAGGCGAGCGGGGGCAACTGTCTCATCGGCTGGGACCGGATCCCGGACCTCGCGAACGTCGGGTATCCCATCGTCGACGGCCACCCCGACGGCACGTTCGAGATCACCAAGCATCCCGGGACAGGCGGGCGGGTCACGGTCGCCGGTGTGACGGAGCAGCTCGTGTACGAGATGGGCGATCCGACGCACTACATCACACCCGACTGCATCGCCGACTTCACCACGATCCGGCTGGCGCCGGCGGGTCGGGACCGGGTGCGGGTCTCGGGCGTGCGGGGCCGTCCCGCCCCCGACAAGCTCAAGGTGTCCATCGCCTACTTCTACGGCTACAAGGCGGTGGGCACGCTGTTGTACGTGTGGCCCGACGCGTACCGCAAGGCCCAGGCGGCGGACGCCGTGGTGCGGCGCCGGCTGGCGGATCTGGGTCTCAAGTTCGAGGCGGTGCTCACCGAGTTCGTGGGCGTGGACGCGGCGCACGGGCCGTTGGCGCGCGGCCGGGTCGTCCTGGCCGACGTCCCCGAGGTGCAGCTCAGGATCGGTGTGCGCGCCCCTGACCGGGCGCCGGTCGAGCGCTTCACCCGGGAGATCGCGCCGCTCATCCTGAACGGGCCGCCCAGCGTGACCGGGTTCGCGGGCGGGCGACCGAAGCCCGAGGAGATCGTCGCCTACTGGCCCGCCCTCATCGACCGGGACATGGTCGAGCCGTGCGTGGAGCTGGTGGACGTATGAGAACGCGCACGCGGGCGCGGCGCCGGACGGTGCCGCTGACGCAACTGGCGCACGCCCGCTCAGGCGACAAAGGGGACACGGCAAACATCGGGTTGATCGCCCTCAAGCCCGAGTACTATCCGCTCCTGGTCCGGCAGGTGACGGCGGCGCGCGTGGCGCGCCACTTCAAGGGCATGATCCGGGGTCCGGTGGAGCGCTACGAGCTGCCCAACCTCCACGCGCTGAATTTTCTGTTGCACGGCGCGCTCGACGGCGGGGGCACGATTTCCTTGAAAACCGACGCGCAGGGCAAGGTGTTGTCGACCGCACTGCTGCGCCTGGCAATCACCGTGCCCGCGTGAGTGCGCGCGTGCTGGCCGCGTCCGAGGGCGGGGTGCTCACCGCCACGCTCAACCGCCCGGACAAGCGGAATGCGATCGATGGCGAGATGATCGAAGCGGTGCTCGCGCTCCTCGAGCGGGCGGAGCTCGACGCCGAGGTGCGCGTGGTGGCGCTGCGCGGGGCCGGCAGCGACTTCTGCGCCGGCATGGACTTGGGGGAGCTGCTGCGCTCCGCCGACCGCACGGTCGAGGAGAACCGGCGGGCGGCGTTGCGCTTCGCCGAGATCTTCCTGGCGATGCGCCGGCTCCCGAAGCCGATCGTGGCGGTGGTGCACGGCCGGGCGCTCGCCGGCGGGGCGGGGCTGGCGACCGCATGCGATCTCGTGCTCGCGACCGAGTCGGCGCAGTTCGGGTATCCCGAGGTGCAGCGCGGGTTCGTGCCGGCGATCGTGATGGCGTTGCTGAAGCGCAGCCTGGGCGAGAAGGTCGCCTTCGACCTCGCCGCCACGGGGCGGATCGTCACCGCGAGCGAGGCGGCCGCGCTCGGGCTCGTGTCGCGCGTATACGAGGACTCGGACTTCGAAGAGCAGGCGGGCGAGGTGGTCCGCGCCTTAGCGGCGTCGAGCGCGTCGGCGCTGGCGCTCACCAAACAGCAGTTCTACCAGCTCGACGGGCTGGGCTTCGAGGAGGGCTTGCGGCTGGGGGCGGACGTGAACGCGGTGAGCCGCACCACGCCCGATTTCCGCGCCGCGCTGCAGGCATTCCTCAAGAAGTGACGCGCTTCTTCGCACTCAAGGCCTGGCTCGGGGGCGCCGGGCTCGCGCTCGGCCTCGCCGGCCTGGCGACAGAGCGGCGCTGGCTCGTGTGGTGCGCGGTGGGGTTCCTGGCCAGCGCGGTTTTGCTCCGGCTCGCCGAGCGCGACCGTGCCGCGCCCCCCTAAGCCTCAGCCCGCGCATCAGGCGGCGGGCGTTTCGGGGCGAAATGGGCTCGAGCTTGTCAGCTTCCTGACAGGTGGCGCCGCGTAGCTTTCCCAGACGACCCCATGCCACGCCACCGACTGCTGCTGCTGGGACTCGCGGCTTGCGCAGCGGCGCGGGCCGCCGCCGCGCAACAGCCGGTCACCCGGGCGCAAGCGGAGGCGGCGGCGCTCGCGCGGGGGGCGCGCGCGGCCCTCGGCCGCGCCGACACCGCAGCGGCCGTGGGCGCGCTGCACAGTGCGCGGCTCTATCCCAACCCTGGCGTCTCCGCGAGCTACAGCCAGGACGTGCCGCATTATCATGTCTTGGCCGACGTGCCCCTGGACCTGCCGTGGCTCCGGGCGGCGCGCGTCGGCGCTGCCCGCTCGGCTGCGGACGCGGCCCGCTATGGCTTCGCGTTCGAGCGCGCGGCGATCCGGTTCGACGTGGACACCACCTACACGCGGGCGCTCGCGGCCCAAGCGCACGCGCAGCTGTCGCGCCACAACGCGAGCGATGCCGACAGCCTGCGCCGGATCGCCGAGCTGCGGCGGTCCGTGGGCGACGTGAGCGAGCTGGACGTGCGCCTGGCGGAAGTGAACGCGGGACAGCTCGTGAACATCGCCGCGGACGACTCGCTCGGCGCGGTGGAGGCACTCCTGGCCGTGCAGCTCGCCATGGGCCTCGGCGCCGACGAGGGCGCGATCACGCTGGCCGACACGCTGACGCCGCCGCCTGACAGCGGGGCTGGCGCGAGCGGCGCCGCGCCGGCAGGCGATCCGCTGCCGGTGGCGGCGGCCCGCGCGAGCCTCGAGGCGCAGCAGCGCACGCTCACCCTGGCGCACCGCAACGTGTTCGAGGCGCCACGCTTCCAGGTGGGTTTCGACAATGGGGATCCGAGCGGGCCGCCCGGTCTGTTGCCGACGTTCGGGCTGGCGCTCACGCTGCCGCTCTTCAATCAGAACGGGGGCGCGGTCGCCGAAGCGCGGGCGGCACGCGACCGTGCTGCGGCCGCGCTCGATCAGGTGCAGCGGGAGGCGCAGGCAGCGCGGG
>DATBBW010000004.1:0-6233 GCA_036270795.1 Gemmatimonadales bacterium | reverse complement strand
CTCCTTCGTCACTCCTCGGTTGTCACCGACGGCTCTCCCTGGGGGCGCAACGGTGCCGCCCTCGTCCCCCCGATTCGAAACCCCAACCCGATCGAGAGTATCACGTCGTGTTGGAATCCGGGGATGTTGGGCTGCCTAAGGGCGTTGCACATGGCGTAAGTGTGAATACAGCCTTGCACGTAGAGATGGGGGCGGAACGAGAAGTGTTGCACGTCGATTCGCAGCACCCTCGAGCCGCCCGCCCTTACCGCAATCCCGGCGCCGACGGTGGGCACGGCACGTGTTGTTCCCCCAACATCCGCGTACGCGCTGCCGTTGTGGTCTACGAAGCCGACGCCACCGCTGACGTGGAAGGATAGGACGCCTAAGAATGTCAGTGGCACGACGACGAGCTTCGCACCCCCGGTCGCCACGTAGCCGTCTTTAACGGCGTACAGGTTGACCCCGCTCGGAGCGTAGCTCAACGTCGCCTCGAGGCCGAGGCGCGGCGCTAGCCATGCCGTGACATGACCGCCGAAGGCGACGGTCCTCCCTTGCACCACCGAAGTCACCGCCGGTCCGTAGGGGTTGGTGAACATCTGGGAAGGCGGAGCCGGTAGCAGCATGCTTCCGCTCGGGAGGTAGTATCCCACATAGGGCGCGACCTCGAACGGCACCTGCGCCGGCGCTCCCGGCAGCAGCGTGAAGATCGCCGCGAGTGCGACCACGGCAGGGCGGAGCGGTAGGCGCGTGGTCATCGGACCTCCCGGGAGAATTCGGCTGGCCCGAGGCCCTGCCCTCCACGCCGCAAGGGGCACAACGGGGGCTCAATCGGTTGCGAGGAGCGGACTCTAATGCCGGGGCCGACCATGCAAGTGGTTGTGGCGGGAGCGTGTAGGAATCGAACCTACCGAGGTCCATGCGGACCCCAGCTGGTTTTGAAGACCAGTCGGACCACCAGGCCCGATCCGCCCCCATCGTTGTCTCGCTTGAAGGTACCTGCAAGCGGAACATCACGCATGAGCGCTTGTCCGTGAGCCTTCTCTTCGCCTTTGGCGCTGGGGCCCGTTTCGGCAACCACACGCTACCCGGCGGGTGACCTGGGTCACGGACTCCCCTGGGAACCGTCCGGTACGTTGCGCACACGAGATCGCCCGACCGGGTGTGAGCGATTTCGCAGCAAAACGCTGCTCAGAGCAAACCCGTCGAAAGACGGTGACGCAGAGCTACGGGGCTACCGCGGTGTTCCGCCACGCTCGCCGGGCCGCCAGCGCTCGACACATGTCGAACGTTGGCGGCCCGTTCGCATTCGGCAGCCAACCTGTTTCCTGGGCAGGCGTCGCGCCCTCCTCGCCCGCGGGCGCCCGAGTCTACCATCCCACAGGGGGGACAGATGCGTCGCAATGGGTTCACGCTGATTGAGCTGCTGATCGTGGTGGTGATCATCGGCATTCTCGCCGCCATCGCCATCCCAAAGTTCGCGAACACGAAGGAGAAGGCGTACATCTCCTCGATGAAGGCGGATCTTCGGAACATGGTGACGGCCGAGGAAGCCTACTTCGCGGACTCCGTGAAGTACACGACCGCCACCAGCTGCACCAACCCGGCGCCCGCGGGTAACGCGGCGTGGTGTTCCAGCGCCGGCAATACGCGCGGCGCGATCACGATCGGCACTGGCACGCAGGCAGGTTGGACCACGAGCATTACCAACCTCAATACGTCGAAGAGTTGCGCGATTTACGTGGGCGCGATTACGCCCGCCGCCCCAGCCACGGCGGCGGACAACGAAGGCGCGCCGGTCTGCCGGTAAGCCTTCAGTAGCAGAAGTGGGAGCGGCGGGGGACCTCCCCGCCGCTCGTCTTGTGTGTTCCGTTGATCGGCCACGAGCGCGCTGTGTCGCCCACCACGCCTGTCGCCCACGGGGGTCACGACCGGCGCCATGTGTGGTCGGGCACCCACCCGTCAGGCGCGCTTGACGAGCCGGATCACCCATAAGAGGAGGATCGCCCCGACGACCGCTGACGCGAGGGTGCCCAGAACACCCCAGTGGCTAATGCCCAGCAGGCCGAAGACCCATCCCCCGACAAACGCGCCGATCACGCCGAGGACCAGGTCCCCCACGATGCCGAACCCCCTGCCCTTCATGATTTTTCCCGCCAGCCATCCGGCGACAACCCCGATCGCAAGAAACAGGATCAAGTCTTGCGTTGCCATGCAACGGTTCTCCTTGCTGGGCGGGTCTTCCGGCGTCCTTCTTCCTGCACCGTGACGGTCGTTTCGCCTGCGACGCTGAAGGTATCGCGCTGGATGGCGCGGCGTGAGACGGCCGGGGAGACGACCCCTATGCGACGCGCGCGATCGCGTCGATCTCGACGCGCACCGCCTTGGGGAGTCCGGCGGCCTGGACCGTCGAGCGCGCCGGTTTGTGGCTCGCGAAGTGGCGCGTGTACACCTCGTTCATGGCGGCGAAATCGGCCATGTCGGCCAGGTACACCGTGGTCTTCACCACCCGCTCCAGCCCCGAGCCCGCAGCCGTAAGGATCGCCGCCAGGTTCCGGAGCACTTGCTCGGTCTGCTCGGCGACCGTCTTGCCGACGATCTCGCCCGTCTTTGGGTCGAGGGGGATCTGGCCCGCGGTGTAGGCCATCCCGGCCGCCACCACGGCCTGGCTGTAGGGCCCGATCGCCTTCGGCGCCCCGTCCGTCGTGACGACGCTCAAGTCGTTGGGCCGCATCAGAACAGTCCCTCGATTGTCCCGTCCGGATGCACGCGAATGCGCTCCGCGGCGGGTGTTTTCGACAGTCCCGGCATGGTCATGATATCGCCCGCGAGCGCCACCACGAACCCGGCGCCCGCTGCCGGCAGGATGTCGCGCACCTGGAGCGTGAACCCGCTCGGAGCCCCGAGCTTCGTGGGGTCGTCGCTGAAGGAGTACTGCGTCTTCGCCATGCACACCGGCATCTCGCCCAAGCCCAGCGCCGGCAGCTGTTCCAGGGCGCGCTCGGCCGCCGGGGCGAACGCCACGCCCGCCGCGCCGTAAATCTCGCGCGCGATAGTCTCGATCTTCTCGCGGATCGGCCGCTTCTCGTCATACAGCGGCTTGAACGTCGCCGTGCGGCCCTCCAGCAGCTTGAGGACTGCCTGCGCGACCGCGATCCCGCCCTCCCCGCCCTTTTCCCACACCTCACACAACTCGACCTCCACGCCCTCGGCGGCGCAGGCATCGCGCACGGTCTGGAACTCGCCGTCCGTGTCGCTCGCGAACCGGTTCAACGCGACCACCATGGGCACGCCGAACTTCTGCACGTTCTTCAAGTGGCGTCGCAGGTTGGCCGCGCCGCGCTGCACCGCGTCGGGGTCGGGCTTCGTGAGCTGGTCCTTCTTCACGCCGCCGTGCAGCTTGAGCGCGCGCACCGTCGCCACCACGATCGCCGCCTCGGGGGTGAGGCCGGCCATGCGGCACTTGATGTCGAAGAATTTCTCGGCGCCGAGATCGGCGCCGAACCCGGCTTCCGTGAGGACGACATCGCACAGCGCGAGGGCGAGCTTCGTGGCGAGGACGGAGTTGCATCCGTGGGCGATGTTGCCGAACGGCCCGCAGTGAATGAACGCCGGTCCGCCTTCGAGCGTCTGCACCAGGTTGGGCTGGATGGCATCCTTCAAGAGCAGCGTCATCGCACCGTGGGCCTTCAAATCGTTGGCGCGCACAGGCTGCTTCGCGTGCGTCAGCCCCACGAGGATGCGCGCGAGCCGCTGTTCCAGGTCGGCGAGTCCGGTGGCGAGCGCGAGGATGGCCATGACCTCCGAGCCCGGGATGATGACGAACCGATCCTCGCGCGTCGGCCCCGCATTCACGCCGTCGAGCCCGACGATGATGTGACGCAGGGCGCGGTCGTTCATGTCGATCGTGCGCGGCCAGGTGATGCGGCGGGTGTCGAGCCCGAGCGCGTTGCCGTGGTGCAGGTGGGCGTCGAGCAGCGCGGCGAGGAGATTGTGCGCGCTCGCGATGGCGTGGAAGTCGCCCGTGAAGTGGAGGTTGATGTCTTCCATCGGCACGACCTGTGCGTAGCCCCCACCCGCCGCCCCGCCCTTCACGCCGAACACCGGACCGAGCGACGGCTCGCGGATGCAGAGCGCCGCGTTGGTGCCGAGGCGGCGGAGCGCTTGGGTCACGCCGACGGTCACCGTGGACTTGCCTTCGCCCGCGGGCGTGGGGGTGATCCCGGTGACCAGCACCAGGCGCCCGCGCGGCCGGCGCCGCGCCAGCGCCGCGAGCCGCACTTTCGCCTTGTACCGCCCGTACAACTCGAGCTCGGCATCGTCCAACCCCAGCTCGGCGGCGACGTCGGCGATGGGCCGCAGTTTCGCCGCCTGAGCAATGGCGATGTCGGTCGGCACCTGCACGGCGGTCACGCGGCACCTCCGAGGTCCAGTGGCTCGGCGACCCGGGCGCCGAACACGCGCCGGGCGTTGGCGGTGGTAAGCCGCGCCACCTCGTCGAACGATGCGCCGCGGGCCTGCGCCAGCGCCGCCGCCACGTCGCGCACGAACGCCGGCTCGTTGCGTCGGCCGCGATGGGGCACGGGGGCCAGGTAGGGGGCGTCCGTCTCCACGAGCAGGTGGTCGGGCGGGCAGGCGCGCAACACGTCCCCGAGCCGCCAGTTCTTGAAGGTGATCATGCCGCTGAACGAAAAGTACGCCGCCCGGGCTATTCCCGCCTCGAACAGGTGCGGCCCCGAGCTGAAGGAGTGGAGGATCACGGGCGTGCGCGCGCCCGCCAGCAGCGCGGCGACGTCGTCGTCCGCGGCGCGCGCATGCACCACCACGGGCTTGCCGAGCTCCGCCGCCAGGTTGAGCTGCGCCTCGAACGCTTGGCGCTGGGCCTCGCGGGGCGAATGCTCGTAGTGGTAGTCCAGACCCGTCTCCCCCACGGCCACGACTTCCGGCGCGGTGGCGAGGTCGCGCAGGCGGCGCGCCGTGTCGGGCGACCACGTCCGGGCTTCGTGCGGGTGGACGCCCGCGGTCGCGGAGAGGCCCGGGCGCGAGCGCGCCAGGGCGACGGCCCGGGCGCTGTCGTCGAGCGTCACGCCGATCACCACCACGTGCGCCACGCCGCCCGCGCGCGCCCGCTCGAGCACCGCGTCCCGGTCCGGGTCGAACGCCCCGTCGCCGAGATGGCAGTGGGCGTCGACCAGCACGTCACACGGTCGCTTTGGACCGGGTCTCGGCGCCGCTGGCCGGTGTGGGCGACGGGGTCGCGGGGACCGCCCCGGCGGGGCGGAAGGTGCGCGCGCCCCGGGCGTCCTCGCCCGGCCCGCGCTTCTCGATGTACATGAGCACCGGGGCCGCGATGTAGATCGACGAAAAGGTCCCGGTGAAGATCGCGAAGGTCATGACCAGCGCGAACGGCCGCAACACCTCACCCGCGAAGAGCACGAGCGCCAGCGTCGTCGCCATGGCGGTGCCGTGCGTGAGGACGGAGCGCGGCAGCGTTTCGTTGATCGAGAGATTCAGGATCTCGTACAGGTTCTGGCGCCGGAACTTGCGCAAGTTCTCGCGGACGCGGTCGAAGATGATGATCGTGTCGTTGAGCGAGTACCCCACCATCGTCAGGACCGCGCCCACCACGACCAGGCTCACCTCGAGATTCAAGTAGCGGATGAAGGCGATGGTGGTGAGGATGTCGTGCAACGTCGCCAGCACGGCGGCGAGCCCGAACCGCCACTCGAAGCGTACCGCCAGGTAGATGAGCGTGACGATGAAGGAGAAGAAAATGGCGAGGAACGCCTTGCCTTGGAGCTCCTGGCCAACCTTGGGGCTCACCGCTTCCGCGCGCCCGGTCGAATACTGGCCCGCCCCCAGGGCGCGAGTCAGGGCCGAGTCCACGGCCTGCGCGGTCGCCTCGGTCGTCCCCTGGACCATGACGCTCCCTTTGCCGACCCGGGCGATCACCACGTAGTCCGTGGGTGAGCCGAACTGTTTGATCTCCGCGTCGCGGATCCCCGCGGCATCGAGCGCGGTGCGGAGGCGGTTGGCGCCGACGGCTTCCTTGGTGTGCACCTGGATCAGCGCGCCACCGGTGAACTCGATCGAGTAGTTCAGGCCGTGCACCAGAAACAACGTGAAGCCGGGGATGATGATGGCGGCCGTGAGCGCGTAGGCCCAGCGGCGCCACTTGATGAAGTCGTAATGGGCGTTCGCGAAGAGTCGGATCATGTCACACGCTCAGGGTGGCCATGTCCGGCCGACGCTCG
>DATBBW010000003.1:0-2506 GCA_036270795.1 Gemmatimonadales bacterium | reverse complement strand
TCGACCGGTGGCGAGGGGAGTGCAGCGGTGTCGTCGAATAACCCAGGCTGATGGCGCGAGACCAAGAGTTCTCCGCTTAAGTAAAAGTCTGTCAATAACTTATACCTGATCACCCGAATCTTGCCATCCCTACGATCTTCGGGATATATTCGGGTCCCGTCGATAAGGGCTGACCATGACCCACGCGCTCCACCCCCATCCCCGCCCCCATCTCGTGAGCGCTTCCGCGGCGTGCTGCTGGATCCCGCACTTCGCGTTGCGCTGCGAAGCGGCGCGGCGGCCGGAGTTCGCGTCCCAGCCCAGCGCGCTGCTCGCGCCCGACAGCACTCGCCGGCTGTGGCAAGTGGCGCCGCTCGCCCGGCACGCCGGAGTGAAACCGGGGATGACGGTGAGCCAGGCGATCGGGCTCTGTGCTGCGCTGAAGCTGTGCGAGTCCGACCCGGTGCACTATGACGAGCAATTCGCGCGGGTGCTGGCGGCGCTCGCCCGCGTGAGTCCGGTCATCGAAGCGCCCGAGCTGGGTCGGGCGTTCGTGGGGATGGACGGGCTCCACGGAGTGCACGGAGGACCTGACGCGCAGGTCGCCGCGCTGGGGCGCGCGGTGCGTGCCGTGTGGCCGCCGCCCGCGCCGACCGCACCGCCCGAGCCGGCCGCGCCGGGCGGGGACGGCGGGCCAGTCGAGTCGCCGCTGCGACTGGGGTGGGGGCACGGCAAGTTCGTCGCCTGGGTGGCCGCGACCCGCGCCCAGCCGGGCGCGGCGGTGATCGTGCCGCTCGGAACGGAGCGGCAGTTTCTCGCCGCGCAGCCGCTCGCCGTGCTGCCGCTCGATCTCGCGACGCACAGCCGACTGCGCCAGCTGGGGGTGAAGACGCTCGGTCAGCTGGCGGCGCTCCCCGAAGACGCGATCGTGGCACAGTTCGGCCACGCCGGCCGCCAGCTGTGGCGGCTCGCGGCGGGCCGGGCGGCGGAGCCGGTGGTGGGACGGCCCACGCCCCAGCCGATCAGCGTCGCGCTCAGCTTTTTCTCGCCGGTCGCCGCGCGGGAGATGCTGGCGCTCGCGCTCGACCAGCTGGTCCTGCGCGCGCTGCGCGATCCGCGCCGCAGCGGCTGGCGGGTGCAGGTGATGCGGGTGCGCGCCGAGCTCGAGCACGGCGCGTCGTGGCTGGTCGAGGCGACCCTCAAGGATCCGACGGCCGACCGGGCGCGTCTCATGGCACCGCTCCGCACGCGGCTCGAGCAGGCGCCGCCCGCCGGCGCGGTGGAGCGGCTCGCCGTCGAGTTCACGGCGTTCATGCCGGGGACGGCGGAGCTGCAGCTCTTCGCCCGCGACGCGACCGCCGCCGCGCGCGCCGGGCGGCGGCGCGCCCTCCGCAGCGCCGTCCAGGAAAACAAACTCCGCCTCAAGCGCTCGCTGTTGTATCACGTCATCGAGGTGCAGCCGTGGTCCCGCCTCCCCGAACGCCGCTACGCGCTGATCGACTTCGAGCCCTGAACGTGCCGCACCCGGCGACGGTCGCGCGGGACGACGCGGGCGAGCTCCAAGCGGTCGACGGCCGGCCCGTCGAGGCGACGGGGGAGCGCTGGCGGGTGGACGACGAGTGGTGGCGCCAGCCGATCTCGCGGCGCTACCTGGAAGCGATTCTCGCCGGGGGCGCCCGGGTGGTGGTGTTCGAGGATCTGATCACCGGAGCCTGGTTCGTGCAGCAGCCGTGACGTACTGCGAGCTGCATTGTCATTCCGCCTTCTCGTTTCTCGACGGAGCGTCGCTCCCCGAGCAGCTCGCGCTCACCGCCGCCGAGCTCGGGTATCCGGCGCTCGCCCTCACCGATCACAACGGCGTGTACGGCTCGATGGCGTTCGCGCACGCCGCCGGGCAGCACGGCCTGCAGGCGATCACCGGGGCGGAGGTGACGCTCGGCGACGGGTCCCACGTGACGCTGCTCGCCGAGACGCCGGAGGGGTACGCGAACCTGTGCCGCCTGCTCACCGAGGCGCACCTGGGCCGTGCGGACCGGCGCGACCCGCGGCTCGACTTCGCGTCGCTCGAGGCGCGGCACGCGGGGCTCATCGTGCTCTCGGGATGCCGGAGCGGCGTGCTGCCGCAGGTGCTCGCGCGGGACGGGCTGGCCGCGGCCCGGCGGCTCGCCGCGCGCTGCCGCGCGGTGTTCGGCGCCGAGCGATTCTTCGTCGAGCTCGAGCGCAACCGGGTGCGGGGCGATCGACCGCTCACCCGCGCCCTGATGGACGTGGCCGACGCCGCAGGCCTCGCCGTCGTCGCGACGGGCGACGTGCACTACCACAAGCGCGAGCGGCACCGGCTGCACGACGTGCTGGTGGCGATCCGGCACCGCACCACGCTCGACGGCTCGCACCACGTGCGGCGCCCCAACAGCGAGTTCTACCTGCGGCCGCCCGCGGAGGTCGCGGCGCTGTTCGCCGACCGGCCCGACGCGCTCGCCCACACCGGCGCCATCGCCGAGCGATGCCGGGCGTTCGACCTCACCCG
>DATBBW010000002.1:0-7307 GCA_036270795.1 Gemmatimonadales bacterium | reverse complement strand
TTGATGCGCCGCCGATTGCGCGGGCGATACGTCGGACCCATCGTGATTCCTCGCGAGAGGCCGGGAAACCTACACCGAGTTCTCCGCGCCGGTCAAGGTTGACTTTTCCACATGGCAGCCGTAGTTTCGGGCCGCCCTTGCAGGACGTCCCACCTTTCGTCACTCGCGGATGGAGCAGTCAACTAAAGAAGCTTGGAAGCGCCTGCTCGACGAAGCGCGGCGCGAACTGCCCGACGCCACGGTGCGAACCTGGCTCGAGCCCGCCGTCCCGATCGCACTGGATGACGGCCGCCTGATCCTCGGCGCGCCCGACCAGTTCGCCGTCGAGTGGAACGAATCGAAACACGCCGGCGTCCTCGCGCGCGCCGCGGAGCGGGTGTTCGGACGACCCACCGCGGTCGTGTTCCGCGTGCAGGAAGACCGCCAGCAACGGCCCCAGATGGACTTCTTCGTCGCGCCGCGCGAGCCCGCGACGGTCGACAAGACGGCTGTCCTCACCACACCGCTGAACGAGCGCTACACCTTCCAGACGTTCGTGATCGGGAAGTCGAACGAGCTCGCGGCCGCCGCGGCGCACGCCGTGGCCGAGGCCCCGGGAAAGACCTACAACCCGCTGTTCATTTACGGCGCCACGGGCCTCGGCAAGACCCACTTGATGCAGGCCATCGCCCACGCGGTGCTACAGAAGTATCCGGGCACGCGCGTGCACTACTTCGGCGCCGAGCAATTCATCAACGAGGTCATCGAGTCGATCCACGCCCGGACGATGCCCGAGTTCCGGCGGCGCTACCGCAACGACGTGGATCTGTTCCTCGTCGATGATGTGCATTTCCTGGAAGGCAAGGAAATGACACAGGAGGAGTTCTTCCACACCTTCAACGCGCTGTTCGAGGCGCACAAGCAGATCGTGCTCACCTCCGATCGGCCGCCGAAGGAGATCCCGGGGCTCGAGGATCGGCTGATCTCCCGGTTCGAGTGGGGCCTCGTGGCCGACATCGGCCACCCGGACCTGGAGCACCGCATCGCGATCCTCCGCAAGAAGGCGGAGCAGGACCACCTCGAGCTCACGATCCCCGATGACGTGCTGCGCTTCATCGCGGAGCACGTGCGCTCGAGCGTGCGCGAGCTGGAAGGGTGCATCATCAAGCTGCTGCTGTTCGCGTCGCTCAAGAACCGCGAGGTGACGATCGAGTTGGCGCGGGAAGCGCTGTCGGACAAGATCCGCCAGGGCGAGGACGGCGGCAGCTACACGCAGCCCACCCCGAGCATTGACCGCGTGCAGGAGGTCGTGGCGCGCCGCTGGGGGGTCACGCCAGAGGGCCTGCGGTCCAAGGCGCGCACCAAGACGCTCACGATCCCACGCCAGGTCGCCATGTACCTGGCGCGGGACATGTTGGGGATGCAGCTGGTCGAGATCGGACAGGCGTTCGGCGGGCGGGATCACTCCACCGTGATCCACTCCGTCGACAAAGTCGAGCGCCAAATGGTGCGCGACCGAACGTTCAAGGAGCGCGTCGAGATGGCACGCCAGGAGTTGTCCGCACTCTAGCCCACATGTGGGAACGGGTGGTGTGGCGGGGTGTGGGAAGCGGGCGGGGCGGTGGGGAAGTCGCCGAATACCCACAGTGCCCACACCGCCCCCACAGCGCCGCTGGGGCGGTAGCGCTGACCAGCGCACAGCGGTTAGCACGCCCGGCCCACATTTCCCCGCGCTCTACTACTACTGCTAGTCTTTCTATCTAGTACAGCAGTAGATTCTGTACTCCACGCCGAACGAAGCGAGAACAGCGCGGATGAAGTTCACCATTACGCGAGAACAGCTGCAGGAGGGCCTGAGTGCCGTAGCGGCGGCCATTCCTGCCAAGACGACGCTGCCAGTCCTCGCGAACGTCTTGGTCGAGGCCACGAAGTCGGGCCTCCGGCTCTCGGGCACCGATCTCGACATCGCCGTGAGCACCACCGTGCCGGCGGACGTCGACGCGGACGGGGCCGTCACGCTGCCGGCGAAGAAGCTGGTGGACATCGCGCGCGAGCTGCCCTCGGGGCCGGTGCGCTTCACGGCCGCCGGGGAGTCCCGCATGGGGATCGAGTGCGGCCGGTCGAAGTTCAAGCTGTTGGGGCTGCCGCGGGAGGAATTCCCCTCGTTCCCGGCCGTCAAGTTCGACGCCGCGTGGCAGGCGACGGCCGGCGTGGTGCACAAGCTCGTCGCTCACGTGGCGTTTGCCGCATCCACGGAGGAAAGCCGGCCGATCCTGAACGGCGTGCTGTGGGAGCTGCGGCCCGACCGGATGCGGATGGTGGCGACGAACGGACACCGCCTCGCCAAGATGGACGTCCCGGCCCAGGGCGGGTCGACCGCCGATCTGATCGTGCCCCCCAAGGCGCTGGAGCAGATCCGCCGCCTCTTCGCCCCCGACGCGGCGATCGAAGTCGCGAAGAGTGACAATCACATCGGCTTCCGCACCGCCGGCACGCTGCTCTTCTCGCGCCTCATCGAGGGGCCCTACCCGAACTACGAGCAGGTGATCCCGCGCGAGAACGACAAGGCGGCCACGGTGGACAAGGCCGCGATGGCCGCGGCGTTACGCCGCATGAGCGTCGTGGCGAGCGACCAGACCCACCGCATCCGGCTCGCGTTCTCGGGCGGCGCGGTGAAGTTCTCGGTGCAGACCCCGGACTTGGGCGAGGCGCAGGATGAGCTCGCGGTGACCTACGAGGGCGAGCCGCTCGAGATCGGGTTCAACGCGCAGTACCTCCTCGAGATCCTCAAGTACATGCCCACCGACGAGGTGCGCTTCACGTTCAAGGCGCCCGAGCGCGCGGCGACGGTGGAGCCCGTGGGCTGGGATGACCCGGCGAGCTACATGGCCCTGGTCATGCCCTTGCGACTCGTCGACTAACGGCTGTCGGGCCGGGCGCGCAGGGTGTCGGGCGGTGCCGTGTCGCGCGGCGGCCCCCCGCCGCCGGCGCTCGAGTCGACGGCCGGCGGGGGCTCCGGCACCGGACTCGGCACCGTGTCGCCCTCCTCCTCCGGCGGGATCGCCACCGCCACGCCGTGATAGCGCGCCCAGATGAGGTCGCGGCGCGCCACCAGGCGCTCCGGGCGCAACCGGGGGTTCGCGCTCAGCGGCTGAGGCAGTGTGGCAGCGAGCGTCGCGGCCTGCACCTCGTCGAGCTCGGACGCGGGGACGCCGAAGTAGGTACGGCTCGCCGCCTCGGCGCCCCACACGCCGGGCCCCCATTCCACCACGGCGAGGTACAACTCGAGGATGCGGTCCTTCGGGAGCGCCAGCTCGAGCCGTAGTGCCGTGACCGCTTCCTTCACCTTGCGCAAGGGACTGCGGGAGCCGGAGAGATAGAGGTTCTTCGCCAGCTGCTGCGTGATCGTGCTGGCGCCGCGCAGCTCGTGGCGCCTGCGCCACAGCGCGGCGACGGTGGGCCAGACACCGGTCGTGCGGTCCCGGCCGAGCGCGTCGGCGATCTCCTCGGGGTCGATGCCGTGATGGGTGCGGAAGCGCGAGTCTTCGCCGATGACGACCATGCGGTGCAGCACCGGGGCAACATCGGCCAGGGCACTCGGGTGCACCGTCGCGCCGGCCGCGCCGGCGGCCGCGCGCATCATCGCCGTCTCGCGCGGCCAGTGATCCCGCCACCACACGGGCGGCGGCCACACCCCGCCCAGCCACACGACTGCCACGGCTGCGGTCCCTAGCGCCCAGCGGCGCGCGTTCCTAGGTTTGGCGTCCGCCATGTCGCTCGATATCGCCGCGCTGCGTCGCCGCCTCCAACACGCCCTCGGAGCGGAATTCAAAGTCGGAGCGTTGCTGGGGGAAGGCGGGTTCGCCGCGGTGTTTCGCGTCCGCGAGAAGGCGCTGCGGCGCGACGTCGCCGTCAAGGTGCTCGACCTCGGCCTCACCCCTTCGCCGTCGCTCGCCGAGCGGTTCGTGCGGGAGGCGCGCACCATCGCGCGCCTCGAGCACCCGCATATCGTGCCGATCTATAAGGTGGGCGGTCATGGGAATGAAGTTCTCTTCATCGTGATGCGCTGCGTAGACGGCCCGTCGCTCCGCGCGCTGCTCCAAAAGTACCGGCGCCTCTCCGTGGGCGACGCCAGCCGCATCGCGCGCCAGGTGGCCGACGCCCTGGGCTACGCCCACCAGCGCGGCGTGGTCCACCGCGACATCAAGCCCGACAACGTCTTGCTCGACGCGTCGGGGCACGTCCTGGTGAGCGACTTCGGGATCGCCAAGGCCGCGCACCAGGCGTCGGCCAGCCAGCTGACCACCGAAGGCATGGTCGTCGGAACGCCGCACTACATGAGCCCCGAGCAGGCGACCGGCGAGCGCGTCGACGCGCGGTCCGACATCTACGCCCTCGGCGTCGTGCTGTACCAAATGCTCACGGGCGCGCCGCCGTTCGAGGGGGAATCGGCCCAGTCGATCCTCATGAAGCAGGCCACCGCGACACCGGTGCCGATCCGCCGGCTGCGCAGCGACGTCCCGCCCGCGCTCGCGGCCGTGCTCGACCGCATGCTCGCCAAAGACCCCGCCGACCGCTTCCAGACGGCGGAGGAGGCGAGTCAAGCGCTGGTGGCGGCCCTCCCCACCGCCGCCCGCGACGCGGTGCGCGTCCGCCCGGGCGGGCTCGCCGTCACCATCAAGTCGCTCGTGGGCCTCGGCGTCGTGGGCTGCCTCACGACCGTCGCGTTCGTCGCGGGCGCCGTCGTGGTGAGCTGGACCGTGTTCAGCGCGCCGCCGCGCCTCGACGCGGTGGCGCCGCTGCCGGACAGCCTGACCACGACGCTCCGGCGCCGCGGGGCGCTCGCGCCCGCCGACACCGCCGAGCTCGCGTTCATCCCCGATGGACCGCCGAATCCCGCGCTGCTCGTGGTGGGGAAGCGCCGCATCGTCGTGTGGGCGCCACGCCACGTGCGCGCATACCGGCGCGACAGCGTCGCCTACACGTTCCTCGTGGGCTGGCGCGGCGGCCCGCACCTCGTGTTCCTGCTGATCCCGCCGACCGGCCGCCGCGACACGGTGTTCGCCCGCCTGTCGCTGCGGGAATCCTGGACGCTGGGCCGCCGGGTGAGCGCGTTGCTGCCGGCGGACCGCCGCGCCGGGTTTCATTTCGCGCTCGACGCGGGCCAGCCGGGTTACCGCTTGAATAGACGGGTCGACACCCCGTAGAGACTCACGGCGTCCAGGCGGCCGAGCGTGCCGGGCGTCGTGGCGACAGCGCCCACGAGATCCGGCCCGCCGAGCGAGAGCCCGAAGGCGAAGCCCGTGCGCCGCAGCGAGCGATCGGTGTCGAGTCGTGCCAGCAGCCGAAGGGGGAGCGGGCCGCTCTCGCGGAACCCCGCCCGCACGCCGACGGCATAGCCTACCACGCCGTCCGCGGTGAAGCGGCCGTGCGCCGAGAGCGCGCCGCGCCCGCCGCCCACGCGCAGCGTGGCGCCCGGCACGAAGGTCACCGGCAGCATCGAGTCGCCGACGAGCGGACGCCCGATGTTCTCGACCGCGCCGCCGATGGTGCAGGCGGGGGCGGCGTTGTACAGGATGCCCGCCTCCCAGCCGGTGCTCGAGCGGCTGCCGCGGTACAGCGCCGCAGCGAATCCCCCCGCCAGTTTCTTCTGGCTGCCCGCGAATCCGAGGCGATAGGTGTGGCTGCGCGTCCCGCCGGCGAACACGTCGCGCTGATAGCCCAGGCCGAAGCCGCGAGAGTTGAGCCCCACCGTGAACTGCTGCAGCCGTCCCGCGGCCCCGGGGTCGCCCACCGTGAGGTCGAGGTGCAGCGACGCTTCCAAGAAGCGCCCGAGCCCGGCGGGGTTTACCCACAAGGCGCGGGCGTCGGTGACATCGGTGGGGTGCAGATACAGCGTGGTTCGGTTGGGAGCACCCTGCGCCGCGACTCCGGCGGGGAACACGAGCAGCGCCGCGCACCACCGGTTACGCCGCGCGGACGCGCCCCGCCCCGCCCGCACTACGGCAGCACCGCCACCGTCGTCCGCGCCACCTGGATCACTGGTACCTCCATCCCTTGCACCGGGAGGTGGACCGTCAGCGCGGTCGAATCTCGCGACTCGCCTCCCAGGTAGCGGCCGTCGGCGGCGATGAAGACCGTGCCGGTCCCGGTCCCGGTGCCCGACAACTCGAAGGGCTGACCCAGGTTCTTGCCGCTCCCCATCACGAGGTACGTCTGGTCGCTCACGACGCGCAGGCTGCGCGCCCCGCCGTGATCCTCCCAGCCCGCCGTCGCGCTCGCATGCACGATGGACCGTCGCGTCACCTCGGCGCCCGCGGGCTTTTGCACCGTTTCCACCGTGTCGATCCACGCGGCCCCCGGCTTCAGCCCGTCCGTCGGCAAGCGCGGGAGGAAGTCGTGCAGGTTCCCGAGCAGCTGGAGCGCGGCTTGCGCCAAAGCGCTGTCGGAGGGGGTGGCGTTCACGAACTCGCCGCGCGATGCCACCCGCCCCAGAAACACCAGCGAGCGGATGCGGACCATGTTGTCGACGATCGGCGGCGGGGTCCCGGAGTCCGCCACGATCGAGTCGACCCGGAAGCTCGCCGGGTAGCCGACGCTGTCTGCCGGACCGGTAAGGGCGACCGCCAAGAAGGCGCGTGCGCCGAGGTCCTGGGTCTGGGTCTGCCCGCCGATCATCTGCGTGATGTGCAGCTGGCGATGGACCAGGTAGCGCGCCGCGTTCGGTCCGTAGCGGAGCGCGGCCGGCGGGCGGGGGGCCGGGGGTGAAGTGGCCGGGTGATCGGGGACTGGGGCTGGCGGGGCGGCGTGGGGACCTGGACCCCCCGGGACCGTTGCGCCCCGGCTGCCCGCAGCGCACGCGGCCGCGTACGCCAGCGCCGCGGCGAGCAGCACGCGGCTCATCACGGCGTCGCGCCTCGCGCGGATCCCGATGCGGAGCTGCGCTCGCTCTTGGTGCGGCCAAAAATGGCCACCATCTCGCTCCCCTCGCTCGCGACACGGAGCAGCTTCCAGCCGCGCTTGCGCATGTCGGCGCGCCAGCCGATCAGCTTCTCCCATTCCTGGGCGGTGGTGCGAAACACCCGGAGGTCCGCCACCTGCTCCCATTGGGCGGGATAGGGCTTCGAGGGCAACGTCACGGAGCGGTGGGCGGTAGGGCCATAAGCCGAGTTCTGTTTACCCGCGGCTAGCGGATAGATGGTCATCTCTCTGGGATGGCTGTCGCCAGCCACCTCACGCGGCCTACCCGCAGCTCAGGCGACCCGGGCCGGGTCTCGCTGCTTACTTGGCCTTGCTCCGACTGGGGGTTACCGTGCCACGCCTGTTGC
>DATBBW010000001.1:0-21134 GCA_036270795.1 Gemmatimonadales bacterium | reverse complement strand
CCCGCAGGCCGGCGGCGTGTGCGGGCGTGCTCGGGTACTGGAGCAAGCGCTGGAGCGCCGCCGCGGCCGCGACGTGCCGCACCTCAGCGAAGCGCTGCGGCACACCTGCTTTGAGCACACCATCGAGCTGCCGCGTCACCTGCTCGAGATGCGCATCCGCAGAAGCCAGCGTCGTGCTCCGGACTTCGCTGTACGCCGTCCACGTCAGGCCCCCGATCACCAGCACCAGCAGCGCGGTGATCAGCAGCGGCAGCTTGAGCTCGAGGGCGGGGAGTGCGCGCAGGGAGCGCATCACCAGGGGTAAGCGTCCGTAGCGCCCGTAGGCGCACTCTGTTCGCTACTCCGCGGGGGCGGGGTCCAGGCGGCGCGGACGATGGTACGGCGGCTCGGGCAAGCCATAGCCTATGTCGAGGGGTATGGCACCCCCCTCTCGAGCCTTATATGTGATGCCGAGGCGTGTTGCGCCAGAGTCTTCCGTGCCGGCGGGGGGGTTCCCCTTCCGCCGTGCGGAGGAAGGATAAGCATTTCCCTGACCCCGCTTACAAGCGGCGTTGGGTTACGGACAGGTCGTGATGGTAGTGGTGGTGCCGCCGCCGCTGCCGCCGTGCCGCCCGCCCTTCGGGGAGCCGCCGGCAACAAACACCTGGCGCTGACGCTGGAGGGGGGAGGTCGGATTGAGGACCGAGAGCCCGCTCGACGCGGTGCCGATGCTGAGCGCGACGCCCCAGCGGGGGGCGTCGCCCGCGACCCCGTGAGTCACATCGACCGCCATGGTGAGCGGCCCGCCTAAGGAGTAACGCGCGCCGGCGCCCAGCTCGCGCGGGGCGGCGCTCGAATCCATGCCGCCGAGGTCGCCTCCCCACGACAGGCTCAGCGTCCACCGTGGCGTGAGGTCGATGTCCCCGTCGAGGCTGAGCCACGTCGCGCCCGGCGGGTCGAACGAGGACTGCGTGACGACGCCCGAGAGACTGCGGCTCGCCGCGACCGACAGGTGGACCGCCTCGCTCGGGGAAAGGCCGGCGCCCAGATCCAGCCCTACGTGTCCCACGCCGCTGCCCAACCCGCAGGCGGCGTTGCCGGTGGGCAACGTGAGAATGACGGCCGCCGCGATTTCGGGGCTCGAGGGCGCCGCGAGCTCCTTGGAGACCTCCACGCCGAGGGGTAGGTCGCCGAACCCCGTCACGGTGCTGGCGCCTGCGGTCCCGCTGACGATCGTCGGTGCCGCCCCGAAGCTCAGCCACTCGAGCGGGCGATACTGCACCACGCCACCGAGCGCCCGGAAAGACGCGGAGTCCGAAAGCTGCACCGCGCCCCCGCTCGCGCTCGCGGCCCAGTGGGGGTGCGCAGAGCGATCGGGCTTGGCCTTGGTCGCTTGGGCGTGCGCGCCCCTCACGACGAGCGTGCCGAGGGCGACGAGGGCGATCAACGACCGCGGTGTCCGCGACCGCCAGCGTGGAAACGGCATCAAGCCGCCTTGGGGAGGGAGACGGTGCCCTTGCGCACGAGCGTCCCCCAGCTCCGCGCGCGACCCTGCGCCGCGGCGACGACCGCGCGGACGACGGCCCAGTAGAGCACCTGGCGATACACGAAGCGTTGCAACAGCACGAGCCACGACAGCCCGGCTTCCTCGCCCTTTTCCATCAACAGCGCCGCCAGGCCGGCGAGCCAGTCGACCGCGAGGAAGGCGAGATAAAAGAGCAACACCTGCTCGAGGCTCTGCATGGCGTATTCCGCACCGTGCTGCAGCTTGTTCAGGTACACCGTGAGCAGCGCCCAGCCGAACAAGAAATCGGCCACCGGGGCCAGGAACGGGAACAAGAGCTGAAACACCCATACGTTCGGCAGGGCCACGAGCCCGAGAGTGCCGTAGCGCCACCGGAACAACGCGCCCCGATGCTTCCACGCACATTGCAGCGTCCCGAAGCTCCACCGGAAGCGCTGGCGCGACAGCCCGGCCAGCGTGTCGGGCGCCTCGGTGTAGGCAATGGCGCGGTCGGCGTAGGCGATGCGCCAGCCCCGGCGCAACAGCGCCAACGTGAGGTCCTGATCCTCGGCCATCGTCTGGTCGCTGAAGCCGCCCGCCGCGAGCACGAGCTCACGACGCCAGGCACCGATCGCGCCGGGGACGACCGTAATGCAGTTCAGGACCGCGAAGGCGCGGCGGTCCAGGCTCTGGCTGGTCACGTATTCCACGGCTTGCCAGCGGGTCACGAGGTTGATGCGGTTGCCGACCTTGGCGTTCCCGGCCACCGCCCCCACCCGCGGGTCCGCGAGCGGCGCGACGAGCGCCTGAATGGCCCCGGGGGCGAGCACCGTGTCGGCGTCCACCGCCACGATGACCGCGCCACGCGCCAGCGCGACGCCAGCGTTGAGCGCGTGCGCCTTCCCGCGGTTCGGCTGGGACACGACCCGCACGGCGGGGTGCCGGGAAAAGGCCGCGGTCACCACTGCGGCGGTGCGGTCAGGAGAGCCATCGTCCACGACGACGATCTCGAGCCCCGGGTAGTCCTGGGCCAAGAGCGACTGCACGGTCCGGGCGACGACCCGTTCCTCATTGTAGGCCGGGATCACCGCCGTGACGCTGGGGAGATCGCCGGGGCCCGCCGCGTCGGGCGCCCGCCGGCCCCGCCGCTGCCGCAGGGCGAGCGCGAGCAGAATCACGAGCCGCCCGATCCCGAGCGCCATCGCGACCAGGAAGACGGCGTGGAGGGTAAGCTCCGCCCAGCCCACGACCGAGAACGACGTGAGCTCGACGAAACGCCGCAGCGCCGTGTGCCGGGGCAGCCGCGCCATCGCCTCGTCCGGCGTGAGCCCGGCGAGCTCGGTGACCGTCGCCACGCGCTCGCCGCGCGCGCGCAACGAGTCGATGAGGGGGCCGAGCGCCGCGACCGTCTGCGCGCGATTGCCACCGCCGTCGTGCAGTAGGATGATGTTGCCACGATCGAGCTGCGCCAGACTCTCGCGGATGATCGACGCGACGCCCGGCTGGAGCCAGTCCCCCGGGTCGTCGCGCAACCCAACCGTGACGTAGCCCAGGTCTTGGGCGACCGCGATGGGAGCGAGTTCGTCCGGCGTGGTTGGTTCCGCGTCCCCAAAGTAGGGCGGGCGGAACAACGCGGTGCGGCGGTTCACAATCGCTTCGATCAAGCGCTCGGTGGCGCTCAACTCGAAGCGCGTCAGGCTGGGGCCGACCAGCGCGAGGTTGGGATGCGTGAAGGTGTGGTTCCCGATCTCGTGGCCCTCGCGCAGCATCCGCCGCAGCAGCTCCGGATGCAGCTCGGCGTTCTCCCCGATGATGAAGAACGTCGCCGTCGCGTCGCGCGACGCGAGCGTGTCGAGGATCATCGGTGTCCAGGTGGCGTCCGGCCCGTCGTCGAACGTCAACGCGACCGCATGCTGCTTGCGCCCGTAGCGCTCGATCACGTAGGGGGACGGGATCCGCAGCACTGAGTCCACGACGATCCGCCCCGTCGCGGCCTCCGTGCGGACCGCGCGCTGCCCCAGAGTCGGCTGCGCCACCATCCGCAGGATTTCGCCGGTCCCGATGAACTGGACGTCATACCCGATGCGGATCGTGTCGAGGGCCGCCGGCGTGTCCCGCAATCCGCCGCGATCGAGCACGGTCCATAACGACGGATCCTCCGAACCGAGGCGCCACACGCCAAGACCGCGAACGCCGGGAGGACCGCTGTGGCGGATCTCGTTGTAGGCCGTCGCTGCATCGAGGTACCACACGATGTGGCTCGTCGAGTCCGGATCGTCCCAGGCGAACGTCGGATTCAGCGCGGCGACGTCCATCGCCGGCGTGCGTCGGTGGTCACGGGCGAGCTGCATGACGTCCTGAAAGGTCAACTCGGTCGCGGACTCGGACGTGTCGGACCAGGCGTAGCCGTATTGCCCGACGCCCACGATCGCCTTCCCCGGGGGTACGCGCGCCAGCAGGCGCTGCAAGTGGTGCTCGAACCAGGCCTGGCTCGCGATCGGGCCCGGGTCGTCCGATGGGTCGTGCTCGTCGTACAGCATGAGGAACACGTAGTCGTCCACGGCCGCGTAGCGCTCGACCGGCCACTCCGGGTCGTCGCCCGGGACTGCCTGCGTGACGAGACGGCCGTCGCGGGCCAGCCGCGCCCGCAGCGCCCCCAGGAAGCGGAGCAGCGCGGGATGCGCGGAGCGCGGCAGGTTCTCGAAGTCGATTGTTACCCCGGCCAGGTCGTACTGCGTCAGGGTATCCGCGATCGTCGCGATGGCCTGGCGCCAGAAGCGCGGGCGGGACAGCAGCGCGCGCACCGCGGTGCTGTCGAAGTCGTCGCCCGTGAAGTTGGTGACGAGCGCGAACACCTGGACGGGGTGCTGGGCGCGGGCGACTTCCGCGAGAACGCGGCGATCCACTTGGAACCGCACCGGCACCTTGGGTCCGTTGCCGGCGACGAACCCCCACTCCGCGACGACCCAGTCGAGCGCGTTGATGTGCCGGTCGAGCGACGCGAGCGAGTTGTCATCCCAGTTCACATAGAAGCCGGCGACGATCGGCGCACCCGCTGGCGCCACCGGGCCGTGCGGCCGGGCGATGGCCATCTGGGCGTAGCGTACCGCGGGCGGCGCGGGATGCGCTTTCAGGTAAGCAAACAGCCGTTGGCGGCTCGCCAGCCGCTCGCGCTCCGCCTGGACCGAAATGGGATGCTTCACCACGCGCCGCGCCGCCCGCGGCGCGTGCCCGAGCGAGTCGGCGGCCGTCTGGACGAGGGGCAAACTCGGCAACAGGGGCGGCAGGAGCACGCCGCTCAGCACGACCAAGAACAGCACGGTGCTGACCACACCTGCCACGACCGCCCCCGCGCGCAACCGCGCCCAGCGGCGTCCCGTGACATCGAGAAAGGTCGGCACCGAGTCCCGCGTCTGATGCACCACGCTTCTCGCCCCCAGAGTCAAAAAAGGGGGACCCTCACCCGTCACCGGAGGGTCCCCGTCTTCCTTAAAGACTCCGCGGGCCCGCCTCGCGTAACGTTGGCCCGGAGCGTCTTGACTATCCGCCGGCCCTGCAGGGAGTTCGCCGGCGCCCGGCGACCAGAGTGTCCTGTGACACGTGGCAGAACGACCCACCTCCCGTAGCCTTGGGAACGCGAGCGGCCGAGGGCCGTCACCGATCAGCGTCGGTTACACGAGTGGGCCCGCGGCGCCGCCCTGAGGCACCTGCCCCAGCGGTTTGCCGTCGCTCGGCCGCCTGTGTAGCGTAGCGCCATGACGCGCGATCGGTCCCGCGCCGCACCGCGGCGCGCGGCACGACGACCGAGCGGTCGAGGCACGGTCCGCGCCGCGGACGGAGGTGGCGCGCCCGTCGATTGGCTGCCGCTGCTCATGGCGCTCGCGGACCGGGCGGATGAGATCGCGCTGCGCTTGTTTCGAACCAAGCGGCTCCGGGTCGCGGCGAAGCCCGACCGGAGCCCGGTCACCGAGGCGGACGAGGTGATCGAAGCGAGGGTGCGTGCCCTCACCCGCCAGCGTCACCCCGAACTCGGGCTCCTGGGCGAAGAGCAGGGGGCGGCCGCCGGAACCAGCCAGGCGCGCCTGATCGTCGACCCGATCGACGCGACGCGGAACTTCGTCCGGGGCATCCCCGTGTTCGCCACGCTGCTCGCGATCGAGGCGGGGGACGAAGTCGTGGCCGGGGTGGTGAGTGCCCCGGCGCTCGGGGTCCGCTGGCACGCCGCGCGGGGCGCTGGGGCGTTCCGCGGCGGCGCACGGCTCGCCGTGTCACGCGTGTCGCGACTCGAGCAGGCGCTCCTGTTTCACGGCAACCTCGCCCGCGGGGAGTCGGGCCCGCCGCCCGGCCTCTTGGCCCTGGTCCGTCAGGTCGACCGCACGCGCGGGTTCGGCGACTTCTACCAGCACATGCTGGTGGCGGAGGGCGCGGGGGAAGTGGGCGTCGATCCCGGGATGCAGCCGTGGGATATCGCCCCGCTCCAGGTGATCGTCGAGGAAGCGGGCGGCCGGGCGACCGCCCTGTCTGGCGCACGCTCCATCTACGCCGGGAGCCTTGTGACCTCCAACGGCCTGCTCCACCAAGCGATATTAGATCGTCTTACCACCACTGCCTAGGAGCACCGCATGCTTGGCAAGCAACGGTTGCAATGGGGGGCATTCGGCGCCGCGTGCGTGATTCTCGCCGCGGTCGCGGGCCTCGGCGCCGCCCCGGCGCCGGCTCCCGTGATCATCGTGTACAAGAGCGCGACGTGCGGGTGCTGCAAACAGTGGGTCGCGCACCTGAGCGCCGCGGGCTTCCAGGTGATCACGCACGATACCCCGGATCTCGACGCGGTCATGACCGAGCTGGGCGTGCCGCGCCAGCTCGCGGCCTGTCACACGGCCGTGGTGCAGGGGTACGCCATCGAGGGCCACGTGCCCGCCGATCTGATCCAGCGACTGCTCCAAGAGCGGCCGCGCGTCGCCGGGCTCGCTGTGCCCGGAATGCCCGCCGGGTCGCCCGGCATGCAATCTGGGGCGGCGACCCCGTACCAAGTACTCACCTTCGACTCGGCCGGCAAGACGACCGTGTACGCCACGCGATGATCGCCGATCCGCTGGAGCCCGATCCGCTCGACCAAGACTTCCCGCTGGGCGATGGCACCGCTGCGAGCGAGGGCGTCGTGCTGTGTCCCCACTGTGGTGCGGCGAACGCAATTGGGCTCGACGCGGGGGGCGGATCGTCCCAGGAGTACGTGGAGGATTGCCAAGTGTGCTGTCGGGCGTGGCGTGTCAGCGTGCGCTACGGTCCCGACGGCAGCGCCGCAGTCGAGGTGGAGCCGCTCGACGCCTGAAACGCCAGCTCTCTCGGCGTCGTAGGGCGGCTGATCCTTCCGGGGACCGATTCCCATGATCGCTGCGTTCCGCTCGCTCGCCGCCGGGGCCGCACTCGCGCTCGTGTCGGGGAGGCTCGGCGCGCAGGACAGCGGCGCCGTGCAAGACACCGTCGCACCACCACGCTACGGCCACTTTCACGTCGGCCTCACCATCCACGACTACGGAATCAGTTTCGGCAACGCGCCGCGCGTGAACGGCGTGCGTCTCAATATCGAAGACGCCGGGCTCGAGCGCGTCAACGGCGTCAACGTCACCCTGTGGAAGCCGAAGGACCCGCCCACGGGCATCGTGAACGGACTCGCCCTGGGCCTCGCCGGGCCCGCGGCCGACGAGCTGAATGGCGTGGCCCTGGGCCTGGCGGGCGTGTTCGGCGAGCGGCGGGTGCGCTGGGTGAGCGTCGGCGGACTCGGGGTCGTCTCGCAAGGCGCGATCGAGGGCGTCACCATTGGCGGGCTGGGCACGGTAGCCGAGGGCAGCATCCACGGCATCGCGATCGCGGGGCTGGGCGCGGTCGCCGAGCACGACGTCCAGGGCGTGATGCTGGGCGGTCTCGGGGCCGTCGCGGAACGCGATGTGTGGGGCATCGCCGCCGCCGGGCTCGGCGTCGTGGCGCAACGCGACCTGCGTGGGCTAATGGTCGGAGGCCTCGGGGCCGTCGCGAACCGGAGCGTCGACGGCATCGCCATCGGGGGCATGGCGGTCGTGGCGAACGGCGGCATCCACGGTGTCGCGATCGGCGGGTTGGCCACCGTCAGCGACGGCCCAGTGGGCGGCCTCGCCGTAGGCGGGATGGCGACCGTCGTGGGCGGGACCGTGACGGGGGTCGCAGTGAGCGGCCTCGCTACGGTGGTGAACCGCGGGATCCGGGGCGTCGGCGTGGGCGGCCTCGCCCTGGTGAGCAGCGGCGCCCTCACCGGGCTCTCGCTCGCCGGATACCGGGTGGAAGGCGCGCGCGTCGCCGGCGTGAGTATCGCCGGGCTCTACCTCAAGACCAACGCCCTGACGGGGGTCTCGCTCAGCGCTTACAACCGCGTGCGCGGCCCACAACACGGCCTAACGATCGGGCTCTACAACTCGGCTGCCGAGCTGCACGGCGTGCAGATCGGGGTCCTGAATCGGGCGAAGAACAATCGCGCGCCCTTCAAGATCCTCCCCATCCTGAACGTCCATCTCTAGCTGCGCGACGCGCGGGGGCGCGCGGCTCCGCACCCCGCCCCTCCGTCGCCCCCCACCCCGACACCCCACCCGCAGGCGTCGGGCGCTCGCGTCCGCCTACTGCCGCGCCGCCCCGTAGCGCCGCCCAACCTCGGGCCAGTTCACCACGTTCCACCACGCCGCGATGTAGTCGGGGCGCCGATTCTGGTACTTGAGGTAGTAGGCGTGCTCCCACACGTCGAGGCCGAGTAGCGGCACCGCCCCGTCCATGAGCGGGCTGTCTTGGTTCGCGGTGCTCGATACCGCGAGCTGGCTCCCGTTGAGCGTGAGCCACGCCCACCCGCTGCCGAACCGCGTCGCGGCCGCGGTCGTGAGTTGCTGCTTCAGCGCCGCGGCGTCACCGAACGTCCGCTTAATGGCGTCCGCGAGAGCGCCCGCCGGCTCGCCACCACCACCCTGCGCCGCCGCCGCCATCACCGTCCAGAAAAGGGAGTGGTTGTGGTGCCCGCCACCATTGTTGCGGACGGCCGTCCGAATGTCCTCCGGGACTCCGTTGATGTCGCGCAACAGCGCCTCGAGGGTCTTGCCGCGCAGCTCGGGATGCTTGTCGAGCGCGGCGTTCAGATTGTTCACGTAGGCTTGGTGATGCTTGGTGTGATGGATCTCCATCGTCTGGCGGTCGATGTGGGGCTCGAGCGCGCCGTACTCGTACGGTAGCGGCGGAAGCGCATGCTTGACGGCCTGCGCGGCCGCGGTGCTGGTGTCTCCCATGATTGTCTCCTCCTCGGGGTGCGGGGCCCGTCGGCCCGTCCAACGTTACGTCAACGCCGCACGGGGAGAAAGGTTCCCGCTTGATTCCAGTTGAAGCGCCCCTATCTTCCCCGACCGTCGGGTCGCTGTTGCGTCGAGTCCCCATTCAGGGAGGCGCACGATGGCGCTCTTTTCTGACGCCGGAATCCAGTTCCTCCTGCGCTGGGTTCACTTTCTCTCCGGTATCACCTGGATCGGTCTCCTCTACTACTTCAACTTCGTACAGGGCCCCTTCATGGCGGAGGCGGACGCCGCGACCAAGAGCGTGGCGACGCAGAAGCTGGTGCCGCGGGCGCTGTGGTGGTTCCGCTGGGGCGCGATGGGCACGTTCCTCTCCGGACTCGCGATCCTGCTCCTGCGGGGCGCGCGTTGGAGTGACCCGTGGGGGCTCACCATCCTGAGCGGGGCGACGTTCGGCACGGTGATGTTCCTGAACGTCTGGCTCGTCATCTGGCCGAAGCAGCGGATCGTCATCGCCAACGCCGTGGCGACGGCGGGCGGCGCTCAGGCGAACCCCGCGGCGGCCGGTGCCGCGCGCCGCGCCTTCCTCGCGTCCCGTGTCAACGTCGTCTTCTCGGTCCCGATGCTGTTCTTGATGGGCGCGGCGTCGCACTTCACGCTCCCCGCCGCCGGGAACCGCGCCCTCTACGGCGTCCTGCTGCTCGTCGTGATCGCCGTGCTGGAGCTGAACGCGCTCACCGGCAGCGCCGGGCCGACCAAGAAGCCGATCGAGACGGTGCGCGGCGTGATCGTCACGGGATTCGTCACGGCAGCGCTGGTCTACCTCATCGCGCAGGTGGTGCTCCAGGCGCCGACCCTGGTCCACCTGGCCCACGCCGCCCACGGCCTCGCGTGACGACGGCCGGGCCCCAGTTCGGCGACCTGGTCCCTGACTTCACGCTGCCGTCGACGGCGGGGACCGAGGTGACGCTCTCGGCGTTTCGGGGTCGCAAGAACGTACTGCTCGCCTTCTTCCCGCTCGCGTTCACGAGCACCTGTACGGAGGAGAACTGCGCCTTCAGCGAGGATTACGAGCGCTTCGAGCGCGCCGGCACCGTGGTGCTGCCGATCAGCGTCGACTCCGTGCCGACCCTCAAGGAGTACAGGACGAAGTACGCCCTGAAGCAGGAGCTCCTCAGCGACTTCAAGCGCGACGTGAGCCGCCGTTACGGGACGCTGCTCGACGACCGCTTCTTCTCGCGCCGCGCCTACTTTCTGATCGACAAGCAAGGGCGGCTGCGGTGGAGCCACGTCGAAGCGGAGCTCGGAGCGCGACGCGACGACACCGAGCTGCTCCGCCAGATCGCGACGCTTTGAGGGGTTGGGGATGCGAGGCGTGACGCCGGCGCGCGGAAGACGCCCCCGCCTCCCTCACGGCCGGCGCCCCCCCGCTCCGTAACGCGCTCGCCCCAGCTCGGCATGGCCGCGGTCACCCTCCGGCGCATCACCAAGCGCTACGACCCCGGCGCCAAGCCCGCCCTGAACGATCTCTCGCTCGAGGTCGCGGCGGGGGAGTTGCTCGTACTGCTCGGGCCGTCGGGCAGCGGCAAGACCACCCTGCTACGCTGCATCGCGGGGCTCGAAGAACCGGATGCCGGCACCATCCTGATCGGGGAGCGCGAGGTGACCCATCTCCCCCCCGGCGTGCGCGACGTGGCGATGGTGTTCCAACAGTACGCGCTGTATCCGCACTTGAGTGTGCGCGCCAACATCGCCTTCGGCCTCGAGGTGCGGCGGGTCCCCGCCCCCGAGATCGAGCGGCGCGTGGGGGAGGCGGCGGCGCGGCTCGGACTCGGCGCGCTGCTCGAGCGCCGGCCCGCGGAGCTCTCCGGCGGCGAGCGGCAGCGCGTGGCCCTGGGGCGCGCCGTCGTGCGCCAGCCGCAGGCGTTCCTGCTCGACGAACCCCTCGCCGCCCTCGATGCACCGCGACGCAGCGAGTTGCGTACCGAGCTTGTCGCCCTGCAGCGCGCCCTCGGCGCCACGATGCTCTACGTCACCCAGGACCAGGTGGAGGCGATGACCCTGGGCCAGCGCATCGCCGTGCTGGACGAGGGCCGGGTGCGGCAGGTGGGAACGCCCGCCGAGGTCTACGGCCGGCCCGCCGATGTGTTCGTGGCCCGCTTCGTCGGCAACCCGGGGATGAACGTGCTCAAGGGCCGGGGCAGGGGGGCGGGGCAGAAATCGAGCGTCGTCGACTGCGGCGGCCTGGTCGTGCCGGCGACGCTCGAGTCGTACGAGGGCGAAATCCACCTCGGCGTCCGGCCCGAGCACGTCGGTCTCGGTGCGGCCGACCATGGCGTCGGCACGCTGGAGGTGCGCGCCGTCGAGCCGCTCGGCCCCGATACCCTGGTGCGCCTCGACGTGGGCGGGCAGACGCTCGTCGCGCGCGTCCCCGGGATTCCGCCGCTGCGGCCCGGCGATCAGGTCGGCGTCAACCTCGACCGCCAGCACCTGCATCTGTTCGACGCGGCGGGAGAACGGCTGGCATGAGCGCGGGACCCGGGGTGGCGCGCTGGCGCCTCGCGGCGCTCGTAGCCGTCGGCGTCACGGCGCTCCTCGCCGTGGCCCAGACGCCGCTGGCTCGCGCGCACTACGAACGAGCGCTCGCGGAGCGAAGTGCCGTGTCCACCGCCGCCTACCTGGCGCTCGTCACTCCCCCGGGGCGCAGTGGCTCGGGCTACGACCTCCCGCAACTGTTCATCCGCTCGCGCGCGCTCGAGGCGCTCCCCGGCTTCCGCGCCCGCGTGGAGGTGTACCACGGGACGGCCCCGCTGGTGCACGCGACCGGCGACCTCCTAGCGAGCGAGACCCTCGACGGCTTGCGGCGCCAGCCCGCGGTGCGCTGGACCGGGAACGGCGCGCTCGCTCCACTGTTCGATCGCGATGGCTGGCACGTCGTGGGCGCCGTAGCGGCCCAAGCGGACCTGCCGGAAGGGCCGCGCGCGGCTTGGGTCGCCGGTGTGCTCGTGTTCGCGCTCGTGGCAGGCGGGCTCGCCGCCCAGGCCGTGGGTGCGAGCCCCGACGCCACCCGGGCGGCGATCCGGCGGTACGCCGCCGCGGCCGCGTTGCTCGGGCTCGTGGCAGCGGCCGACGTCTGGGCCGCCGCCCGCGACTCGAGCGACCAGTGGCTCGGCGACACCCGGTTGCTGTTGCAGGAAGCCGCGCGCCTGCTCCCCGCCGCCCGCTCCGCCCCCAGTCTCGCGGTCATCGCGCCCGACGCGGAAGTCGTGGCTGGAGACTCGGGGGGCCCCGCGCCCGAGCGGCGGGAGGTGGCGGGGCTGCCGCGCGCCAGCGTCGCCGTGCGGCTCGCCCCGGGGCACTGGGCCGAGCTGCGCACGGCGCCGGCCGAGGTGGGCGCGCTCGGGCGCCTCGCCCTCGCCGCGGCGCTCGCCCTGCTCGGGCCGCTCGGCGTGACGGGCGCGGCGTGGGGCGCCCGGGCCAGCGCCGCGCCGCGCCACCTGCGCGAGACCCTGGCCGGGTGGGGCTTCCTGCTGCCGTCAGCGCTCCCTCTCGCCGTCTTCACCGGCGCCCCGCTCGTGTTCGCGCTCTACCTCTCGCTGCACCGCTGGAGCGTGACCGAACCGGTGCACCCGTTCGTGGGCCTCGCGAACTACGCACGGCTCGTCCGGGACCCGCTCGTGGGACGCTCGCTCGCGAACGCGGCGCTGTACGTGCTCTATGTGCCGGTATCCCTGGTGCTCGCGCTCGCGGTCGCCCTGCGCCTGAACCGTCAGGCCTGGGGCGCGCGGGCGCTGCGCACCGCGTTCGTCCTGCCTTACATGGCGTCGGGTGTGGCGATCGCGCTCGTGTGGCAGGCACTGTACCGTCCCGACGGGGGCTTGATCAACACCGCGGTGGCAGCCGCGCACCTCAGCCCGCTCGACTGGCTGGGCGACCCGCGCACCGCGCTCGGGGCGCTCATGATCGTGGGCGCATGGGTCCACCTGGGGTATCAAATGCTCGTGTACCTGGTGGGACTCCAGGGGATTCCGCGCGCCTACCTGGACGCGGCCCGCGTGGACGGCGCCAACGCGTGGCAGCGCTTCCGGCGCATCACGCTGCCCCTGCTCCGCCCGGTGACGCGCTTCCTGCTCGTGACCGGGATCGTCGGCGCCTTCCAAGTGTTCACCGCCATCTTCGTGCTCACGGGAGGCGGACCCTCGCACACCACCGACGTCGTGACCTATCGCATCTATCAGACGGCGTGGGAGTACGGCCAGTTCGGCGTTACGAGCGCCTTGGCGCTCGTGGTGTGCCTCGTCCTCGGTGCGGCGGCTTGGGCCGAGTTTCGCCTGCTCGGTCGACGAGGGGCGGATGCGTAGGCGCGTGAGTGGGGTCGCCCTGGGAGCGCTCGTCGGGCTGCTCGCGCTCGCCATGGTGGCGCCCTTCCTCTATATGCTGGCGGTGGCGGTCGCCGACCCCGCCACGCTCAGCGCGGCGCTCACCACGCTGCCGTTCGACCGCTTCTTCCTGAATTCGGCCATCGTCTCGCTCGCCGTGGTCGCCGGCCAAGTGCTGACGAGCGCGATGGCCGCCTACGCCTTCGCCCGGCTCCGCTTTCCCGGCCGCGACCGCGTGTTCCTGGGATACCTGGCGGTGCTCGTCGTGCCGGGCGTCGTACTCCTCGTCCCCCGCTTCCTGATGATCAACGCCTTCGGCTGGGTCGACACCTACCAGGGGCTCGTCTCGACGGAACTGGTCTCGGTGGCGGGGATCTTCCTGCTGCGCCAGTTCTTTCGCGCTATCCCGCGCGACCTCGAGGATGCCGCCCGCCTCGAAGGCGCGGGGGAATGGACGATCTTCCGGCGCCTCGCGCTGCCGCTCGCACAGCCGGCCGTGGCCGCCCTCGTGGTGCTGGGGCTGGTCGATCAGTGGAAGAGCTTTTTCTGGCCGCTCGTCGCCACGCGCTCCACGGACATGCGGGTGGTGGAAGTGGGCCTCGCGACGTTCCACGGTCTGTACGTGGGGAACTGGCCCTACCAGATGGCCGCAGCGGCGGCGGCGCTGGCCCCGATGGTCCTCCTGTATCTCGTGGCGGAGCCGCTCTTCCTGCGCGGAGTCGAGTTGAGCACACCGCGGTGATGCGACGCCGCGTCTTAATGACGCGACTTGCGTGGCCCCGGCGTGGCGTGGAAGCCGAGTTCCCATTGGAGGTCCCGGCCATCCCCACCCGCGGCCCACTCCAGCACGACGTGCCCGCTCTCGAGCCGGGTGACTCGGCATGACACGTCGGCCCGGCAGGCACCGGGCCGGAGCCCGGCCGGCACCGCGATCGTCACCGCATACGCCCGGTGATCGAGGTTCACCGACCGGGCCCGGAGCACCCGCGTCGTCGGGTCCCAGGTCTCGTCCGCGAGGTCCACGGCTCCTTGGACGACGTGACGCGACGTGCCGATCACTTGCGGGTGCGGGGTGGTGGGGCGCAACGCCACCGTGAACGCGCTGCGGGGCTCGAGCGTGAGGGCCAGCGTGCCCGTGGGATCGGCGAGCGGCCGGTCGCGCCATACGTCGTAGGCGGCGAATGTGGCGCCCGGAATGCCGAGCGCCGCGAGCGGCTGGGCCAGCGGCTGCGGCTCGTCCTCCCAGTTCACCAGCATAACGGTCCACCACCGCGGCGCGCCCTCCACCACCCAGGCGCGGGGCGGTCGCTCGCGCTCGACGCTCCACAGGCCCCCGCCCCCGGAGCTGCCCCCGGCATAGACCCGGACGGCGAGCACATTCTCGCCGCCCCAGTTCACGAGCTCCGCCGGAAGCGCATAGCGCCGGTAGGCATCGCCCTCGCCGCGCGCGGTGGGCGGGAAGTCGCCCGTCTGCCCCACCCGTACGCCGTTCACGAAGGTCTCGTCCGCCTCGGCGATCTTCCCGAGCTCGAGCGCGACGCTGCGCGCCGGCGCCGTCCCACTACTCAGGGTGGGGGTGGGGAGCGGAAACCGGACCCGGTACCACCCGAACCCGTCATAGTCCCGGTGCCCCGCCGCGTCCCAGCGCCCCGGCACGACGATCGTCTCCCACGCCTCCTCGTCGAACTCGCGCGTGCCGTAGCGGGGGTCGTCCCCGGTGCGGAAGCGCCATGGCCCCCGGATCGCGTAGGCCACGTCGCCCAGCGTGATCGCGGGCGCCGGGTCGCGCTCCAGCGTCATGGCGCCCACGGCTCGCGCGACGACGGGCGCGACGGGGAGCGTGCGCTCGAGCAGCGCCAGGCGCTCAGGCGCGAGCCCCGGGAGGTGATCGGAGAACATCGTCACTCCCCCCGACACCGCGACGAGCGAGGCCCAGGCGCGCGCTTCGGACAGCGACAGAGGCGGGCGCACCACGAGGCGGTCGGGGTCGTTCAGCCACGTCGCCCGGTGGTAGAAGCCGCGCAGCGCCGCCGCCCGCGCGGCGGGCTGAACCGCGCTCCAGCTGGGGCCCACGTCCGGGCCGATGCGCATGCCGTTCACCAGCCCGGCGGCGTGTTGCAGCGGCGCGCCGGTGCCGAGCAGCAAGGCCTCGGTGCCGAGCCCGTCGCGCAACGCCGCGAGCCCCGCACGGTACGCCTCGGCATGGGTGAGCCCGCCGTAGTGGGTGGCGCCGCCCATCGCCGGGAGCAGGATGTCGATGTCGAGGGCGTCGTAGCCCCAGTCGCGCACCGCCTGACGCGCCAGCGTGAACAGCCATGCTTGCACCTTGGGGTGCGCTCCGTCGAGCGTGTACAGCTTGCCGCCCCACGCCGCCCGGGTGTCTCCCCCGATCGGCCCGGTCCCATCCTGGAGCAGCCAGTCGGGATGGGCCGCGGCGATGCCCGAGCGCTCGGCCACGGTGAGTGGTGCGACCCACAACCCCGCCGTGAACCCGGCGGCATGGACCTGGTCCGTGAGCCAGCGGTGTCCGTGCGGGAACCTGGCGTTCGTGTCCCAGTCTCCCGCCGCCTTCTGGTAGCCGTCGGCCAGCCGGATATGACGGAAGAAGCGTCGATCGAAGTGCGCCGCGCAGAACTCGAGGTTGGCGACGACGTCTGCCTCGGTCACCTCACCCGCTCGCCCGGGCTCGGAGCTCCAGCCGGCCAGCGCGACGGCCTGGGCGAGCCGCTCCTGGTCGAGCGGGGACGAGGGGAGGAAGGCCGTATGCAGCGCCTCGAGGGCGTCGCCTGCGGGCTGATAGGCGAGCCGCATCCGCGCGGCGTCGCCTGCGGGACGGAGCGGGCGGCTGGGCAGCCAGTCGCTCACCGCCTCCAGCCCGTCGCGCGACACCCGCACCTGGGCCTCGCCCGGCTCCCCGGCGTCGAACGCCACCCCGAGCCCGCGCGTGCCCCGCCCCAGGCCGAGCGCGCCGTGGCTGGTGGCGGCCTCCGCCCCGATCTCCGCGACGGCCACCACGCGGCAGGCCGCGCGTGAGTGGTAGCCGTTGAGGAGCGCCACGAGCGGCTCTTCGCCCGGGAGGACGTCCGCGGCTGCAACGCGACAGAAGCGCACGCCCTTCACGGTCGGCAGGTTGCGGTCGGGGAAGATCGTAACCGTGATGGCCGCGAGCGGCGTCGCCGCCGCGTCGGCCGCCAGGAACTCGGCCTCGACCCAGACGGCCGCCGCGCGTCCCCGCACCACGACCGCTTCGCCGCCCGGCGGGCGGCGGCTGCCTACGGTGCTATCTTGCAAGTCGGCGAGCGTGAGCGGCTCGTCGCCCACCCAGGCGACGACCTCCGCGGCGCGAATCAGCGGAACGGGTTGCGCCTCGCCGTAGTACCACAGCGTCCAGCGGCGGTGCTCGTCCAGCTCGAAGCGCAGCCGCCCGGTCCCTTCCCTCGTCCCGCGCGGCGGCGCGAGGCGCGCGACCCCCCGCGGGCGCAGCAGGCCGCCGGAAACCGTTCCAGTGAGGAGTACGAACGTGCGTCGGTCCATCGTCTCAATGTTGGCGGCCCTAGCGGGTTTGTCTACGCCGCTTGCCGCGCAGTCCGGTGGGAAAACGGGCGGGCTGACGGGTGGGCTCGCCTTCACCGTGGGCGGTGGGTGGCAGGTCCAAGCGTTGGAGTTCGGCTACGCCCGGGTCGTGCGCGGTGGGCCCTTCACCGTCGTCGCGCTGACGGGCCGACTGGGTGAGTTTAGCGACCAGGGGGCGATCTATGCCGGCACGCGCGGCGTCCTGTTCGGCGCCTCCCTCTCGGCACGCACGCCGATGGCTCACCTGGCGGACGTCGGGTCGGAGACGAGCACGGCCCGGGTGGGGCTCGATCTGACGCTCGAGGGCACGGGCTACCTCGCCGGGAATACGCCGCTCGCTGATGTGGGCTCGCACTGGGGCGCCGCGTCGTTCTTGCCGGGGCTCCGCTACGGCGACCCCAACGGCTCGCAGTTCGCGCTGCTGTTCGGACCGACGGTGTTCTTCGGCCAAGTCACCGTGGTGCGACCGTTCCTCGGGATCCGGTTCGAGGCGCCGCTGGCGCGCCGCTAGCGCCGTCCCTAGGTTAGCGACCGATGGTCGTGCCTTCCCTCGATACCGAGCATCCGGGTATCCGGGTCATCGCCGAGGTGGCATCGGTGCTCCAGGCCGGGCTCGCGTCGGGGGAGGCCCTGCACGGCGTCGTCACCGCCCTGCGCCGCGGCCTCAACCTACGCCGCTGCCGGCTCTGGCTCCGCACTCCCGACGGCTCGCGCTACACCCCCGTAACCACGTCCGGCGACGAAGCCGAGCTCCCGGGCTACACGCCGCCCGTGGCCGACTGGGTGCGCCGCGGGATCGAGCGCGAAGGGATTCCGGGCGGCGCGATCATGCGCCTGCCGCTGCTGCACGACGAGGCCCCGCTCGGGGTGCTCGAAGTGATCATCCCCACCGGACGCTACGAGGCCGTCGCGCACGATGTGCTGGTCGTCGTGGCGCGCATCCTCGCCCCGCTGCTCGCGGCGACCGAGCTGTCCCAGGACCTCGCCTCCGAGGTCGCCCTGCGCACCCACGAGATGGAAGCGCAACGCAGCTTCGCCGCCCAGATCATCGACTCGCTGCCCGTCGGGCTGTACGTCATCGACCGCGCGTACCACATCCGCGCCTGGAACCGCAAGCGGGAGGCGGGGACGCAGGGTGTGTCGCGCGACGAAGCGATGGGGCGCGAGATCTTCGACGTGCTGGACCGCCAGCCGCGCGAGCTCTTGAAACGGGAATTCGACCGGGTGTTCGATAGCGGCGAGCTCCAACAAGTCGAGATGGAATCGGGCGCGAGCGGGGAGACCCGCCATTACCGCATCACCAAGATCCCGATGCGGCAGGACGGCCGCACCATCTCGCACGTCATCACCATCGGCGAGGACATCACCGAGTGGCACCAGGCGCAGCACCGCCTCGCGGAGACCCAAAAGCTCGCCGCCGTGGGCCAGCTGGCGGCCGGCGTGATGCACGAGATCAACAACCCGCTCGCCACCATCCTTGCGTGCTGCGAAGCCCTGTCGCTGCGGGGCGCAACGCTGCCGCCGGGGGAGCGCCACGCGTACGACGAATACCTGAAGATCATCGACACCGAGCTGCAGCGCTGCCGCCGCATCGTCGAGACGTTGCTCGATTTCTCGCGCCCCAAGAGCGGCGAGAAGAAGCGCGGGGACGTGAACGCCGTGGTCGAGCACACGCTGTTCCTGCTCAAACACCACGCGCGCTTCAAACGGCTCACCGTCGCCCGCGAGCTCACGCCCGGCCTGCCCCTGCTGCTGGCAGACCAGGAGCGGCTGATCCAGAGCTTCATGGCCCTGATGCTCAACGCCATGGACGCGATGGAGTCGCGCGGCACGCTCACGGTGCGGAGCCGCATCAACCCCGAGCGCGCGGACGAGATCCTGCTCGAGTTCATCGACACCGGGACCGGGATCAAGGGCGAGGACCTGCCCAAGATCTTCGAGCCGTTCTTCACGACGAAGCCGCAGGGCCGTGGCACGGGCCTCGGCCTCTCCATCTGCTACGCCATCGTCGCCGAGCACCGAGGGCGCATCGAGGTCGAGTCCCAGGTGGGCGTCGGCTCGAACTTCAAGGTGTACCTCCCGCTCGGATGAAGATCCTCGTCATCGAAGACGACAAGACGGTGGGACAGTACGTGCAACGCGGCCTTGCCGAAGCGGGCAACCACGCGGACCTGATCGGGGATGGGGCCGAGGGTCTCCGGCTGTCGGCGGGCGGGCACTACGACCTCGTGGTGCTCGACCTGCGGCTGCCCCAGCTGTCCGGGCTCGACGTGCTGCGGACGCTGCGCGACCGCGGCAACGGCGTCCCGGTCCTGGTCCTGACAGCCCAGGACGCCGTGGACTTCAAGGTTCAAGCGCTCAAGATGGGCGCGGACGACTACGTCACCAAGCCGTTCTCGCTCGAGGAACTGCTCGCCCGGGTCGAGGCGCTGGGACGCCGTCCCAAGGCCATCGCCCCGCCCGTGCTCCGGGTGGCCGATTTGACGCTCGACACCGGGAGCCGCGAGGTGCGGCGGGGCGACGCCCGGATCGAGCTCACGCCCAAGGAGTACGCGGTGCTGGAATACCTGATGCGCCACCCGGGGCGGGTGATGCCACGCACTCTCATCACCGAATACGCCTGGGACTACCATTTCGACCCCGGCACGAACATCGTGGACGTCGTGATCACGCGGCTGCGCAAGAAGATCGATCACGGGCGGGAGCCGAAGTTGATCCACACGGTGCGCGGCGTCGGGTACGTCGTGAAGGCGTGTCGTGCGGACCCTCCGCGCGCAGCTCACCGCTTGGTACGCGGCCGCGCTCGCCCTCACCCTGGCCGCGTTCTCCGCCCTGCTGTATCTGGACCGGCGGAGCGCCTCCTACCAAGACCTCGACCAGCGCATCCAGTCGGAAGCGACGCTGACCGCGGGGATCTTGGCCGAGAGCTATCGCGCCCGGGGCGTGCTCGTGCGGGCCGACACCGCGGGCCGGACCGTGCTCATTCCCGACGTCGCGGCGCTGCTCGAGGCGGTGCCCGACTTCCTCATCATTACCGCGCGCGACGGCAACCTCCTGTTCGCGTCACCCGATGCCCGGGCCCTCACCTATCAGGAGGTCGAGCAGCTGCGGCAGCTGGCCGTGGCGCCGCCTGCCGCGTCGGCCTCGAGCACGGTGCGGCTCGGCCCTGACGGGCCCCGGATCCACTCCGTCGTACACCGCCTTCCGGACGCGGGGCCCCAGTTTGGCGCGATCCTCGCGGGGGCCAACGTGCGCTCAGCGGAGCTCGGTCCGCGCCAGCTCGTGGCGACGTTCGCGCTGATCCTGCCCCTCGGCCTCGTCGCGGCCTGGCTCGTCGGGTCTTGGATCTCGCGGCGCGCGCTCGATCCCGTGGACCAGATCATCACGGAAGTCCGCGAGATCAGCGACGGCAAGAGCCTGCACCGGCGACTGGCCGAACCCATGGTCAAGGACGAGCTGGGACGGCTGGCGGAGACGCTGAACCAGATGATGACGCGGCTGGAACGGAGCTTCGCGGCCCTGCGGCGCTTTACCGCCGACGCGAGCCACGAGCTCAAGACCCCGCTCACCGTGCTGCGCGCCGGGGTGGAGCGCGCCCTCACGACCCCCAACGTTCCGCAGGACACCCTGGCGACGCTCGAGGAGACGTTGCAGGAGATCAAGCGCATGACGGAGCTCGTCGACGCGCTCCTCACCCTCGCCCGCGCCGACGAGGGGAGCGCGCCGCTGCATCGCGAGCCGGTCGATCTGCGGACGATCGTCGAGGAGACGCGCGAGACGGGCGAGCTGCTCGCCGAACAGGCCGGGGTGACCATGGAGGTGACGACCCCACCGGACCCGGTGATCGTGCCCGTGGACGCGAGCCGGATGCGCGAGCTGATCCTGAACCTCCTCACCAATGCGGTGAAATACACGCCGGCGGGCGGCAGTGTCCGCATGGAGCTCGGGCGCGCGGACGGACGGGTGACGCTGACTGTCGCGGACACGGGGATCGGCATCGCGCCCGGCGACCTGCCGCTCATCTTCGATCGCTTTTGGCGCGCCGACTCCGCGCGCACGCGCACCGGCGAGCGGACCGGCGCGGGGCTCGGCCTCGCCATCTGCAAGTGGATCGCCGAGGCCCACGGCGGCCGCATCGACGCCGCGAGCCGCCCCGGACGGGGGACGACGGTCACGGTGACGCTCCCCGCGGCGGCCCCCGCGGCGACTTCCTAACCCCGCCGTCATCGGTTTGTCACACCGCTGTGCGGGCGGCGCCACGCGCGGGCCCCATCGTTGGAACACCTCTCACCGAGCGCAGCTCCATGGTCGGTCACATAGTCGCCTCGCAGCGTCGCGCCGCGCGCCGCCGGTTCGTCGCGAGCGCCGCCGCGACGCTCGCGGCCCACGCCGCGCTCC